>CAJTOW010000073.1 GCA_910577655.1 uncultured Lachnospiraceae bacterium | reverse complement strand
GCGGAGCCGGACAAGAAGATGCCCCCCGTGAACGGTAATAATCTCATCCGCACACCGGCTGATACTCCTGGCCTCCGGCTTCTTCGAATTCTTTCCGAATCTTCTCCACTACCTCCGGCTGGTTCAGCAAATCGCAGACAATACCGGCAATAGACCTGGCAGCGTGGAGGGCACCTTTTTCTCCCAGGGTGCTTCCGCAGGCAGCAGAAGCCTGCCAGGTGTGGGGTGAGCAGCCTGCAGGCCAGCATGTGGTATTGAGAAGGCCCATGGGCACGATCTGGCTCACGTCTCCACTGTCGGAAGATGCGGTCAGAGGCACCCGCTCCCAGAAGTCCCGGTGTGCCACGAAGTCTGCCATCAGTACCGGGCCGCGGCGGTACATTTTCTCTTCTTCCTTTACGACCGCCGGGTCCAGGGTGTCCTGAAGCTCCTTTGCAAAGGCCAGCTCCTCCGGGGTATACCGGATGGTTCCGGCTTCTTTCAGATTGGCGTAGCACAGATCGGCAAATGCATGGTTCTCCTTCATCTCATAACAGCCGTACCCCACCTGCATTTCGCTCTTAGTTTCGGTCATCAGGGCAGCTCCCTGGGCAATCTTGTCAAGCCGCTCCAGAATCTCCTTCACCTGATACATGTGAGGCGCCCGGACGAAATACCAGGCACTGGCGTGATCCGGGACAATATTGGGGGCAAAGCCGCCGCTGTCGGTAGTATAATGGATCCGCGCCTTATCGATCACATGCTCCCGCAGATAGTTGGCGCCCACATTCATCAGCTCCACTGCGTCCAGGGCGCTCCTTCCCCGCTCAGGAGCAAAAGCCGCATGGGAGGTCTGCCCTTTGAAAAAGAACTTTGCGGAAACATTTGCCAGATACCCTCCGTCATAGACACTGTTGACGCTGCCCGGATGCCAGCTTACGGCCAGATCGCAGCCGTCGAACATGTGGGCAGCTGCCATACGCACCTTACCGCTGAGCAGCTCCTCCTCCGGACAGCCATAGAGACGCACGGTTCCGGCAATGCCGCTCTTCTCAAGATACCGTTTCACCGCAATAGCTCCTGTGACTGAGGCCGCTCCCAGCAGGTTATGACCGCAGCCATGCCCCGGCCCGCCGGCTTCCACCGGCTCCCTGACGGCACAAGCTTTCTGGGAAAGCCCCGGCAGCGCGTCATACTCCGCCAGAACAGCAATCACCGGCCCGCCGGAACCATACTCCGCCAGAAATGCATATTCCGGGCCGCTGCCATTTTTTACCGCAGATGCGTACTCCGGCCTGCTGCCATTTCTTACCGCGGATGCATATTCCGGGGCATTGCCCTTTTTCACCCTAAAGCCTTCTTGTTCCAGAATTCCGGTCAGATATTCCACAGACAGCTTCTCATTTCCGCCTGTCTCCGGATGCGCCCACAGATAACGGCAGATATCCGTACACTGCTGCTCCAGGCGCTGCACTTCCTCATATACTGCTTGTTTTTCCAACATGTAATATCCTCCTGATCAGGGGCCGTGAATAAAGTCCGTCCCGCGGTTTTGAAAATCACGGATTTACGTGATCTTTCGTCAGCTATCCGCAGGCAGCCGCGACCTTTTTCACAGCCCCTTTACTTTCCGTCAGCTGCTCCTTACTTCACCTTTTTATACGTAACCACCGCAATAATAATACTTAAGAACACACTGGTCAGAATCCCCAGATAGTTGCTGGCCCCCGGCAGCCAGCTAAAGATACCTGCCTTGATAGCTGCCGACAGCAGCACCGCATAAACCAGAATCGTGGACGCCAGTCCCTTCTGCTTTATACCGAACTGCACCAGCAAAGCACCGAACAGCGCCGGAAGCAGGTAGTTGAGTCCCTCCCGGACCGAATCCGGCAGCATGGACAGCACGGAACTTCCCAGGATCACACCGATGGTCAGGATCGAAATATTCAGCACAATGGACACTGCCATACCCAGGGTAGAGATAATGGAGCCCTCCTCTGTTCCCGGCTGCACCCCCGCGGACACCTGGGCCATGCTGGCACAGGGCACGCGCATGTTGGAAATGTTGCCGGACAGAAATGCCATATAGGTACCCACCGGCCCCAGCACGGCAAAGTAGGACACTGGCTCCACAAACCAGAGAATGCCAAAGGTAGAAGCCGCTGAGATAAATGCAGTCACCAGTGCCGCAGGCCTTGGCAGGATCCCGTAGACCACAGCCAGCACAAGGGCCGGTGCAAAGGATGCCAGCACCCCTAAGAATCCGGTAATAACGCCGATCCGGTTCATGCTGGGCATGTATTCTTTATCAAAATATTCTTTCTTATCCATGAAATTTTCCTCCTTGTTATGAGAATGTACTCTCCAGGCCCCGTAACAGTCCAGTCCCTGAACCGCTACGGCATACGGCCATTTTTTACACCAGTACCGTAATAATCATACTTCCCAGAATCGAAAAGGTCAGCGCCCATTCCTTCAGCCATTTTACCTGAAATTTCTCAGTGATGAAGATCATCACCGCCATGATCACCCCTCCCAGTACGCAGGCCAGGGAATTCTTGTTAAGGCTTACCAGATGAGTAGAGGACAAGGCCGCAAAGGAACCCACAATAGCGGCGCCCGCGATGGTACTCAGCATGACCGGGTCGCCTTTGGCCAGCTTCTTCTGCACCTTGTCCATGCGGCCTGCGGAGAAGGTAGCGAAGATGATCCAGCCGACAGAACCCAGGATCATAGTCCACACGGCCATACAGAAGGCCAGCTCTGTCATCTCATCTGCGCCAAGCTGGACACCTACAGAACTGGTACCGAACCCGGCTGCGATAGATTCGAACATGACTGATCCGATAAAGGAAAGGCGCATCCACGCCATAGGGGCTCCTACTGTAATCAGCAGCGACAGCATGCCGCTTAAAATCACGATGGACGGCCCGATGGAAGTGATCGCGCTGCTCTTGACCGCCCTTTTCATCTGACTCTCTGATAGTCCCATCTTCTGCCCCGCTTTGTATGCATGTAGCGCAAAGATAATTGCCTGCGCCAGCACCAGCGCCACCGCCAGTCCGCAAGCCAGCCACATAGGCAGGCTGTTGGCCATATCCATAACTGCCATAATTGTTTCCTCCTCGTGTTTGAATGTGTTTTTCCTATTTCTTCTTTTATAAAAAACATCGTGGATCCGTCGTAAACGGAAAATGTTCTGTCGTTTACCATAGACCAGTAACATCTTAGCTGGTTTGGCGGCATAAAAAAATGAAAAAAAATTCACTTTTCTGCCATTTCGGCTTCAAAGTGAATTTTTCTTCATTTTCATGTCAAAAAAGGGACATTATTTGCAATGAATTCCTGACAGTTCAAGAAAGATCTTTTACTTTCTTCCCCATGAACTGTAACGATAACTCCTGATTTCTCAGAATCTCCTTCCTCCGCCTCCATGGCTCCGTCCTCCAGAGGAGCTGTGGGTGGAGCTTCTGCCAGAGCTGCCAGATGAAAATCCACCAGGGCGGGCCATATTCTGGTTCCGGGGAATGACTGTCTGACGTGTAAAGGAATTGACCAGATTGTCCTGCCGGCCGTGGAGGGCAAACTGGCAGTCTGCCCGGTAGGCCATGAGGAAATTGGACGCCTGACTGCGGGTCGCCTCCATGGCATATTCCTTTTTCACACTCCGGCACACCAGGGCTGCTGCAATGGCTGCTGCCGCCAGGGCAATCAGGGCTTCCAGCAGACTTATATGACGGCAGCGGCTGATCTTACCGGTCTCTGTGTCATAGTTATACTGCCCGCCGGGAATCCCCTTGCGGTACCAGATGCCGGTATCCTCCAGAAAGCTCTCGGCCACTCCCTGGTAATCGCCCTGAACCGCATACTCGTACCCATGATCCAGAGTCTCCTCAATGCGGCTGTCCGTGAGAAAACGGATCATGGTTCCCGAGGTGGAAATATACAGCTCCCGGTTGTCCAGGTCAATCAGATACAGAACACCGCTGTGGTCCTTTCTGGTGCCAAAGCTGCCCTGATCATAGAAATCATCGGCGTAATCCCGGCTGCTTTTGCCCTGGGCGTCTGTGGTGGTAACCAGAACCACATCCATTTTCATCTGGTTCTGCAGCTCCTGGATGCGGGTCTCCATGATACTGATCTCCTCATCGTCCCAGAGCCCTGCCTGGTCGAAGACACGCCGGGAATCAGACGGGGCTGACGCAGCCGTCTCTCCATAGGCTTCCATCCCTACAAGTGTGTCCGGCAAAGGCACAAAAAGCACAAAAAGAACCAGACACAAAGCCGCTATCACACCGGACCAGCCATTCTTCTTTCTATCCAGATAAAATTTCTTCCTGTTCATGCTATCCCCCTATCCAATCAGATACCCGATCGCCAGCAGCACTGCCGCCACCGGCACAAAGATCGTGGCAAACAGTCTGCCCAGGCGTCCGCTGTCCACCGGGAGTTCCCCACAGATCTTGCCGCTCTCACCATTGCAGGCAAAGTAGTAGATCTTTCCGTTTTTCTTATCCTTGTAGGTCAGGGTCCAGACCGGAAGCAGGGTGTATTTCCAGGCGGGGCGCTCCAGACTGGCCCGGGAAGCCTGGATCTGCACTGAGCTGTAGCCAGAGATCTGGCTGGCCAGGGACTGCTTTGCATAGGACTCCACCTCCTGCTCCACCTCCAAAGCCAGGGACTTTGATTCGATATCCCGGTTCTCCGCAAAAAATCCGGAGAGATATCCCATATGGAATTCCTTCTGTTTCGTCATGTCAAAGGGGAAGACCCCCTCAACCAGACGGCGGTTAGCCTTGGATAAAGCGGTGCGGGGAACGTCATGTACCTCCATACGGCCTTCACGGCTGACATCATACTGATCTGTCCTGGTGAAACGGACATTGCCTGCTGCCCAGCTGCTGACCTTATCGGCTCTGGCATCCACACTGGCTTTTACCTGGCAGTCGTAAAGCCAGTAGGGGAAATACACGCCTGTCATTTTCTCGATCTGATCCTTTGTGTAAAAATCCCTGGGAACATATTTCTTCGTCCGGATCCACTGGTCAAAGATCTCCAGAGCCTTCTTCCGGTCAATGGCAAAAGGAATGATCCGGTCAGGATGGTAGCTGCCCTTCAGCCGCTGGGACAGAACCACCGGATTGTGGCAGTAATAGCAGAAGGTGGCCGTGGTAGTAGGCTCTGTCACGATCTCCGCGCCGCAGCTTGGACAGATATAGCAGTCGGCGTATATCTCTCCGGATAAGTCATCCTTTCCGCCGCCGGTTCCGGCACCATCACTCCCGCTGCTGCCGTCAGCAGCTCCCCCGGTGGCTGATGCTCCGGCTCCCGCCGACGCTCCACCTTCTGCTGATGCTCCGGCTCCCGCCGGTCCGCCCGCACCCTCATCCTCCGGGCTGTCACCTCCCTGGGGCTTCATGGCCTCCAGCTCTTCCTGACTGAACCGGGAATCACAGAATTCACACTTATAATTCTGACTTGCCGGGTGGAAACGCAGGTCACCGCCACAGTTTGGACATTTATAGGATATTGTCACCATTGTCTCAAATCTCCTCTTAACCATATTCGAAGGCACATCCAGCCTTCCAGCCGTATGCAGCCATGCAGATTGCAGCTTTTGGCAGATACCTCCGGCACCCGTTTCCCTGCGCTGCCGTCTCTCCCCTTCACCGCTTTTTCCTCTCCAGGGCCCGCACCGCCATCCACAGGAATACTCCTGCCATAACCAGCTGGATGACAATACTGCCTGCAACCCAGGTATTGTGGATGCTCTCCAGACTGTGATTGCCAAAGAGCCGGGAGAATAATCCACCGCCCTGTTCCTGGCCGGCCATCCGCAGCATGGTCAGGAAAAAGGTGGTAGTAGGATTCACCAGAAGCAGATAGAGAAAATGTCCGGAATCTGCCGCTGTCCCATTTTGTCCGGCGGACACCAGCCAGGCATCCCCGCCCCATTGCTGAAGATACAGCACAAGCTGGTTAGCCAGACAGGTACCCAATACCAGGATCCCCAGTACTCCGTAGGAAGCCACCGTAGCTACCATCGTCTTTTTAAATACTGCCGAACAGCAGATGCCGATGCTGCCCACCAGCAGGGCTGCCACCATATAACACAGCAAGAGAAGGCCCATATCCCGGACCGTCACCCCGCCATAGATGAACATCATGGCCAGAACCGGAAAACTGGACACAATCAGAAGCACCATGGTACTTAAAGAAGCGGCCAGCTTCCCGAAAATGATGTCGGCCGGGGTCATTTTCGTGGTCAGCATCAGTTCCAGGGTCCGCCGCTCCCGCTCTCCGCTGATGCTCCCGGCTGTCAGGGCCGGCATCAGAAGGACTACCATGACAAATTCCAGCACAGCTACAAACATATACAGATTCATGAAATTGGAATACTGGATCTCCGCAGTCAGCTTCACCTGGCCCAGGGTTGAATACAGGTTCAGCAAAGCCACCAGAGCCAGGATCCCATTGAATATCATGGGGATCAGGGCCAGACGGAAGCTGCGTGCGCTGACCATGGTCTCCCGCCTATAGATCGGATTCTGCTTCATAGGATAAAACCACCCTTTCCTCATCCTGTCTGGTCAATTGCATGAAGACTGCTTCCAGACTGCCTGCCTCCCGCTCAAAGCCACGGACCAGAACGCCAGACGCCACCAGCTGGGCCAGCAGCCCGCATTCCTGCCGGGTATCCCCGGTAAAGCCTATCATGATCTCCTGATCCTTGATGGTCATCGTGTGAACCAGAGGGTGCTCCTTTAAAATGCGGATCGCCTGATCCATGTTCTGGAACACGGAAATCGTCAGGGGCTTGGAGGTCTGGACCTTGCCGATGATCTCCTCCAGGGAACCGCCCAGGATCATCTTCCCCCGGTCAATGATGCCCACCTCTGTACAGATCTCTGCCAGATCAGGCAGAGCATGGGAACTGATAATTATGGTCTTGCCCTGCTCATTAAGCTCCAGCAAGGTGTCCCGAAACTCCAGCCGGGTCCTGGGATCCAGTCCGGCTGTAGGCTCATCCATGATCAGCACAGGCGGATCGTGAACCAGGGCCCGGGCCAGACAGAGCCGCTGCTTCATGCCCCGTGACAGGCCGTCCACGTAGGAATCCGCTTTATTGCCCAGTCCCACCTGGTCCAGAAGGGTAAGGGAACGTTTGCGGGCAGTCAGACCCTCCAGGCCATAGCAGGAAGCAAAAAAATCCATGTACTCCCACACCTTCAGATTGTCATAAACCCCGAAATAGTCCGGCACATAGCCGATCCTTTCCTTCAGATACCCGGGTCGGGCCACCACATCCTGTCCGTCAAATTCCACGCTTCCGCTGTCCGGCGCCAGCAGCCCTGTCATGATCCGGATCGTGGTAGTCTTGCCTGCGCCATTGGGCCCCACGAAACCGAACAGGGCACCGTCTGTTACGTCCATATCCAGGCCCTCCAGGGCGTGTAAATTGCCGTAAGCCTTTTTAAGATTTCGGATTTTCAGCATCAGTTTTCCCTCCCTGCTACCATAGGCATCGGAAGCTGAACCGCGTTATAGCCGCCGGTTCCTTCATAGACATAACGCACAGTCAGAATATTGCCTGGTGAGAGATAGGAGCGCAGCTCCTCCACATCCATGGTCCGGTTTTCCAGCTCCATACGGTCAAAATTGCCGCTGCCATGATTATAGAAATAGATACCGCCCTCAAAGACTTCAAAGGAATCCCCGCTGCCGGTTCCCCGCAGTTCCAGGGATACCTGCTCAAAGGTCAGGCTCTCTACCGTGATATCGGTACCCATCTGGTATTCCAGAGTCAAAGGCTCTAAGCTGGTCATGGAATTGCTGTCCTGGTCATAGCTTCCTGTGACCACCTCCGGCGTCTTCATCAGCACGGACCTGTACAGCACCCGCTCCCTTAAGGAATCCACTCCGATGGAGGAGGTCACCATAGTCAGGCCATAGGTCTCCGCGCCTTCATCCGCCAGAAACTGGCTTTCTTCCTTGGCTGTGCTGAAAGCCACCACACGGGCGTCCGCCATGTAACCGGTCATATAGTTGTCCAGATAGAAGGTCAGCATACGGGCCCGCTGCATGGCGGCCAGATATTCCAGATTGCTGATATCCGCGTCCTCAAAACCTTTTCCCCCAGTGATGTACTCTGCCAGCACATAGGAATTGTTTAATGGAAAGCGCAGCATATCCAGATCATCCAGGCGGACAGTCTCCTGGGGCTCCAGCCTGCCCAGATAGACTACATTGCCATACAGGATCAGGGCCGCATTCTCCAGAGGGAAGGGAAACCGGTTGGTAATACTCCCGCTCAGATGTCCTTCAAAATAATGGGCCTCCCCGGTGATCCCCACATGATCTGTATTGACAGTCTTTCGGCCCATCTGGAAATACCGGGGACTGAATGCCGCAATGTTCTGCCCCTCCAGCACCAGCTCCCCATGCTTCCGGCTGATGACAATCTGGCAGGATTCGCTGCCGGTAAACTCCTGCTCCTGGCTTCCCCGGTTCCAGGATGTTCTGGTGACCGGGAGAATGGAATAGGAAGGATTCAGCCGCACCTGGTAGGGAGTGTTGTAGGGATTGCGGATATTCACATAGGTGCTGTCGCTTACGTAATCCTCGGTCACATCCTGGATCGTGGCATAGGTATAAAAGGTAGAGCGGAAACGGGTCTGTGTCCCCATCAGATAGACTACCACGGAAAATACCAGCGACAGCACCAGAACTCCCCGCCGGTAATAGATCTGCAGCTCCCTGTTCCTGAGGAACACATACAGCAACGGGCCCATAATCAGAAGATATAAGGCGAGAACCACCGCGTAGGGAAGCAACCTGGGAAGCCGCTCAAGATTGCTGGTATTGATCAGGCTCTGAACCGACCAGAACCGTCCGGAATTGCCGCTGTAGGCCACCTGGGCCAGACGGCTGATGCGGCTCTCGCCCAGAAGGCTGGTAAGGAGGGCGTCCACATAGCCGGACTGGCGCTCACAAAAAGAGGCAATGTCTGCCAGATCAAAGGCGGCCACGCCGATAAGGCCCTGCTCCTTGGCGGCTGCTGTCAGCAAAGGAAAGCCATTGCTGGAAAGAATCACATTGCCGCCGTGAAGGGGAATATCCACGCAGGCGATCTCCATAACCCCCTCCAGGGCGAGGGTCTGGTCATAGGACTCACCCAGATCTACCTGCCGCAGCTGGGGCACGCTGTAGGAGTCATCCAGAAGCTCCGGCGCAAAACGCCCCAGGGTATCGTCTACCCGCTCTCCGGTTCCAAGAATCAGGACGCCGCCGCTGTGAACCCAGTCCATAATGGCGGCAGTCTGCTCTTCAGACAGATTGCGCAGCTTGTAATTGTTCACCACCAGGACGTCCAGCAGGTTCAGACCGGTCTCATCCCGGGGGAAATCATCCTCCTCCATCTCAAAGGTCCGTGTCCGGAGGGTACTGTAGCTGACCCCCACCCCGTCCAGGTATCTGAGTGTCTCCGGCTGGTCCGAGAGCACACCGATGAACAGCTCCGGCACATCCAGGCTCACATTGAGCCGGATCCGCTGTCCCGCCAGCTCCTCCCCCTGGCTGTCCACATAGGACACATAAAGCTGCCGCGCCCGGCTGCCCAGAGGGATATACTCCCTGAGCACCACCTGGTCATGGGCTGCCACATCCGCCTCATAATCATACCTGTATATGGTATCATCCGACTCCATGGTCTGGATCCGCAGGCTTCCGGTCACCGGCCTGCTGCCTGCATTGTCAATGGCCACTTCCACGGGAAGATACCGTCCGCCCTTGGCGCTCCCTTCAAACCCATACTCCACCTGAAAGCTCAGATCCCCTCTGGAAAACTGCGTCTCCTGGATCTGTATCTCCTCCGGCTGGATATCATTCTCCAGGGTCTCCTCCTGGGGGAGAAGTGAGATCCCGTCAGGCAGATCAGAAGCAGAGGCCGCCCTCTCCGTCTCCGCCGCATATCCCCGCACCGCCATGGCGCAGAAAACCAGACTGCCCAGAACCAGGACAGTCACCACCGCCCTGGTTTTCAGTAATCTGAGAACCGGCCCTGTCAGAGCCGGATCCCTGTCTTCTTCTCTGCGGATTTTCTGAAACCAGTCCCTCATAATCTATATGCCCCTACTTTTCATGAAAGCCGGGGATGCAGCCTTTGCAGCGAAATATCACGTGTCTGCTACACCCCGAAATTCTCCTTGTTCACATCAAAGTCCGCCTTCAGCGTCACCAGAAACTCCGTCCCGTTCAGATCACTCTTCACCGAGATAGTCCCGCCGTGCATCTCCACAATATTCTTCACAATGGCCAGCCCCAGCCCGGTACCGCCTGTGGTGGTGGAACGGGACTGCTCCACACGGTAGAATTTGTCGAAGATCAGGGGGAGTTCTGCCTCCGGGATCACATAACCGTAGTTGGTCACAGAGACCTGGACCGTCGCCTCCCGGGAACAGACCTTCACCAGCACCCGTTTGCCCTCTGCGCCGTACTTGATGGCGTTGTTAATCAGATTGTCGAAGAGTCGGGCCAGAAGGTTGCCGTCTGCATTGATGATACGGGCGGTAACATTGCTCTGAAGCTCATAGGACAGGCTCTTGCGGGCAAAGTTAGGGTAGGACTCCTCCAGAAGCTGGCTCAGCAGCTTGACGATGTCCACCTGGGACACCTGCATAGAGATCTTGCCATAATTGAGCTTGGTGAAGCCGAAGAGATCCTCAATCAGCTTCTCCAGGCGTCTGGTCTTGCTGTAGGCGATATCTATGTACTTCTTCTGCATGTCCCCAGGCAGCGGCGCCGCCTTGCCGGAAAGCAGCTCCAGATAGCCGATAATGGAGGTCAGGGGAGTGCGCAGATCATGGGCCACATTGGTGATCAGCTCATTCTTGGTGCGCTCCGCCTCACGCTCCTTGTCCATGAGCTTGCGGATGTCCGCAACCATCCTGTTGAGGTTCGCCGCCATAGCGGAGAATTCATCGTCGCCGACTACCTCGACAGTGGTATTGAGATCCCCTTGGGAAATGCTGCGGATCGCATCGGAGATCCTTCCGATATAGGATATGGTTTTCTCCAGAAGCAAAATCAGGGTCACCGAGAAAATGACAATGCCCAGGAGAACATACCCCAGGACAATCACCACGTCCGACTCGTAGATCCTGGCCAGCAGCGCATTGTTCCACTCAAGCTTTCGGGAATACCCGGCCAGCATAGACAAGTTGATCACCAGAAACACCTCCACCAGGCAGGTAACCAGCATACTGTAGAGAATGTTGATGATCAGGCGGGTACGGAACTGATGGCTCATGTCCATGCTGCTTTTCTTATTATTTCTCAATTTTGTATCCAACCCCCCACACTGTGGTGATGATCTTGTCCTGGCGCTCGTCTTCTTTCATCTTGCCGCGGAGACGGCGGATATGTACCATAACGGTATTATTGGCCTCATAGACCTTCTCGTTCCAGACCTTCTCGAAGATCTCGTCGGTGCTGAACACCTTCCCCGGATTGGACGCCAGCAGGAAGAGGATATCAAACTCAATGGGTGTCAGCTTCACCTCTTCGTCAAAGACCGTCACCTTGTGATTGTCCTTATTGATGGTCAGGCCCCGGATGCTGATCTCATTACGTACGTTCTCATGGATATTGCTGTGGGGGTTCAGCTGGGTATAGCGGCGCAGCTGGGACTTGACCCGCGCCGTCAGCTCCAGGGGGTTAAACGGTTTCGCCACGTAGTCATCTGCCCCGGTCCCCAGTCCCAGGATCTTATCCAGGTCCGTGGACTTGGCGCTCAGCATGATGATGGGGATGTTGTTGGTCTCCCGGATCTTCTTGCACATCTCCAGTCCGCTCATGCCAGGCATCATGATATCCAGAAGCACCATCTGGATATCCTCCTTCTCCAGGATATCCAGCCCCTCCTGGGCATTGGACGCCTTAAATACCTTATAACCGTCACTGACCAGATAAATCTCCACCAGATCAGCAATCTCCTGCTCATCGTCTACTACCAGGATGTTTGTCTCAGCCATCGTCTACTTCCTCCTTAAGAAACTTATCAAATATAATCTCTATGTCTAAGTGTAGCATAAAATGTCGTTTTGTGCCTTACTTTTTTATTACAAAAATGGAAGAATTTTCAAAGATTGTCGAATTTTCTATAGAATCCGGTTCTGAAAGGCATATTTCGGGGGACAGCTTGCAACATTTTGCCTTTTTTTCAAGAATGTTCTGGTCATTGCACATCATTTCATTTGTCTCTATGTCCATGACAGTCCTCATTTGTGCCAGAGTATGTCTGAAAACTGATAATGGTATCCCTGGCCGGCAGTCATTTTCATGGTTTCCATGAGATTCCGGATCAGCTCGATTGAGTTTTCTGCCGCGCTTTCTGATCCGCCTGCAATGCTGCCTTTAATGCTGCCTTCCGCGTCTCCTCCTCAATCTCCCTTTCAATCTCTTCCTTCATAAGTTCTCTTAACGCCTCGCACATACATGGATTGCACCTCCTCAGATTCTCATATAACTCCCGGTTTGCGGCAACGCTGGCCTGCATAACCGCATCCACATTGCTATGTTCTCCTGGTTCCGTCAGTCTGGTAGCCTCCTGGATAAATGCCCTTACATCCTCTTCCTCTGCCTTCTTCGACAGAACCTTCAGCGCCCGACGGGTCTTCCTGCGAAGCTTTCTGGTCACCACGATCTGTACATCAGGCATCGCCTTCCAGCCGCGGATATAATAGATGCCGGGATAGCGTCTCTCGATCTCCAGCCCAAGAAGCCTCAAAGCTTTGAATAGTTTCACGGGATATATCTCCCGGAACATGGATACGGCCTTTCTGTACCCTTATACTAACATCTGCTGCCCCGGTTTGCAAGCCCAACTGCTGCAAGAAAGCTGCCTTGACAGTAGTCACCCCTGGGCTTATGGGTGTTCCCTGCCTGAAGAAGATTTTCCAAGATGATTTTCTCAAACGGAAATAACTCCTTGTGTTTCTCTCCATACGCAATTCCTCCTATACTTTGTGATATTGAATCTCTGGATTCACTGGCAGAACTGCCAGACCTGACCCGGATAGAGATTTCCGGGAAATGTGGATTTATCTTATGACAGTTAAAGGAATTGCGCAAGCACAAAATGAAAAATAGGGAGAATGCCTCCTGCGGAACTTTTGTCCGCAGAATGCTTCCTCCCTATCAAATTTTCTTCCTCCGCACTTTCTTCCCGTACTGGATCCCTGGCCGTCGCCCTGGAACACCGTCACCACCTGATCCGCTGTTGTCAAAGCCAACCTGAGCGCCCTGCCGGTATGCTGCCTTTCTCAGCAGTGGCAACTCTCTCAGAACTGCTGTCAGGTTCCTCACAGTAAATTCCGTCACAATCCTGCCATATACTGCCCTCTGTCCTGAACCGGAATCTTCATGGCCTCCATGGCCTGCTCGGCGGTCCATTTCATGGAATCCATAAGATTCCTGATGGTTTCCTGCCGGATCTCTTGTCGGGTTTCCTGCCGGGCCTTCCGCTCCCGCTCCACAATCTCACTCTCAATCTCATCCTTCATCAATTCTCTCAACGCCTCACACATAAATGGATCCTCCCTCCTTATCCTCTCATAGGATTCTCTGTTTGCGGCAATACTGGCCTGAATAACCGCGTCTGCGTTGTCCCTGTCTCCCGGCTCCGTCAGCCGGGAAATCTCCCCGACAAACGTCCGCACATCCTCTTCCTTCACGTTTTGCGACAGAACCCTCAGTGCCGGATGCTTCTCAGGATCTACGGCTCCGGTCACCACGATCTGAATATCCGGCATTGCCCGCCACTGGCGGATATAGTAGATTCCGGGATAGCGGTTCTGGATCCCCATTCCAAGAGACTCCAGCTTTTTAAACAGTTCCGCTGGATATGCCTCCCGGAAGATCGATATGCTCAGCTCTTCAACCGGAACTGCGTCCACCGTCTTGCCCAGCCCTTTGTAGAGGCAGGCATAGCCAACGGTTTTATAGAAGGTGTCGATGCTCAGGCCTGCCCCCGGACTTTTGTACTCGATTATGTTGTATTTCTTAAAAATATGCCCGATCTCATTCTTCACTTGGACATCTGCCAGCTTTCTGACCACCAGCATATCCATGCGGAGCGGTTCCTTGCTCAGATTGTATTCCTGGTGGAATTCCAGGTCCTGCCTGTTGTCTCTTAATTCCAGTTCAGCCGCTCCGTACATAAAACGCGTCACTGGCGCGTTTTATGCATGCTGAGGCAAGAATGCCGGATGCCACTGGATAGCAGTTTCTTCTAAAATACGCTTATCTTCCACCCGGCATCACCCCGCTTCCACGCCCCGGGATACTGTCTTTCTGTACCCTTATACTAACATCTGCTGTGGCAATTTGCAAGTCTGGCTGCCATTTGTTTTCTCCGTTTCTCTGCATACGCAATTCCTCCTATGGTTTATGATCTAAAACTCTGGATTCACTGGCAGATTTGCCAGAATTACCCGGATAGAGTAATCCGGGAAATGTAGATTTATCTTATCACAGATAAAAGAATTGCGCAAGGGAAAAATAAAAACAATGCAAAAATGTTGTAACAGTTCAAACAGACAACTTACCTCGAATATCTATTCGCCCCGAAAAGAACCGAGGAAAAATAGAGCCAGTATCAACTCGATAACAAATCACGGAAGAAAGCGTTTATGTAAACAAAAAACACGTTTGCAACACACGTTCTCCCATGATTTATTGCCCATCTGAACTGTTGTAAAAGTTACCAGATAAGATTATCAACATTACCTTTCACAAGTCATAGAGACAAGGATAAAAACGAGATACCACATTACTTAGCAACCTTTAGCGCATTTGCTTTTCCAATCCGGATAGCAAAATAATCCGGGGTAATATGCCCCATAATGGCTCCCATAATATACAAAAAATAAAACAAATACCAAAAATATTTTATATATCCACTTGATTGAAACATTAATTCGCAGATACCCACAGCAGAAATTGACAAACCGAAACTTGAAAATAGTATGCAATTTTTCTGTAAATATTTTCTTGCAGACCAATCAATCTGATGCAAAATAAAGGCATGCAAAACGCCAATGACGGTTATCCCAATCCCCAAACAAACAATCCAATAATTCATATTTGTAAAAATAAGTCCGATTACCGCAATACTGACAACTTCAGGAATCCAAAAAAAACGGAACATTTTTACGAAATTCATAAAAAAATTATACATATAAAACATTGAAAGCCCAACGACCAGCGCAATAACCATACGTTCATATCCTGATAACCTATTTGAATTTACTTCAAATGCTCCCAGAAAGAACACGAGAGAAATAAAACTGGATATAAACATAAGGATATTGGTAATCCCCTGATTCTTTTTTGAATTATAGGCATTATAGCGTTTTTTTAGTTTCTCTTTTATCTTATTATACTGGATAGCATATTTTTCCAGATATATATGATGAAAATAATAATCTATATTTTTTATAATATCTGCATTCATAGATTCAGCGCTGACAACATATAATACTTTTCCGGCGATAAAATCATGTGCAATTTCATACTGCCTATTATCTACCTTTTTAACAAATTTAATTTCCATTAAATGCTCTAATATGCGAATAATTTCTTGCTCTTGTGAAAAAGTAACATTTTTAAAATCTTCCAGATAAAATCTCGCAGCCAGTATTCTATCTTTACTCAGAAGATACAAGATGCTAAGCATAGTAATCTTTTCTTTCATCGATTGTGGCAAAATTTGCCTAAAATAATAGTCAATTACAGAATCAATAAACTGATCCGGCGGAAGTTCTTCACGCAGAAACTCATCCACATCTATTTCTTGTTCTAATATTGTTCCTATAATCTCAAATGCTATCATCTGGAGATTGTCTGATTCTATTGCTTCCAAAAGAATACGGACAATTTTACTTTCTGTATTAAGTAATGCAAAGTCCATATCCATGATTCGACTCACATCCGTTTCTTCTGCGCATTTATAATGTGCGCGAATCATACTTTGCATCCTCTCTTTATCATATTCATCCTGAACAACTATATGTACCGGCTTATGCCCAAGAATCTTCTCTATATCAACCATAAATTCTTTTCGAAAAGAAATAACAAACTTGATTTTTCTGTTTTGTAACTTTTGAAAAAAAGACTTAATATCTTCCTTATATTTCAATGCTGTTTCAAACTGATCTAAAAAAACATACTCTGTACCACTTTCTGTAATATCGCTGCCAATTCTTTCCAGATCATAGTAGTCTCGATTGAAATACTTAGCATCAAATTTCTTTTGAAGCAACTTCAGTATCGTGGATTTTCCTGCACCGCTGTCACCGGTCAAGTAGACCCATTCACAATTACCTCCCATATTACTCAGTAATTTTTCTATTTTTTTTATTTGGCCTCTTCGGTCCAAAATCAGATTATCTGCATAGTAAATATCAAAATCCTCAACGCTATAAATACCTGCAAATTTTCTTATGGGGTTCTTTTCTTCCTTTATCACATTTTCCAGTATGTATCTTCTCTTTTTACACATTGCATATATACTTTTTATCCCAGTCGGAACGATTAAAAGAAGAAGTGGCAACAAAATCGTAATTAACGAACTATAATGATTTAAGAATTCGTTGATTTTTTCAAAATCAATAAAATCTGAATGCATAAATTCATCCAGAAATATACAGACTATCATACTAAGATACGTTAAAATGATAATAAAATTATAATTCTTTGTAATATAATATTCATCCGCTATCGCAATAAATATATTTTGACCCTTTTTCTTTACCGTACTCATGCTCTCTCCCTATCCATATTTCTGCATTTTCTGTCCTCTTATTCACAGACTGCGGATTTACATATTCTCAAGTTCAACTCCAGAAAACCCGTTTTTAAACGTAATTCCATCCTGCCCTTCAGCTATTTTGCAATGCCATAAAGCTATAACACTATAAGGATCTCCTCCTCTTTTTAGATTAGCTACATTCCACTCAAAACCTGTATCTATTATGCGTCAAATATCCCACAGCAAGCTGTGGGATATTTGACCTTAGGATATTTGCCAGAGCCAAACATACCTGACTCCAGTTGACTGTCAATGCATAAATCACTATAGCCTATTAATTACTGCTCTTCTTCCTTCTTCCTTGTGACCACAGCAAATGCTGCAAGCATCATGCTGGAAATCATCAGCATCAGGGCTGCGCTTCCTGCCTGACCGGTCTTGGGAAGGGCTGCTAACGGTACATCCTCGTCGTCAATCAGGGCAAGGATATCGTCGTTGCCCATATCCGGAAGATTAGCTAAGGGTACTGCTTCTGGGTCGATGGTTACGGTTGGAGTTCCAGGGCCGCCTGCGGTTCCGCCGCTGGTTCCCGGGCTTCTGGTGCTGCTTCCGCCGCCACCGCCGCCAGAGCCGCCGCTTCCGCCGTTCTGACGGCCTGCGGGAATATCCCCGGTACCGGGTTCCAGTACCTCAACATCTTTTCTGTCAGGCTCATTGGGGGTTACGGTACTCATGTCGTTCTTCCCTTCAATCCTCACGATGTTCTGGAATTTCCGGCTGCCCAACAGATCATTTCTGGTTACTTTATAGGTTGCACGCAGTACCACGGTCTGTCCCGGCTCGAGTCTGTCAATCCTTGCCAGACCGGGTATGTCTGCATCCACTGTATAACCGCAGTTTGCATATTCTACGAAGTATGCTCCTACCAGCTGCTCCCTGAGGGTGATGTCCTGCAGCGGACGGTTTGCACCTGGTTTCATCCTTACGGTGATCTCAAAGGTGGCATTCTCGCCCACACGGTAATAGCCCCTGGAAGGAATATTGGTTACTTTCTTTGATGCCTCCCACAGGTTGTTGGGGCTGGCTTCAAAGTATGCATGGAAGGTGGTGTCCTTCAGGTAAGTCTTTCCACGTACAGCGTCATCATTTACCAGATCCTCGGAACCGTCGTTCCACTGGAGGAAATAATATCCTTCATTCGCTTTTACCGTGGACGGCTGGGTCGGATGAACGGGTGTCTCCTCACCCTTCAGGGTAATGACTCCGGTCTCCGGATTCCGTTCGATCTGCCGGATGGTGGCCACTTCGGTGGTGGTTCCGGTCACGGCACCATTTTCCTTAGCCACATAGGTGAAGGTGATCTGGTACTTATCCGGGATACCGTCGCCTGGGGTCTCGGGATCCAGATCCAGCTCCGGATCGGCCTTGGGGTCAGACCAGGTATCTGTGCTGTAATATACCTTAACGATGTTCTTGCTGTTGTCAATACCTACAGTCAGATCATCCGCCTTTACAAAAGCATAGCCATTTAACTTCACTTTCTCATTAACACCGTTGATCACTGCGCCAAAGATGGTTGCTTTGGCCTCGCTGGTCTCAATGATTCTGTCTGTATCCTCATCCACATGCTGCACGGTGTAGGTCTGTGCATCCGGGGTGAAGTGTGCTGTGAAGGTCTTGTCGACTGCAAAGCCTGCTTCCTTCAGGGCTGCATCATCCTTGTACTCATTGCCAGACTCGTCGGTCCACTTGTCAAAATGGTAGCCGGTATCGGCGCTGATAGTGGATGGCTGGGCCGGTTTCGCCGGAGTCACTGCGCCAACAGAAGTAATGATTCCTTCTGCATCCTTCTGGATCTCGCGGATGGTCTTTACTTCACTGGTGGTTCCGGTTACCGTGCCATGGGCATTGGCTTCTGCCTGGTAGGTAAAGGTCACCTGGTACTTATCCGGAATGCCGTCTTCCTTGCCTTCTGGACCATTTTCATCCAGGGTATAATAGATGTTGACTATATTCCGGGAAATGCTGGTGGTAATGATTCCGCTGCTTGGCTTCTCAATCCGCTCCAGGACGTAGTTTCTTCCTGCAAAGGAGCTGGCCGGATCTGCGGTGTAGGGAATCACTGCCCCAAAGGTTCCGCTTGTTACAATTACCTCTTTGTCTTTGTCTTCCACGCCGTCGTACAAGTAATGGACGCTGTAGCGCAGATCGGCTCTGGCTGTAAACTCTGCCACAAAGGTCGTATCCCTGGTAATGGATAATGCCTGGATCTCTCCTGCACCGTCATAGCGGTCGCTGCCGCTGCTCCAGCTTACAAACCGGTAGCCGTCGCCAGGGACTGGCCGCACATCTGCCTTCGGAGCTGCCGGGGCATCCTGCACGTTGCTGATGGTTCCGTCCGGGTTCCTGTCAAAGGTCTTCACTGTGTGGACTTCCTGGGTAATTCCTTCCAGGCTGCCGTTGGCGCCTGCCACATATCTGATGTGGATCTGGAATTTGTCTGGTGTACCATCTGGTCTTCCGTCGGGACCGTCTGCATCCAGAGTGTAATAAATCCTGACAATATTGCTGTCTTCCCTGGTAGTGATGATTCCGCCGCTGGGACGCTCAATGCTCTCCAGAACGTAATTCTTTCCATTGAAGGTGCTGGTCTGTGCCGGTGTGTAATCAATAATCTGAGCACCGAAGGTTCCGTTGGTTCCCAGGACTTTCTGGCTTTCATCCTCAGTCTTGTCGTAGAAGTAATGTACCTCATACTTCAGGTCGGTCCGCTTCGTGAAGTTGGCCGTGTAGGTGGTTCCGTCGATCCATGCGGTTCCCGGTTCCTTAGTGGGCCGGAAGGTCTTCTCGTCGCTGACCGGGGCTCCTTCCTGGCTGGTCCAGTTGACGAACACATAGCCGTCTTTTGGATTTGCGGTGGAACCCCTGGCAGTACCTGTAGCCGGAGGCAGAGATTCCTGGGTCGGGGTGACCGTTCCGCCTGCTGTAGCCTCATAACGAAGGGTGACATCAGACAGCTCGGCAAATTCGGCCGTGAAGGTGGTGCTCTCCATAAAGGTCCTGCCGCGGATTGCGTCTGTATCTGTATAGCTGGTAGCACCGTCTGACCAGTTGGTAAGCTTGTAGCCCGGGCCGGGTACCGGCTCTACGGCTGCTGCCGGCTGGGCCGGTGCATCCTGGACACCGCTGATGGTTCCGTCGGAATTCCTGGTAAAGGTCTTCACGGTATGGAACTCTTCTCTGGCTCCGGGTACCGTTTCTGCCAGAGTACCATTGGCACCTGCCTCATACTTCAGGCGGATCTGGTACTTATCCGGAATGCCGTCGGACTGTCCGTCTGCGCCGTCCGCATCCAGAGTATAGTAAATGTTCACAATATTGTCAGACTCATCGGCTGTGACGATTCCGCCGGTAGGCTTCTCAATGTGCTCCAGGGTGTAGCTTTTTCCTTCATACTGGCTGGTCAGCTCTGCTGTCTGCCAGAAGGCTGTGCCCAGAACACCATTATCTTTCTTCACAGCCAGATTCACTGCCTCAGGATAATCCTGGTAGCTGCCTTCCTGACCGTAGAAGTAATGAATCTCGTACTTTAAGTCTTCCCGTCCTGCGAAGTTGGCTGTGAACACCTTGCTGACCGTGAGGCTCAGCTTTTGAATATCCTCTGTTTTTTCATATCTGTCACCGCCGCTGGTCCAGTCCACAAACCGGTAACCTGGATCTGGGGTGACCGACACGTCTGCCGCCGGGGTGGCCGGAGCATCAGTGACATTGGTGAAGGTTCCGTCCGGCTCTCTGGTAAAGGTCTTTATGGTGTGGAACTCTTCCTTTGTTCCGGTTACCTGACCGCCTGCACTTTCTCTGTAGATGATGCGGATCTGCCATTTGTCCGGGATGCCGTCAGACTGTCCCTTCTCCCCGTCTTCATCCAGGGTATAGTAGATGTTCACCACATTCTTTGTCTCATCATTGGAAATGATTCCGTTGCTGGGTTTTTCAATCTGCTCCAGCACGTAATTCTGTCCATTGAAGACGCTGGTGGGATCGTCGTTATAGAAAATAGCATCTCCGAATTTCCCGCCTTCATTTTCTACTTTCTTTGTTTCGTCTTCCTTTTCGTCGTAGAAGTAGTGAACCTCATATTTCAGGTCTGTCTTCTCCGTGAAGGCGGCTGTGTACTCTGTGTTCTTGTCAACCTTCTCCTGACGGATCCTGGCGACATCTTTGAAGGTACTGCCCCCACTGGTCCATTCTGCCAGCTCGTAGCCGTCGTCCGGCTGCGCGGTCACTTCTGCCCTGGGGTTCACCGGAGTCACCACCACATTGCTGATGGTGCCGTCGTCGTTTCTGTCAAAGGTGGCAATCGTGTAGAACTCCGTAAGCGTCCCCGCTACCTGGCCGTTGGCTTCCGCCTTGTAAGTGATGCGGATCTGCCATTTATCCGGGGTACCGTCTGACTGCCCGTTCTCGCCGTCCTCGTCCAGGGTGTAGTAAATCTTCACCACATTGTCTTTTTCTTCCGGTGTGATGATTCCCTTGCTGGGAGCGTCTATGCGTTCCAGCATATAGGTCTTCCCATTGTACTCTGTAGTTCTGGCATCATCGTACGGAATGGAGGCGTTCAGGGTTCCTTTGCCGTCTGTCACCTCTTTGTCCTTATCCTCTGTTTCATCATAGAAGTAATGGACTTCATAGCTAAGGTCGGTTCTCGCGGTAAAGTTGGCTGTGAACTCCTTATTTTTGCTGACCTCCAGTGCCTGAATGTCCTTTGTGGTGTCGTAGGACTCCTGCTGTCCGGTCATGCTGGCGCTGGTCCAGTCGACAAACCGGTAGCCGGACTCTGGTCTGGCTGTCACGGCTGCTGCCGGTGTGGCTGGATCTGACTTCACAGAGTCCTTATTAATGGTATTGTCGGCATTAAGCTCAAAGGTCATCACGGTGTGGAACTCTGTAGTGGTTCCGATCACCTGACCGTTGGCGCCTGCCTTGTAGGTGATGCGGATCTGCCATTTGTCCGGGATGCCGTCTGGACTGCCGTCCGGGCCATCCGCGTCCAGAGTATAATGGATCTTCACCACATTCTTTGTCTCATCAGCAGTGATCATACCGTTGCTGAAGGTGATATCAATGCTCTCCAGCATGTAATTCTTTCCGCCAAACTGGCTGGTCCGTGGCGCCTTATCCTGGTAAGGAATGGCTGTATCCAGGGTTCCTTTCCCGTCCACCTTTCCGACATTATCCTCGGTTCCGTCGTAGAAGTAACGGACGGTATAATCCAGGTCTGTCCGGGCGGTGAAGCCGGCCTGGAATTCTTTACTTTCACTGAGTGTCAGTTCCCGGATTTTCTCTACGCTGTCGTAGGTTATTGTGCCGTCTGGTCCGGCAGTGGTCCAGCCTGCAAACTGGTAGCCTGGGTCAGCAGTAGCTGTCACGCTGGCTTCAGGTCTGGCCGGAGTGCTGGTAAGGGTGTCCATGTTGATGGTGCCGTCCTCATTCCGGTCAAAGGTCCAGACCGTATGGAACTCTTCTTTTCTTCCGGTTACGGTTCCGTTGGCTCCTGATACATAGGTGATGCGGATCTGATAGGAGTCCGGGATACCATCGGGCTTATCTTCCGGACCATCCTGATCCAGCAGATAGTATACATTTACTACGTTCTTTTCGCTGTCTGTCGTGATCTTCCCATCGCTGGGCTTTTCGATCTTCTCCAGGGTGAAAAGAAC
>CAJTOW010000072.1:4143-22754 GCA_910577655.1 uncultured Lachnospiraceae bacterium | reverse complement strand
CGCCCCTTGTGGGGATTTGGCCCAAATGAACGCGGCGTAGCGGGCTACGTTTAGTGAATTTGGGCCAAATATACCGCGAAGTGGGGCGTGCAGATGCCGGCAAAACTCCTTTGTCAGCCCTGATACTTGCTTTGGAAAGGTCAAATCATAATCCGGCAGACCCGCTCATCTTCCCGTAAGGCGAACAGATTTTATCCGCTCCATCACCATCTGCCTGAGCGCCTCCAACCGGATCTTCCCGCTGGCGGTCGCAGGAAATGTCTCAAATTCAAACAGATAGGAGGGCACCTTATAATATGCCAGCACATCCCGCAAACCTGCCAATAGTTCTTCCTGACAGATGGTTTCACCCTGGTCTGCTATGACGCAGGCTACCACCATCTCCTGAAGAACATCCACCGGCATTCCGATCACCTTGACCTGCCGGATTCCCGGATATCTGGAAATCGCTTCCTCGATTTCCCCTGGATAAATATTTTCCCCGCCACGGATGATCATCTCCTTGATCCGTCCCGTCACGTGGAGGAACTCATTCTGATCGATAAATCCCAGATCTCCCGTATGGAGCCAGCCTTCCTGATCAATAACCGCCTCTGTCTCCTTCTGCATCTGGTAATATCCCTGCATGACATTATACCCCCTGACACAGATTTCTCCTGTTTCCCCACATGCCACAGGCTTGTGAGAGCCCTGATGGAAAACAGCTGTTTCACAGTGTTTCAGGATCCTTCCTGCAGTTGTTGCCTGTTCCTCAATCGTGTCCTCCACATCTCCGATACTCACGCAGGGAGAAGTTTCTGTCTGTCCGTAGGAAGGATGCAGAACCAGACTGGGAATAGCCGCGCGAATCTCCATATATTCCCTGGCTCCAATCGCCGATCCCGCTATGATCCCGCGGCGCAGGGAACTCAGATTGTATTCCCCAAACGCCGCATGGCGGATCATAGCCAGAAACATGGATGGCACTCCATTCAGCAAAGTACATTGATGATTTTCTATGCTCTCCATAACTTTCTGGGATTTAAAATATGGGATCAGTTCCATCTTGTAACCGATATGGATTCCCGACAGCAGACAAGAGGTAATTCCAAAACAATGAAACAGCGGTACAGTCACCAGCATTATGTCCTCTCTGTTCCATTTCATATGGGCACACGTCTCAAGGGCGCTATTCAAAAGACTATAATGACTTAACATCACGCCTTTGGGCCTGGAGGTCGTCCCGGATGTGAACAGCATTGTCGCTGTATCCTGGGCATACACCAGCTTCTCGTACCCGGCAAGCCACACAAGAGCATTCTGCTCCTTTTCGTTTTCTTGAAATTCCTCTTCTGTCATCCATTGTTCCCGTGAATCAGTTCCTATGTAAATCCAGTTTCTGACCTGATCCCCCATAGACTCTTTCAGTTCCTGAACCATAAGCTTATAATCCAGATCTTTGTAGCCTTCTCCATAATATACATCATGTACATCCGCATACCGCAGCACCTGCTCCAGCTCCTGCCTGCTGCAGCAGGTATTGACCAGTACCGGAATCGCCCCAATCCTTACCAGCGCGAGAAAGACGATCACCCAGTTTGGAGAATTGGTGCTCCATATGGCCACATGGGTTCCCTTCCGGATACTCTCTGACAACATGCGCACTGCCATATACCCGGTCAAACGTTCCAGCATCTCCCAGGTATATACCTGCTCCCCGCTTCCCATGGCAGGATTGTTTCCATTCTTCCCTACGCACTCCTTCAGACATTCTCCAATGGTTTTCCTGATCAGCTCCATCTTTGATCCCCTGGCTTTCTGTATAAGTGTTACTTTTTCTCCCACCAGTTTTCACCATTATGGGGAATAAAGGGAATCTCTTCTTTGGGCACCTGAAATCCCCGGTTCAGCTCTCTGGGTATCACACCCACATAAGACCCCTTGGCGACCAGTGCCGGCGGCTCGATAATATTGCAGGCACTGCTTTTCCCACTTTTATCCACCAGCTCACATACCTTATAAACCTCGGCTTCCCAGTCAAAGGAGGTATTTCCCCAGCGGCTTACCCAGGTCCTGATCTCCAGATAGTCTCCCAGATACACTGGTACATACTGTTCCACATGCTTCCAGCAGGCCAGCAGGCCCTCGTCTCCTCCTGCCATAATGGGAAGTTCCGTCCCGGCATCATCCATCAATTCAATGATCCGGGCACCTGCTACCAGGTTACCGGCGTAATGGGTATCCGCAACTCCCATTCTCAATCTCATTGTTCCTCGTTCCATTTTTCTTCCTCACTTTCTTTTTTGATCACCGGCAGATTTCTCCAGAACCAGACACCAGAATATCTCTCCGGCAGATTTTATGTGGTTTCCGAAGTTCAGACACGCTCTAAGCTTCCTGCATATGTACTGTCTTCCGGGAAACCAGGAATACCAGGCGTTCCTCTGCGACCTGCTGGTCATTTTGATTATATACATACACCTTGAAAGTCACAATGCCACAATCCGGATATTTTCTGCTGGGACGCTTCTCTACCGGAACGAACCGGCAGTAAATGGTATCCTCAAAGCGGACCGGCTCCTGATAACTGATCTGCATATCCAAAAGCGTCCTGGCTGTCCCCTCAAACAGCATGGTCTGGGTCAAAAGACCCGTGCTTACAATAAAAGTCACATTTCCATATACGATTCTGCTTCCATAGACTGTACTTTTTCCATAAACATCGTTGATATGGGTGGCTGACCAGTCTCCGGAAAGTCCGGCAAAATTCACCACATCTGTCTCTGTGATGGTTCTGGCGCCTGTGATGTACTCTTTGTCCACTTCCCATTCATCATACAAAAGTCCCCTGAACGAATAATCTCTCATCGACATACAATCCCCCCTCTCACTCCATATGCTCACGGTCTGTTGCCATCAAAATAACCCATACGCCATCCATGACCACCTCATCCTTCTGGTTCAGGATCTGGATCTGGTAAGTGATGATTCCCCTGCCTGGTTTTCTTGACAGCCGTTTCGCGGTTGGCGTCATGGTAAGATATATCGTATCCCCCACAAAAACCGGTGCGCTAAAGCGCATCTGCTGATCCAGCAGTCCGATATAGCTGCCGTCCACCCACAAGGTCTGACAGTCCAGACCATTTCCAATGATAAAAGTCAGACCTCCCGGGACTACCTGTTTTTTAAAGAAACTGTCCTGGACAAAAAGGGCATTTGTATATTCCGGGCTGTAGTCCCCGGAAAGCGCACAATACCGGTCCACATCTGACTGCCGGATCGTTCTCGCAGCGGTAATATATGTCTTGTCCAGTTCCCATTCATCATACAGCATTCCTTTAAATTCGTAATGCAAAACGGACATTCAGCGGATCACCCCCTTCTCCCTAAGCTGGGCAATCTGTTCTGAATCGTATCCCAGCTCCGCCAGAATCTCATCCGTATGCTGGCCCTGGGTCGGCGGCATCATCCGGATCGTACCTGGAGTCTCACTCATCTTGATTGCAATTCCCTTATCTTTATACTTTGTTCCATTGTACTCCATATCGATCACCATATTGCGGTGGAGGGCCTGGGGGTCTTCCATCACCTCGCTTATCTTCTGGATCGACGCAAACAGCTGCTTATGCTCACTGAAGATCTCTTCGATTTCCCCACGGGTATGTCTGGATGCCCATTCCTGGATTATATCATGAAGCTCATCAACATGCTTCCAGCGCTTCTCCGCCGTATCATATTCAGGATCCGCTCCCAGATCCGGACGTCCGATGGCTTCTGCAAATGGCCGCCAGTCTGCTGCTACCGTATTCCCCAGCTGGCAATATCCGTCCTTTGCAAGGAACGTATCATAGGGATAGTCTGACAGATCCCGGTTGCCGATCCGTTCCGGCTCCTGCCCCAGGGTTGAATACTGCGTAAATGCATGCTGAAGCAACGCGATCAGGCAGTCCATCATAGAAATATCCACATACTGTCCCTGTCCGGTTCTTTCCCTGTGGAACAACGCATACATAATTCCCTGTACCAGGAACATCCCCGCAACACTGTCCGCAAACGCGACACCAGAGCCGGTCGGAAGTCCATCCGGCCATCCGGTGATATACATCAGACCACTCTGCGCTTCCACATAGTTGGAGTAGGCTCCGCGTTTGGCATAAGGTCCTGTCTGTCCATAGCCGGACAAGGATGCCATAATAATATCCGGTTTCACCGCTTTCATGACATCATAATCAATTCCCAGACGGCTCATGACACCCGGACGGAAATTTTCCACTACAACATCTGCTGTCTTTACCAGTTCAAGAAGCGCCTTCTTCCCTTCCTCTGACTTGAGATTCAGGGTAATACTCTTTTTGTTCCGGTTTGCATACATGAACGCCATCCCCTCATGATTGACAAAGGGACTCCAGGTACGGGAGCCGTCTCCAGCGCCTGTATTCTCGATCTTGATCACATCCGCGCCAAAGTCTGCCAGCTGCAGAGTGCCGATGGGTGCTGAGTATGCTGTGCTTAAATCCACAATCCTGATTCCTTCTAAAACCTGCATGTTAAATCCTCCTGATTGTTTTATTAATCTCATTTATGCTTTTTAACCATTTAGCTGCCCAGATGCTCCAGAATCCGTTTATCCAAAGAAGTGCCATCTGCTTCCAGACGTTTCTTACGGATCAGATAGAACAAAATCCCCACCGGAACCAGCACCAGAGACACCCCTGTCATCATCGGATCCTGCTGAAACTGCAGAATCATGAAGAAAATACCGGTAATAATCGCCAGTATTGGCCACACATAATACCAGATTCCTTTAAGCTTATATTCTGCCGCTTCGTATTGTGCGGAAAATCCCGTCCTGATCCGCAAGGATGCTACCGCTACCAGAATGGATACGAATAGCAGATAGAAGCTGCTGACATTCACATACTGCATAACTGTGGCAGAAAACATGACCATCAGTACTCCCATTACCGCCAGCACTCCAATTGCATTCCGGGGTACGTTTCTCCCGTTCAGCCTCGCCATGCCAGAAGGCAGAATCACGGAAGAATCGCCCCTACCTGGGCAAACATAAAACAGCTGAATGAGATCAGAATTGCGCCGATCAGATAAGACAGCCATGCTGTAGGTCCTGTTGAAGCAGACAGTTCCCCTGGGACAATGAATACAGATGCTCCTACTACACAGCCTGTCATAATACATATCGCGGCAAACAAACTGATATTTCTCTGTAACCCCTGCTTTGCATCACTCATACCTTTACTCCTTTGCTAAAATATTTAGCAAAATCATAATAAACAGAGTGCCCAAAAACCTGCCAAAAAGTGCCACAATACCGCCATTTTTGCCGAAAATCAAAAAAAAATAACGAACAGACTTACCATCTGTCCGTTATTCTCTGCTTTAAATCATTTTCCGCACCATTGCACCAATGCTGCCAGATCCGGCTCTGCCCAGCTGTACTGATTCATATATTCTCCCTGAAAGGTTTCCTGATATTCCGGTTCTCCTTTTAACAGTCCATACAGGTCACAGTCCAGCATATCACGGTTGAGGCATGTACTGGCCCTTTGGAAGATCACCAGTTCCTCCAGTTCATATTTGTGAAGAACCTCCCGTAAAGCAATAATAACATTCCGGTAACGCCGCTTTACCCGTTCATCATAAGGCTCCTCCGGCCATAAAGCATCAATGGCACTTTCCATAGACACCATCCCGCCCCTCCGGTTGATCAGAAATGCCAGAAGCTCCTTTGCTTTCCGGCTCGGGAAATAGACCGGACTTCCATCTACATAGAGATCAAAATAGCCAAAGGTCTGGGCAAACACTCTTTTCCTTCCCTGCTTCCTGCCAGAATTCCGGAAACTGTTGGCTGTTATATTTTGAAAATAATCCACCATGAAGGCACGCACCTTATCCTCTTGTGGTGTCAGGCTCCTGTCCTCCCATACCAGCAGAACATACCGGCAAAAATCCTTCTGGTCAATCCGTATGATCTTCATCTCTTCCGGCTTATACAGCTCCTCACACAAGACCGGGACAAATGCTACCACCCCTTCTTTTTTCATATACTGCCAGCACACCAGATCACTGTCCGTTTCTATCATAATCCGGGGAATAAAACGGTATTTTCTACAAAGCCAGTCCAGAGTTTTTCTCATGGAACTGCCCTGGGACAAAATGCTGAATGTTTCCCCGGCCAATTCCTCCAGAGTCACACTCTTCCTTTTCGCCAAAGGGTGGTTTTCATAAACCTCAATGCCAATATCCTCCTGAAAAAGAAGTTCATAATTCTGCTCTTCGGGCAGGCAGGGAGATGAAATGATACGGAATAATGGCTGGTCATGATCAAAAATACGCCCATCGCTCATGGTCATGCGTATATCAGGACATACTTTCTGAAATGCGGACTTCACCTGCATAAAAACAGCCGGTGTAATATTAACCTCAATCAAAATATCTTTTTCTTCTCCCTGGCAGGCCCGGACCATCTGTCTGGTCTGAGCCATCTTTTGCCGGATTTCCTTCATCGCCTCCAGAACAGCATAGCCCGTCTCCGTAAGCCGGTATCCCTCCCTGGCTGCATCAAGCAGACATCCCCCAAACTCTGTTTCCAGGGCTGCTATGCACTCTTTCTGCGTGGTATCTAAATACCGGATGTTTTTCTGGCCCCGCTCCATCTGTTCCGCCAGCTGGATAAATGAATGTATATACTTTGTATCCATACCCCTTACTCTCTCACGTTCCTGTCCCTCACAGCACCTGCTCCCCGCTATGCACATACACCAGCCTGTCCCCCATGATCTCCTTCATCATGGCAAATGCCTCCGGCCCGGTACAGTGCCCCGTATAGCAGAGAACTCCCGTTTTCAGAAGTTCCCTGGCAATCCCCTGGATCACCTGGATATCCTCCCCCGTATAAGCTTCCTCCTGGGCCAGGTGGAAGCCGCTGATCACCAGGTCCGGGTACCCCTTAAACAGTTCATGATAACGGTCCAGGATATTCAGGATTCCATTATGGGCACAGCCGGAGAACAGGATATGCCTGCCATGATCCGTGACCACCAGGCACTGCTCGTGGTCAAAAGTGTCCTGGGCATACTGGTCCCCATCCCTTTCTTTCAGCTTCAGATTGGATCTCGTCAGGCACCTCTGCCCCGTGATCCCGGTGAAAAGAAAAAGCTCCTCATCGATCCGGCAGTCCCCGTCTGTCAGCACCAGACCCGGCAGTTTCAGAATCTCCCTGTCAATCCCGATATAACGGCAGTCCTCCGGGCCCACATGATAATAATCTCCGCCTGCATTCCTGCGCATATAGATCCTGGCATGGGAATTCTCCCTGGCAAAGGCAAGGATGCCTCCGGAATGATCATAATGTCCATGGCTCAGAATCACCATATCCACCCCTGCCAGATCAATCCCCAGCAGCCGTGCATTGGTAAGGGCCGCCCCGCTGGCCCCTGTGTCCATCAACAGCTTGTGATGTTTTGTCTCAATGTAGAAACTTAATCCATGCTCATACAGACATCCGCCGGTTCCCGGGGTATTCTCTATCAAGTTGATGATTTTCATCCCATTGCCCTCCCAGATCAGCCTTCCCGCCAGACTGTCGGAGCCAGAATCGGCCCACACGATTCCTGCCCCTTTTTCATCTCCTGCTTACGGCTATTTTGATATTATTTTTAAATAATTTTATTATACTAATCCCCTTACATTTTGTAAAGCACACATTTTTTTCTTGTTCAACAGTAACAAAATATGCGTAACAGTTCAGATCCCCTCCCTGAACTGTTACAAATATGCATCCATTCTCATTTATCCTATCAAAGTTTTGTCAATCGGGCCGATATACTCTATAGAAATATAACCGTCCATCTGCCATAAGAACACATGTTTCTGTCATGGGAAAGGAAACCATATGTCAAAAATAAAAGCAGCCAGTACATCTTCCGAAACAACTGTCAATGCAGAGAAGGATCTCCAGCTTGTCAGACAGCAGGCCGAGATGAAAGCTGGTCAGGCAATGATCCGTGAAGTGTCCAGAAAGGTCACCGAACAGAGGGAGCAGGCACAGTCAGATAATCGGGACAGCAACAAAGATACAGATGAGGATCAGCCCAGAGACACTGCGGAAATTTCAAGAACACGTACATATGCTTACACAGATGAAACCGGATCCAGGGATGAAGTCCTTGAATGGATTCTGGAAATGGCCGGAAAAGACTGGGAAGCCTTTTTGAAATGGCTCCCGGACCCTGGTATTCCCCTGCCGGATCAGCTCCGGGAGCTGTCAAAGCTGTATCTTTCCCTGCTGGAAGCTATCCTGAAATATGCAGAAGGAGACAATCTGGCAGAGCAGCTGGAACGTCTGGACTCCCTCCTTGCCCAGAAGCTGGAGCTGGTGATCGACAAGAATCTGGAGCAGCTCATATCCCTTCTGGAGGAAACCGGAGAGACCACTGTGCTGGACAGCATCCGTTCCAGCCTGTACCGGCAGACCGCCGGACGCACCCTGTCTCCCCAGGCTGCGCATATCCTTTTCACCCAGGAACCATCCGCCAGATATAAAACCGCAGGACCCTCTGCCACCTCTCCGTCATTTTCCGGGGAAGGCATGATCTATCAGTCATCCAGAAAGCAGAATGCCCGGTTTCAGCAGGTTTATCATACGCAGCAAAGCTCCTTAAAAGAACAGCTCAGACAAAGGAATGAGATCATCAGCAACGCCAGGAAAGGCATCACAGAAAACACCTTCCGCCAGACAAGGACCGTCTCCTGCTCCGGCAAGGAGCTGGAAATAGCCAACCGGTTTGCCGCACATATAAATGGCCGCGGAAATTTATTCCAGAATCCTGACATCAGCGCCAGGAATGAAGAGGTCACCGGGCTGCTGGCCGCTGTCATGGTCATCAAGGGCCAGGTGTATGCCGGAGACGGAGATTCCGGACAGACCAGCTCCCTTGCCCTCACCCTGCAGAATGCCATCGGAAAGATCATCAAGCAATACCTGGGACAAAAGGGCGCCGCAGATGTATACTACCACACCCTTACCACCTGCCAGAAAATGAAAAATCCCCAGAAAGCTATCCAGGAGGGCCAGAACTATGCCTACCAGCAGTTTCGCGCAAAGCAAAAGGATCCTGCCTTCCAGAAATCTGCCCACTATTCCAGGGAGTCGGGATTTTTCCGTGCATTGCTGAAAAAACTGAGTCCGGAAAAGGAATATGCCCTGGGAGCGGATGTTCTGCAAAAAGACTGGAAAAACTTTTCTTATCTTATGGGAGCTGTTCAAAACTCTTCTTATTTGGCAAGAATGGAAAGCCATAGTCCCTGGGGCGCTCTGGCCGGTATACATGCACAACATGCAGACGCCAGTGAAATCACCGCAAAAATACTGATTGGCGTTACTGTAGCCATCATCGCAGGAATCCTGGCCGCAGTCTGGCTCCAGCCCTTTTAAACGGAATTCCTTATAAGATTTGCCTCCTGCCTGAACCGTTACCCCCGGTTATTCATTTGTAACAGTTCAGGCAGGCCATCTTCTTTCCCGCGAAAAGCATCGGGGACAAGAAGCGTCCGGCCCCGCTCTCTCACCGTCCCACATGCTTTTCCAGCCACCCGATCCCCTGATACAGTCCGGCGGACATGACACAGAGAATCCCGATGCTCATGACGACGAGGTCCAGCTGGAAGACCTGGCTTCCATAAATTATCAGATACCCCAGCCCCTTCTGTGCCGCCAGGAATTCCCCGATGATCACCCCCACCAGACACAGTCCGATATTGACCTTCATATTGCTGATGATCAGGGGCACTGATCCTGGCAGCAGCACCTTCAGCAGCACGTCCCGCCGGCTCCCACCCAAAGAATAGATCAGCTTGATCTTATCCGGATCCATGGAATGGAAGCCATTCTGCAGCGTCAGCACGGAGCCAAAGACTGCCACGGACACTGCGGCTATTATAATAGTATGGACATGGTTGCCCAGCCACACGATCAGCATAGGAGCCAGAGCCGACTTTGGCAGACTGTTGAGCATTACCAGATAAGGCTCCAGAATCTCCGATACACTGCGGCTGGACCACAGGATCACCGCAGCCAGAAGTCCGGTCCCCACCACCAGCCCGAAGCTGACAAAGGTTTCCAACAAGGTGATCCCGATATGGGGCCAGATGCTTCCGTCCGCCGCCATCCTCCAGAAACAAAAGAGAACCCTGGAGGGCGAGCTGAATATGAAATCGTCAATGATCTCCAGCTCGGCACAGAGTTCCCAAACCGCAAGCAGCAGCACCAGGAGCATCACCCGGACCACTGCCACCTTTCTCTTATGAAACTGTTCATTTCTTATATATTCCTGCTGGGCCGCAGACGGCGTCCGCCTCTCCTGCTCCATAACAATTCCCCCTCATATAGCAAAATGCTTTCGTTTGATACTTTTACTATATGCACAAGGAACTCTGTCCGCCACTGGGCGTGTCTGAAAACACGGCATATTGAAACCATCCGGATATCTTCTGGTCCATCGCCCCGCCGGCCCTGCCTTTACAAGGGCCAATGTCCCCATTTTATCAGATCGTCAGAAATCCCTTCCCGATGATCTCGCTCGAATTAGAGATCATGATAAAAGCGTTGGGCTGTACCCGGTGAATATGATTCCTCAGCCGTATGGCCTGAGAACGTTTCATGGTAGTCATGACCACATACTTGCTGCGATGGGTAAAGGCTCCCTCCGCCCGGTACACAGTCGCGCTGTGGTTCAGCTCATGGATGATGAATTCGCAGATCGCCTGGGGATCATCACACACGATGTTGAAGCATTTGCACATATTGATACTCTCAATCACATTGTCAATGACCAGGGACTTGGCGATCAGTCCCAGCAGGGAGAACAGTCCCGTGGTAGGGCCAAATACAAAAAATGCCATGGCCACAGAGGTGATATCCACCACCAGCAGAGCAGTCCCGATATTCATGCTGGTATGCCTTTTCAGGATCATGGCAATGATATCCGTCCCTCCGCTGGAAGCACCGATGTTAAACAGTACCGCGGATCCAAAACCTGGACAGAAGATAGCAAAAACCAGCTCCAGAAGGGGCTCACTGGTCAAAGGCCCATCCAGAGGACACACATGCTCCAGTGCCGTCAGTCCAAAAGACATCAGCATACTGGCATAAACCGTCTTAATCCCTACATCCGTACCCAGAAATATAAATCCCAGCACCAGCAGTCCCGTATTGACCGCAAAGGTGAAATTGCCTGCCGACCATCCGGTCAGACGGCTGACCACCGGCGAAAAGCCTGTAACCCCTCCAAATGCAAAATTGTTGGGAAATTTGAAAAAGTAAACTCCCACCACCATAATCAGGATACTGCCTGTAATCAGACCATACTCCACAAGCTTCCTCAGATAAGCATTCTCGATTTGTCTTACAGCCATTTCTCATATCTACGCAAAGGCGCCCTGCTTTCGCTGTTCAAGTGTGCTCCCTTGCCGTTCCTCCCTCTTACTGGGTGGATCTTCGAATTCCTTTTCTCCTCACCCTCCAAGACTATAACTCGGAACCTGCCAAATGACAAACACGTATCTTTCTGACCTTCCTACAGCCTTATCACTGTATGTTTATCCTGCTGCCACAAGCCGCTGTGCGGCCCCGGTCAGGTGCCGTGACATCTGTCCGGAGCATCCAGGCCAGCCGGCCTGCTATCTGTTATATCTTCTGGAACGGCGACAGCTTTCCACCAGTGCCAGAAATTCCTTCCGGTAATCGTCCGAATCCCCATGGACACAGCCCTCTGCCAGTTCCATCACCGAGTCCATGGTGGCGCTCCCTCTGTTCTCACTGTCCCGCAGCACCATACCAAACTCTGCCACCGCCGCGGCAAACCGCAGATTCTCTGAAAGCTCCTCCCTGAAGCTGTCAGACTCCACCGGATAGGAAAGAAGCTTGCTGGTATCCCCGTTAGGGGCCTTGTAGCGCAGACTCACAGTCAGAAGCTCGCTGCTGCCCTTAGGTGTTCCCTGTGTCTGATATTTCAGCTCCGGCTGCTGCGCCCCGCTGTTCCCGGCTGCAGGCAGGATCTCATACAAGGCAGTCACCGTATGCCCGGAGCCGATTTCCCCTGCATCCACCTTGTCATTGTGGAAATCCTCCTGGTTCAGAAGGCGGTTCTCATAGCCCACCAGCCTGTATCCTGCAACCTGGGAAGGATTGAATTCCACCTGGATCTTCACATCCTTGGCCACTGTCACCAGAGTCCCGCCCATCTCGTCTACCAGCACCTTTTTCGCCTCAAAGATGCTGTCAATATAATTGTAATTGCCGTCCCCATTGTCTGCCAGGGCTTCCAGCTTGTTGTCCTTAAGATTCCCGGTTCCCACACCCAGCACAGACAGATGGACACCACTTTCCTTCTGCTCTTTGATCAGCCGTACCAGCTCTCCCTCGCTTCTGATTCCCACATTCAGATCCCCGTCAGTGGCCAGAATCACCCGATTGATCCCTCCCGGAATGAAATGTTTCCGTGCCAGGTCATAAGCCCTGCGGATCCCGGCCTCCCCGGCTGTGGATCCCCCTGCCTCCAGGCTCTCCAGCGCATCTGCAATCTGGGAAATCCTGTCTCCCGGCGTACCATCCAGAACCACCGATTCATAACCTGCATAGGTGACGATGGACACCCGGTCCGATTTGTCCAGGTTCTCCGCCAGCATGGCAAATGATTTCTGCACCAGGGGAAGCTTGTCATCGGAATACATGGAGCCGGATACATCCAGCAGGAACACAAAATTCGCAGCCGGACGGCGGGAGAAATCAATCTCCTTTGCTTTCAGGCCGATGAGCATCAGTCTGCTCTCCTCATTCCAGGGGCAATCCCCATATTCGGTAGTCACCGAGAAGGGAGCATTCCCCTCAGGCTCCGGGTAATCGTAGTCAAAATAATTGATCATCTCCTCGATCCGTACTGCATCGGCAGGGATCGCATCCCCAGCCTGGATCATACGGCGTACATTGCTGTAAGCCGCCGTATCCACGTCCACAGAAAAGGTGGACAAGGGCTCATCAGCCACATTTTTATATCCGCTTTCCGAAATATAGCTGTATTCTTCTGCCTGATAGGGCTCTGGCTGATAGGCCGCCTGGTACTTCCGGGACATACCGGCCGGGGCCATCCTGCTGTTTGACACATCAGCGGTTCCCATATCGTAGTCCCCGGCCTCTGCCTCGTCTTCCCAGATTGCCCCGAAGGTCTCCTCCGCCTTGTATGTTGCTCCCGGTGCCATGAGCGCGGGAGCGGCCGACTCCTGCGGTGCCTGCGCCCATGTCTCTGAAACGGCAGGTGCTCCTGACTCAACGTTTCCTCCCGAGGAACCATGTCCCCCCTCTCCGGCAGCTTCCTGTGTGGCTGAAGCCGCCGCGGTGGTACTGCTGACGGAACCTGACCCTCCAGCTCCACAGCCTCCCAGAATCAGCGCTGCCGCCATCATGCAGGTTCCCATCACTGTCAAATACACGCTTTTCTTCATAATCTTACTTCCTCCCTTGCGCCTCGCGCTCAATCAGCGAAACAAGGTCGGAAAGGAAATTGCCGTCTTCTCTGACCAGCATCCGGTCATAATAGTAATCATTGGTTCCCTCTGGCGTTTTCACCGCCACGGACGTGTCCTGGGTCACCAGACTTGCATAGCCGGAGTGGAACAGATATTCCTGCTCCCCGGTCATCTGGATCTGCGGCGCAAAGGGATATAAGAGCTCATAACGGTCATCTGCCTCCAACAGCGGAAGCAGATAGGTCTCTCCCGGAACCAGCTGGTACAGCACGAATACGGTGTCACCCTCTGTCTGGATAATGGGACTTTCCACCGTGATCCGCTCCATGGAGCTGACATAGTCTTCTGCATAATAAATCCCGTCCACCTCCATCTCATAGACCACTCTGGCTGTCCGGCCCGACTCATCCTCCTCCAGTGCTGCCGACAACACCCGCCCTCCGCACAGAAGGCTGGTATCTCCCAGAATATCCTCGGAAAAATACCTGCTGTCCTCTTCCACGGTCACAGCCTGCTCCGGCACTGCCAGAGGCCGGTATGCCATCTGGGTTCCCCGTTTGGCATCCCCGTTCTTGATGGAAGCTCCAGAAGCCATGTCCTCTGCCGCAGAGTGAATTCCAGAGCCATCAAAAGCAGCTTCCATCCTGGCGCTGTCTCCAGACCCTCCGGTCCCAGATGCGGTGCTGTCTCCTGCCACGCTGTTTCCGGACACTGGGCCGTGCCCTGCCGCTCCAGGCCCGGATGCGGTGCTGTCTCCTGCCGCTCCGTTTCCGGACACCGGGCCGTGCCCTGCTGCTCCAGGCCCGGATGCGGTGCTGTCTTCTGCCGCTCCGGCCCCAGATGCGGCGCTGTCTCCTGCCACTTCGTTCCCGGACACTGCACCGTCTCCTGCCGCTCCGCCCCCGGTCACCAGGCTTTCTCCCTCTGCCCAGGTCTCCGGCGCTGCTTCCGTTTCTGCTGCCATCCCGCTTCCGGACATTTCCGGTGCTTTTATGAGCCTTTGCCGCATAGCCGGCAGTGCAGCCACCAGCACCAGTACAGCCGCTGCCGCGGCTGCCATCCCATAAGTCCGGCCAGCCTTCTGTCTTTTATATGTTCCAATGGAGACTGTCTTGTCCACAGCCCCTTTCTGCGGCTCTGCGGCCGCCACGACCCTTTCCGGATGCTCCTTTAAGTTTTTCTCAATCCTGTCCCAGAGATCCGGCGCGGCCTGACGCTTCATATTCCTGTATTCCAGCTCCAGCTGCTTTTCATCCATCATAGCTGCACCTCTCTCAGTTTCCGGATTGCCGTCCGGTAGCACCATGCCACAGTGCCCTGGGGCTTCCTTAGCAGTGATGCGATCTCCCGGAACGTCAGTTCTCCCATGATCTTCAGATTGACAATCTGCCTTTCCTCCTCCTTCAGCGTTTTCAATGCCTGTTCAAGACTGAGTTTTCGACAGAGCTGTTCCTCGGGAAAGTCCTCCCCCCTCTGCAGATGATCCGGAATCTCCGCAGACAGGTCCTCCCGTTTCCGTTTCCTGATAAAATCAATAGCCAGATTGTGGGCAATGGTGATCAGCCATGCCCTATGGCCATTGCCTGGCCGGTATGTACCTGCAATATCCCACAGGCGGATGAAAAACTCAGAGGTCACATCCTCCGCATCCTCCCGGCTATGCAGGATCTCATATACCACAGAATAGATAAGAGGGCAGTACTCCTCATAGATTGCCCTGAGCCCCTCCTTCTCATTCCTGCAGATCCGGCCCATGTACTCTTCAAACTGCCGGTCATTCATAGCTCGTATCCTCTCTTCGGCAGCGGCCCTGATGCCGGAAACCAGATACCAGACGCCCGCATCCTATGGTTTTGTCTGCTTCTGAATCCCAACCCAATACCCAGGTTCCGCTCCCTTTGTGCTCAGCCTTGTATCTATAATACGGATGAGCAATGGAAAATTTATGGTGGTTTTGAAAATTTTTGTAAAAATTCAGATAGGCGGCTCTTGCCCCAACATTTTCCGGAGGCAGGAAGATGGCCCGTCTGAACTGTTACAAACTTTTCTCTTTTGTGGCAAGTATACCACATTTCCCTGCCGTATGCAAAAATAACAAAAAAGCTGTTAAAAAGTCTAGAGTGTGTCTGAAAAACCATAGTGCCCAGACCTCCTCCTGCCGCGGCACGCAGCCCCAGGGCCCCGGCAAAGATCTCTCCGATCACCGCCGGGATCCTGGCCGCGTTGACCAGAAGGATCACCAGACCTCCTGTCACATACAGAACAGCCATGGCCGGAACCAGCCGCTGGGACACATGGGCCAGACGTTTCAGACCACCCAGGATTATGGTGAAAACCAGCGCCGCCAGCAGCTTTCCGGACACCTCCTGGGGATAATAATACTGCCTTGGCTTCAGCACCTGGACCAGAAAAAGGCGATCACCCGCTACGCCGCCCCCCTGGTACAAGAAGGTCAGGTGATCGCCTTAGAGCGTGTTTGAAAATTCATTCCCGCCATCTGCACGCCCCACTTTGCGGTATATTTGGCCCAAATTCACTTAACGTAGCCCACTACGCCGCGTTCATTTGGTCCAAATCTCCCACAAACTGTGACGCACAGCTACCGGAAAGCAATTTTCAAACACGCTCTAGACTATGGCAGTACCAGCCAGATCATGGCCCTGGCCCTGAAAGAGCATTTCCAGAAGCTGACTGTCATTACCAATTCCATTCAGAATGCACTTCTTCTGGCAGACTGCCCCGGCTTCACCATCATTCTGACCGGAGGTGTCTTCAACAAAGAGGAATTTACCCTGACCGATGATTCCACTCCTCTGCTGGACCGTCTGCATGTAGACATCTTCTTCATGTCTGCCACCGGCGTGGATCCGGTAATCGGCTGCACAGACCAGGGCCTGGGAGAAGCCCGGTTCCAGCAGCAGATGCTCCAGAATGCCAGCCGTACCATCGTTCTGGCAGACTCCAGCAAGTTCGGCCATGCAAGCCTGGTCAAGATCTGCCCCATCGGGGAGGTGAACCTGATCATCACTGACTCCGGCGTCCCGGAAGATATGATACATACCTTCCGGGAGTCGGGAAACCAGCTGGTGGTGACCGCCTGAGACCGGATTAAGAGTTACCGTTCACAGGGCCGGAAAACCAGACAAAAGCAGACGTCAACCTCGCTTGTAAGGCTGTTTTGTCCAGTTTTCCACATCGGACGGACGCCTGATGCTTCTTGTCCGGCTATGCCAGACAAGAAGATACCCCCCATGAACATCAACGATAAAGAAGCAGTCTGTATATGGTGACATAAAAATACATGCTTGACATACCTGGATTATCTTGGTATAATGCCTACATACCAAGACAATCCAGGTATTATTTTATTTACATGTACCAACGGAAAATCAGCCACAAAGGCAGGTGTGGGCAGATTCCGGGAATACATTTACATCAAACGGAGGATATGTTATGGATAAACGTTTTATGGCCCTTGGCACTTCCATGCTGGTATTAAAGCTTCTAGAAAACCAGAGTATGTATGGCTATCAGATCATCAAAGAACTGGACCAGCAGAGTCAGCAGGTCTTCTCCCTTCAGGAGGGGACCCTGTACCCGGTGCTCCACAGCCTGGAGCAGCAGGGTGCCGTGACCAGTGCCCAGAAAATGGCAGACAATGGCCGTCTGCGCAAATATTACGAGATTACTCCCCAGGGCAGCGCCCTGCTGAGGGAAAAGGCAGCCCAGTGGGATACCTACCAGGCTGCCGTCAACCGTGTGATGGGAGGTGTTCAGTTTGCCCGCTAATTCAGAAAAAGATCCCAAAGTAGCCCCAGTGCAGCCTGACTCCTATACCAGTACGGTTCCAGCGGATGAACCGCCCTCTCTCAGCCGCATCATGGATAGCGCATCCCCGGCTCCTGGTTCTGTCCAGGACAGCCGTATTCACGCTTTCAGCGTCTCTCCGGCTTCCACCTTTCTTGAGGAGGTGGCTGACCAGATCGCCTATCGTCCGGTACGTGCCTCTCTTTGCCGGGAACTCCGGGAGCACATCACCGACCGTGCGGAGGACTATGTTTCCCAGGGCATGACGCCTAAAGATGCCGAGGCTGCCGCCGTCCGTTCCATGGGAGACCCTCTGGCCCTGGGCGCCCAGCTCAATAAGATACACAGTCTCCAGAAAAGTCCTGCCCTGGCTGTCCTTAGTCTATTGCTTTTGCTTACCGGATTTGGTTTTGCCGCCTGGATGCAGTGGAGTCCGGAGCAGTCAGCCAACGGCTTCCTCTACTACCTGCCCGGCACTCTTCTGCTGCTGCTTACCGCATGGAAGGGCTGCCCCCTGGTAATCCGCCACCACCGGATCCTTCTGACTCTGGCGGCATGTCTCTACATCGTCCAGGGGCTTCTGGCCTTCCTGGTCCGTCACGGGAGATATGTATTTTTCGGTACCCATGTAACCGGCTATTTTTCCTTGCTGCTCTTTGGCCCCATCCTCATTCTGCTGGCTTACAGACTCCGCCGCCATGGACCCTGGACCCTGGCAGCTGCCATGATCCTGTGTACAGCCGCAATCGCTGTATTCCACCGCTATGTGACCGGAACCTTCGGTCTCTCCGCCTCCCTGGTTCTGGCTTTTTCCCTGGCTGCTGCCCTGCTGGCTATGATCCGCAGGGGCATCCTGGGCCTGGAAAATGCTTCCCAAAACCGCCCGAATGGAACATACCGGAATAGAAAGGGTATACTGTACGGAATCCTCCTTGCAGGAACACTTCTGACCGGTGCCTGGTTCCTCTCCTCACCGGATAAGCTTCTGGCGGCAGATGCCTTCGTCCATCCAGAAGCTTCTGTACACAGCACCTGGGACGATACCTACAACAATGTCCTGATCCGGGAGCTGCTTTCCAGAACTCCCGCCGTGGGAGGGCTGAATCTGGATCCGGAAGAACTCATGGATTATGGGACAGGGGCCTGGTACTTTTCCGACCGTGATCCCTTACAGATCGGCCTGGATGTCGCTCATCTGAAGACTGAAGCAGATCAACAGGCTTTTGATGAGGCTTACGCCAGACGCCGGGAGGCAGGAGCATTTCCCCGCCTGATCCATTATG
>CAJTOW010000072.1:0-4133 GCA_910577655.1 uncultured Lachnospiraceae bacterium | reverse complement strand
ACTCTGTGGGATATCCTGCCCCAGCATTATCACAACAATTACCTGATTGCTGTGACCATGTTCCTGTATGGCAGGATCCCTGGCCTTCTGCTGGCAGCTGTCCTGGCCGGATTCTATCTGGTGCTGTTCTCCTATATCCATAAGATCCACGGGAAACTGGCCTTCTCCCTGGCCTGCTGCTGCGGCTTCTGTCTTCTGGGACAGAGTATTCTGTATGTGCTGGGGAATCTGGGATACCAGTATGCCTGCTTTACCAACCTTCCCCTGGTTTCTGAAGGGAAGATCAGCATCCTCCTCAATATGATGCTGCTGGGCTTTATCTTCTCTGCCTACCGTTATGACCATGTGCTGGAAGAGCCAGCCAGCCGCCACTTTCTGGTCAGCCGGCAGACACCGGCTTCGTGACGCAGCAGAAGGCAGGGCTCTGTTTCCGTGATAGTTCAGATACCTTCTGAACCATTATCTGTTCTTGCCGCTATAAGCTATAAAGCAGAAAAGGGATACCGCAAAATAACAGATACCCAGGAATATGGTTCCTATGCTCTGTACATATCAGCCATATCCTGTATATGCTCTGTTTTGCAGAATCCCTTTTTTATCTGATAACACTAATCCATAAGATAATTACAGGTCTGTTCGAAAAGTAAAGTCAGCACATTTCCACCACACTCTTTTACACTTACGGTTTTGTCCGGATTTTTTATCACATTCAAATACGTCTTGCATCTTCACCAAAGCTATGATATACTAAATTCGGTTTTGCTACAGTCCCCGGCAAGATTTGGGGCTGTATCTCCATCAGTTTTATGATTTCAATTTGTAACGAGAGGGGTGAAAGGATGTTAAACTTTTTCTGCAAATAAGACGAAACTCATGGCAGTATCATACCTTTTTATACGTATTCACGTATTTTGTACCGGACATATATGTGTTTTTCCAGAGCCGCCCTTTTGGGCTTCGCCTATCCGGTGCTTTTTGTGCTGTTTTACAAGGTATGCTGCCCTTTTGCAGGAAAGTGATATATCCCCTCACCCATAGACTGATTTGCCGGCTGTATCAGGGAGTGACTGCTGTGTTTTTCTATGCATGGCCCAATATACAGATAACGCTTTACTTGTACTCCAAAGACCGGACGGCAGGATTCTGCTCCTATGATGAGCCGCAGGAATAATCTTTCCTGCGGCTCGTTTTGTGTCTCCCCGGATTGTGCGCCTGCCACTGCGGACTATGCACTTTCTGGAGAGTCCAGCACAGTAAAAGGAGGAATCCATCTATGTCCATGATTAAAATTGAAGACCTGTCCTTTTCCTATCCGTCCAGCAGCGATCCTGTCTTCGAACACGTCAGCTTCCAGATTGATACAGACTGGAAGCTTGGCTTTACCGGAAGAAACGGCAGGGGAAAAACCACCTTTCTGAATCTTCTTCTGGGAAACTATGAATACAGCGGAAGGATCCTGAGCTCTGTAGAATTTGACTATTTTCCATATCCGGTCCGGGATAAGAACCGCTTAACCGTGGAAATCCTGGAAGAGGTCTGTCCGGATGCGGCAGAATGGCAGATAGTCAGGGAGCTTTCCCGCCTCGGCATCCAAGAAGAGGTTTTGTGGCGGCCCTTTGGCACACTTTCCAATGGCGAACAGACCAAGGCACTTCTGGCGGCACTGTTCCTCAATGAGGGACATTTTCTGCTGATCGACGAACCTACCAACCACTTAGATGCTGAAGCCAGACAGACGGTATCCGCATATCTGAGAAAGAAAAAGGGCTTTATCCTGGTGTCCCACGACCGCCGGTTTCTGGATGGCTGTGTAGATCATATCCTGGCACTGAACCGCAGCAGCATAGAAGTGCAGGCTGGAAGTTTCTCCTCCTGGATGGCCAACTTTGAACGGCAGCAGGCACATGAGCAGGCACAGAACGAACACCTGAAAAAGGATATCCGCCGTCTGCAGCAGGCAGCCAGACGCTCCGCTCTCTGGTCCGACCAGGTGGAAGCAACCAAAACCAGTGCTTATGACAGTGGCTATGTAGGTCACAAGGCTGCCAAGATGATGAAGCGTTCCAAGAATATCCAGGCAAGGCAGCAGCAGGCTATCCTTCAGAAGTCCCAGCTTCTGAAGGATACTGAGACGGCGGAAGCCTTGAAATTAATCCCCCTGCAATACCATGCAGACACCCTTGCTTCCTTCTCCGGTATTATTATTGCTTACAGCAGGAATACAAAACCGGTAAACCATGTCCCCGGCACCGCCAGCCCCATTCACAGACCGGAAACTGACACTGCCACCCCCGTGTGCGGTCAGGAATCCGGCACCGCCACTCCCGTCTGTGGCCCAGTGACCTTCACGCTCCACCAGGGTGACCGGATCGCTCTTGAAGGCCGAAACGGCACCGGAAAAAGCAGTCTGTTAAAGCTTCTCCTGGGAGAGCCCCTATTACACACCGGTACCATAACCACCGGCTCTGGCCTGGTCATCTCCTACGTACCCCAGGACACCTCCCACCTGCACGGAACCTTGTCTGACTTGGCCAAAAAACAGCAGATCGATGAAAGTCTTTTTAAAGCAGTTTTGCGCAAAATGGATTTTGAACGGGTACAGTTTGAAAAAGATATGGCAGATTTTTCCGCCGGACAGAAAAAGAAGGTTCTCCTTGCCCAAAGCCTGTGCGAAAAAGCACATTTATATGTGTGGGATGAACCTTTGAATTACATTGACCTCTATTCCAGGATACAGATCGAACAGCTCATTCTGGATTTCTCACCCTCCATGATTTTTGTGGAGCATGATGAGGCCTTCCGGGAAACCATTGCAACCAGAACCATCCATCTGCCAATGGCAAAGGCCTGACCTGTTTTCCAATTGCCAGAACCATAAAGGGGCTGTCGGAAAATGGCCGCCGCACACAATATACTGTGGTGATAGCCGAAAGATCACCTGATATATCGTGGGCAAGAAACCATTTCCCCACAGCCCCTTCTCCGGACTTCTATTGATGACAACAGTTCAGACGGGCTATCTGATCTGTTACTATTGATATGCAAGACTCTGGTTATTCCCCGGATTCTTCACGGTTTCACTCCCGCCGTCTCCCAGCACCAGCTCCGCCGCGATCTTCTGAAGTTTGTGGGCAAGCTCTATATCCAGCTCCCCGATATAGAGACAGTTTTCCGGGGATTCCTGGTATACCAGCGCGTAGGCCGTGCAGGCAGCCAGATAAGTCCCCTCCGGCGAAGGATGATATCCGTCTGGCGCCCACAGCTCCACCTCCGGATACTCCTCCATGCACCGCATAAAACTGATGCCAGCAGGAATCAGAAGACCATTCAGCTCATTGGTGATGGTCATATAATTCTCCGCCATGGTGGACTGAAGCTGTTCCCGGCTGTATGTTTTAAAGCCTTCCTTCAATCCGTCTTTGGGCGCCCAGGTCATCAGAAACGCCGTCTGCCCTCCCGCAGACTTGACTTTCTCATCCAGCACACGGGCATAAGGATACATCTTCTCATCCACAGAATCCGACAAGACCACAGATGTATTCTCCTGCAGGATCACAAAATCCCACTTCTTCCCGGACACGGTCTTGTCAAGCAGGGCTCCCGCCTCATCCTCCGGATTCGCATACTGCTCCAGCGTATAATAGCCCTGGGCCAGCTCGTAGACATCACTCTTATGTCCCAGCGAATGGGCTATGTTTACAAATGTCCCGGGAAGATTATTATAAAACGTGTGACTGTTCCCAACGAACAGAATCCTGGGGTTGCTTCCAACTGCAGGTTCCGGGATCTTCCAGTCCATCTGGGCCTGAAAGTCCATGACCGTGCTCTCTTTGGACCCTGCCGAACATCCGGCAATCGCTGTCATAATCAAAAATATCAATCCTATTTTACAGCCTTTTCTCATAAATACCTCCATTCCTTTGGTGGGGTAACAAAAAACAATCTCCCTCTTGTATGTTACTAAAATCATGAAAAAAGCCTCTGCCGCAATGAACAGATAAATATTTTCCTCCCCAGATCCCCCCTCTAAACCATATTCATAAAAACCGGCACCGGCACCTTATTTGTGTACTAGAGCGTGTCTGAAAATTCATTCCTGGCATCTCCACAAGGGACGCCTTCGGTGTGCACGC
>CAJTOW010000071.1 GCA_910577655.1 uncultured Lachnospiraceae bacterium | reverse complement strand
CTAAGAGTTTCTAAACATCCTGCAAATGCAATCCGGGAAAAACTTTTTCCAGAGCTGGTATCTGTCGGCCGGGGGAAACAACTTGGCCATGAATAGTAAGTAATGCCATTTTGGAGCGTGTCAAAAGAATCCGTTTTGGCATAAATGCTCCTATCCTTTGTATAAAGGTTTTGGAGAACCTTCCGCCAACTTGTAACTGATAATTCCATATTTTTGCAAAAGGTTGCAGAGACTTTTTTAATAAATGCTTTTAACGTGCAAAAACCGCTGTGTGAATATACAGCGGTTTTTGTGATGCTGGATTGTTTATAGGTTCTATATATTTGGCATTCCCATGTTGTCACTTATTGGGATATAGTATTCTTTTCAAAATTAAATTTCTATTAAGCACTTACCAGCACATTCTTGCGAAAATGGAAAAATTATCTAAAGCTTTTCCGGTTTAACCAAGTTAGCTTATTTGAAAGTAAGCGCTCCCGTTCTTGTAGTCATTGCTTCTGACTGTAAGGTTAATGCCCTAACAGCAACATTTGCTCTAAGGCGATAATCACCTTTCAACAAGGCGCCTACTTTATATGAAACAACAGCCATCGACAAATCGTCTTCTACCTGGTCTTCTGTCCACAAAAACTCTTTCTCGTTAATAGACACCCATGAACTACCGTTATATTTTTCCAATGTTAAACGTAGACGAATTTTTTGCATAGCCTCGTGGCATAAAACTACCGCATTAATTCCGGCTACGCCAAATCCTTCATCTGTCAAATTTAGCTCTACTGAGGAAAGGTATTGTCCACGTGTAACTCCAAGAACTTCTACCTCGTCATCCGATACCTTCATACTTACAATGGTTGCTTCTTCCACATCAACCCCATCATAAGCCTCTGTCTGTGCCCAAACATTGATCGTCATTGAAAGCATTATTATTACTGCAACTAATATATGTGCTATCCGTTTCATCCTAATTCCTCCCAAATCCCTTTATTACTAATTCCAAAAATAAAGATTTTCTACAATTTTTATAAACTCATCTTTTTCCAGCATTCCAGATAGATAATAATTTGCAGAACTTGTATCAAATTGAATACTATACTCTATGGATCCACTTTCCAAAAGATTTTCTTCCAGATATAGTTCTTGACCAATCCAATCATTTTGTATGACATTCTCTGGTTTTCTATCCATAATCAAAACAGAAACCGTATTTCTTTTGTCTAAAGGTTTTTGTTCCAGATAAATTTTTTTATCATTGTAACAAAGTTTTATTATCCCCTGCGTGTTAGATAAAATAAATCCATCTATTTCCATATTTTTAGGAATATAATCAAGTGCCAATACTTCTATACCACAAGCATCTTGTATCTGTCTATATGCCTCTTCTATCTCACTTTCCGGAAAACTTATATGGACATTATTTCTTACTATAGTCCTCTGGTCTCCCCCATACTGCTCTGGATACTCCGCCACTCGATATCCCTGTCGTGCCACTGACGCCATACCACCAACGCCAAGTATCATCGCCGCAGTTGTCAGAATCGCGACTTTCCTCAGAGTTTTCTTCCCGATAGGGATTGGCATTTTATATTCTGGTTTTGCTATGGTTCTGTGCTGTTCAGGATAAGTTTTATCTGGTATATCTGTTATGCTGCGTTCATCAGACAGCTTTGCTCTGGTGCTTCCGGCATATCCTTCGCCATCCGCTTTACTTCCGGTGTATCCCTCACCATCCATCTCTGCCCTGATGCATCCTTCATCACCGGCCCCATCTGTGGCCTGTCCTGCTATGGTTTTATGCAGTTTGTCCGATATTACTGTTGCTCTCACTGCCGTCTCGCAGAATTTCTCTGGTTGTTCTGCCGCTTCTGCCACCGGGTTCTGAGCAGCCTCTAATCTCTCTGCTGCTTCCGCCATGCCCTTGTAAGCAGCTGCTGATCTCTCTTCTGCTTCCGCCGCGCCCTCACAAACAGCTACGGATCTCTCCACTGCTTCCTCTACAACCTTGCAAGCAGCTACTGTTCTCTTTGCCGCTTCCTCTACGGCCTTGCAGGCAGCGTCTGGTCTTTCTGCTGCTTCTGCAATGGCTTTGCGAGCAGCTTCCGGTCTTTTCACCGCTCCGTCTGCTGTTACACAGACTTTTTCCAGTATTTCTGTGGCATCTGCTGTTTCTTTGTAAATTTCTTCCAGGCACTCCTCCCTTTTATTCCCATGGCTGGTCTCCACAACTGACTCTGTCTTACGGATGCATTCCATAAGCTTTTTGAAATCTGTCTCAGCTTTTTGCATCACAGCCTTTGCCTCCTCCGGATGCTCCTGCTGCTCCTTCTTCCACTGACGCTCTGCATCCTCCATCTCCTTTAACAAATTATCCGGATCATAGCCTGTCAGTTCCCGCGAGATCGCCCCTATGAAATTAAACTCCTCGTCATTCTCATATATCTTTTTCACAGAATTTCCTCATTATAGGCAACAGTTCAGGCAAGCAGCCAATCATAGAAAATCAGGGAAATGCTCCCTTTAAGCCTTCACCATTATCATGCTGGGCTTATCGTTCACATTCGTGAAACGTAACATGCTAGTATGACCCACACCAATTAACCATATGTTTCGCTTGTCTAAATTTCCCCCTGCTTCGTTGTCGTCGGTCAACGATGCCACCGCATCGCCTCCCTCCTCCGCCTTGCAGGATGAAAATTTATCCTGCGCGAAACATAATGGTAATTGGTGTGGGTCATACTAGATAATCCTGCAGCAGAAAGCAGTGATCTGAAGACTGCTTCTGCATATTGCAGTAGCTCATCTTTTTGCGGCAGCCCTTGTTTCATGAAAAGGTTATTTGCTGTATTTTTGTTCGCAGTAGAGGCACCGGTAGGTTTCCGTCTTCTCATCCGACAGGTAGAATATGTGGGGAAGCTCCTGCTCAATGGAAGTGATGCAGCGGGGATTCTTGCACCGGATGACATTGGTGATCCTGCTGGGAAGCTTCAGTCTCTTCTTCTCGACGATCTTGTCATCCCGGATGATGTTGACCGTGATATTGTGGTCAATGTAGCCCAGAACCTGGAGATCCAGCTTGTCCAGTCCGCCTTCGATCTTGATAATGTCTTTGCGCCCCATTTTGTTGCTGCGGGCGTTCTTGATGATCGCCACCTGGCATTCCAGCTCGTCCAGCCCCAGGTTGTAGTAGATATCCAGGCTTTTGCCTGCTTCAATGTGGTCCAGAACGATACCTTCTTTTAATCCACTGATGTTCAGCATGGTTTTTCCACCTCCAGTAGGGTCATGATCAGGGCCATACGGACATATACGCCGTACTGGGCCTGCCTGAAATAGGCTGCTCTTGGGTCGTCATCCACTTCCGTGGAGATTTCATTCACGCGGGGAAGGGGATGGAGGACGAACATATCCTCTTTGGCCAGTTTCATTTTCTTCTTATCCAGAATGTAGCAGTCTTTGAGACGGATGTAGTCTTCTTCATTGAAGAAGCGCTCCTTCTGGACTCGGGTCATGTAGAGAATGTCCAGCTGTGGCATGGCGTCATCCAGGTTGTTGACTTCCTTGTATTCAATGTTGTTGGCCTCAAGGACATCCTGGCGTATGTAGCCGGGGATGCGCAGTTCATCCGGCGAGATCAGATAGAAGCGGATGCCTGGATAGCGCACCATGGCTTCGATCAGGGAGTGGACAGTACGGCCAAACTTCAAGTCGCCGCAGAGACCGATAGTCATGTTGTCCAGACGTCCGGTCAGGGAGCGGATGGTCATCAGATCCGTCAGGGTCTGGGTTGGATGCTGGTGCCCGCCGTCACCGGCATTGATTACCGGGATCTTTGCCGCGTTGGAAGCCACCAGGGCAGCCCCTTCCTTGGGATGGCGCATGGCAGTGATATCTGCATAACAGGAAATCATGCGGATGGTATCGGAAACGCTTTCTCCCTTTGTGGCGGAGCTGGAATTAGCCGAAGAAAAACCAAGTACGCTGCCACCGAGACTGAGCATTGCAGATTCAAAACTAAGCCGGGTTCTTGTACTTGGTTCATAAAAAAGGGTTGCCAGTTTCTTACCATCACAAACATGGGAATACTTCGGAAGATTCTGTTCAATATCCGTTGCCAGCTCCAGCAGGCGTTCCGTCTCCTCCACAGAAAAATCCAATGGGTTTAACAAGTGTCTCATAGCAAATCTCCTTCTAGGTTCCATTGTCTTCATGTTCGAATGATATTATAGCGAATAACAGGGGAGATTGCTAGTCTTTTTTTGCGAAATTTAAAAAATGTTGTAACAGTTCAGATACCCCCTGAACTGTTACGGCATCTGCCCATGAGAATCGCTGCGCGATGGGGCAGATGCCCTCCGACCACTACGTTTTCGCACGGTCAGCGCAGCGAGTGCGCAGACCTGTCTGATCTGTTACAAAATGTTTTCTATGAGAGCAGTCATTCAAAGAAGAACATTCCACAGCCCCCCCGCTCCCCAAATATAGACGGGTTCGTAATGAATATTTAAGAAAATTTCATAGTCCTAAGTAGACAAATGAGGTATAATGTTCAGGTAGGCAGTGAGCACTTAATGAATGCAAGCCGGAGGCGCGGCATGAGTTTAGTGTGAAAGCGTAGAAAGTAGATGGAGCGTAGCGGAATCGAACTGCACTGCAGAGTAGCGGTACAAAAAGTGCATAAAGAGGTGGATACAAATGCAAAACACAAAAAAGCCAATTATCCAGGTCAGAAACCTTTACAAAATATATAAAGTAGGCACCAACAAGGTATATGCCTTAAACGGCGTAGACTTCACCATCTTCAAAGGTGAATTCTGTGCCATCGTAGGCCCTTCCGGTTCAGGCAAATCCACCCTTTTGAATATGCTGGCCGGTCTCGAGAAGCCCTCCAAAGGGGAGATTGTGATCGCAGGGAAGCATCTGGAGAAGATGACGGAGAACCAGCTTGTAGGATTCAGGCGGGAGCATGTGGGATTTATCTTCCAGTCCTACAATCTGATCAAAACCTTAAACGCAGTGGAGAATGTAGCCCTGCCCCTATCCTTCAGGGGAGTGCCTAAGAAGGTGCGCAATGAGAAGGCGAAGAAATACTTAAAGCTGGTAGGGCTTGAGAAGCAGATGAAGCACATGGCCAATGCCATGTCCGGAGGACAGCAGCAGCGGGTGGGCATCGCCCGTGCCCTGGTGCTAAAGCCCAAGATCATATTTGCAGATGAACCAACGGGAAACCTTGATTCCAAGACTACCATGGAAGTGCTGGCTCTGATGCGCAGGATTGTCCGGGAGCAGAGCCAGACCCTGATTATGGTCACCCATGACAACCATCTGGCCTCCTACGCGGACCGGCAGTTCCATATTGTGGACGGGAAGATATATAAGATCGAGGAATGCCACCACGATGAGAGAGACGAAGAGGAGCTTGCGGTCTTTTCGGCAAAGATTCATGAGGAGGCGGCTCAGAAGGATAAAGAGAATGTCCTGACGGTCCGGAAGGTGCGTGGGGACGGGCCCCCGGAGACCGGCACGGCAGGAATAATTTCAGAAAAGGCAGACATCAGAGATTTGGAGGAACAGTAGAAAATGCCAGTAAAAACCCAGACAAAACAAATCACAAAACCTGGATATATAAAAAGAGCAGCCGGTCTGGCCTTTTTGAGAGGGGCCATGCTGGCCATACTAACAGTGGCGCTGACTGTTTGTTCGGTTCCATTTCCTATAAGAATGACAGCCTGGGCATCGGAGGTGGAGATCACCTCGGACAAGATCCCCCACGGCAAGACGGGCAAGAAGATGACCCTTTCCTTCCGGATCAAGAATACCGGGGACGCGTCCATGCGGGACCTGGCCATCGGCTTTGATGTCAGCGGCGGCGAGATCTGGGATGAGGAGGAGGGTGACCGGGAATATGGATATTCCTTTCCCTTCGAGGTGACCCAGGCGCTTCCCACCACAGATAACCCCAAATCCATCGGGAAGCTGGGGGATGAGAAGACGGTTTCCCTCTCAGGGGTAGTAAGGCGTGACCTGAGCAACGGATACTACAAGGCGCCAGTGGTAGTCATGGACAAGGACGGAAGCTGGCTGGGGCAGGCGGATCTGACCATCTGGATCACCCAGTCCACCGGCTCAAGTGACGATGACGACGATGAGCCTAAGACCTATGACTTTGTTCTGGGTGAGGGGCAGAGCACGCCGGACGGAGTATATCCCCATGTGCTTGATTTTGCCCTGAATCTGCGCAACAACAGTCCGGCCACCGTGTACAATGTAAAGGCTGCCATGGTTATGGACGCGGACAGCGAGAAATTTCCCTTTGAGATCAATGACGCCAACTATGACCGGATGTTTGAGAAGATTGAGGTGGACGAGACGGTCCCCCTTACATACAGCTTCGCCATCCGTGAGGATGTATACAGCGGGTATTATCCCATTACCATGAAAATATACTATTCTAAAAGCTCTACCGGCGATGAGCTGCAGACCTATGAGACACTGTTCTATGTCCGCATCCACAATAAGGATAAGGAGGATGAGTACGGCGAGTTCAATGAACACGACCGGGAGAGGGCGCGTCTGGTGGTAGACGGCTTTTCCACGGAACCGGCTACCATTGTCGCCGGTCAGGAATTTGATCTGGTGCTGCATATGAAGAATGCTTCCAGCGCCATTTCCGCTACCAATATTCTCTATTCCATGGAATCAGAGAAGGTGTCGGAAAGTGCGGTATTCACAACCGAGTCAGGATCCTCCTCTGTAGCCATGGATTCCTTAAGGCCCGGAGAGGTGAAGGATATCCGTCTGCGTCTCCTTTCCAAGGCCGGAGTGGACCAGCGCTCTTACGGACTTACCATCAAGGCCAAGTTCGACAGCCCGGAGTTTAAAAACGCCGAGGAAAGTATGGTGGTGGATATTCCGATAAAGCAGATCCCCCGTCTGAATACAGGCACCTTTGAGGTAATGCCGGATTCCATCAATGTGGGGGAGGAATCCAACGTCATGTTTGCCATCAACAATACAGGCAAGGTGATTCTTTACAATGTTATGGTGAAGTTTGAGGCGGATTCCATCCAGACGGTGGATACCTATGTGGGCAACATCAAGCCTGGAGAGACGGGAAATGTAGACTGTATGGTGGTGGGAGCCGCCCAGACCATGGATGACGGGAAGATCCGGGTCACCATCACTTATGAGGATGAGAACGGAGAGGTCTCCTTAGAGGAAAAGGAGCTGACTCTGCTGGTGATGGAGGAGGATCTTTCCGGTATGGAAGATTTTGATATGGAGAACTTTGAGGATATGTCGGTGGATGCACCGGGATTTTTCCAGAGGTACCAGGATAAGATGCTTCCGGTGGCTCTCGGGGTGATTGTGGTGCTTCTGGTTCTGGTGGCAGTGCTGTTTGCCAGGCATAAGAAACTGAAAGCCAGCCAGGAAGAGGAAGAGGACGATGAGATTTCTTGATCTGCTCACCATGAGCGTGAATAATCTGCGCCGGAGAAAGCTGAGAACAGCCCTGACCGTCCTGGGAGTGATCATCGGTACAGCCTCCATCGTGGTTATGATCTCCCTGGGTATCGGACTCAATGAGCTGAACCGGGAACTGATCGAATCCTTTGGAAGCCTGACTGCCATTGAGGTCCGGGGGGAGTATTACTGGGGAGACAATGACGGAAGTGCAGACCCCAATTACCTGACAGATGATCTGGCGGCAGATATAAGCCGGATGGACCATGTGGTCAGTGTATATCCCCTGCTGGAGGCGGATGCCATCTTTATCCAGGGAAAGAACAGTATGGATGCCCAGATCATCGGAGCGCCAAGGGGCTATCTGGAGCAGATCACCCTGGGAGAGGGCGGCATGCCCGATGAGAAGACCCAGGAGCTGGAGCTGATCTACGGAAATGCGGTGCTTCAGTGGTTCTCTGACGGAAAGGGCGGGAGCGCTTACTGGCGGACAGGAGAGCTTCCGGATGTGGATCTGATGGGGAGACCTGTTTTTGTCATATTTGATACGGATGCTTACTACCAGTCCCAGTGGGGAAACTCGGAACAGCCGGTGAAGGCGCCAAAGAAATATATGATCAAAACTGCTGGTGTAGTAGAAGGCGAGGTCAATGATTACAATGAATATGCCTATTCGGTGTATGCGGATCTGGATCTTTTAAAGGCCCAGCTCAGGAAGGTGTTCCGCAAGAATCCCATCCCCCGCCAGCCTACCAATAAGAAGGGAAAGCCCTTCCGCTATTTCATCTATTCCAGTATGGTGGTTAATGTTGACAAGATTGAACATGTGGAAGGAGTCCAGAAGCAGCTGACCGATATGGGCTTCCAGGCATCCAGCCGGGCAGAATGGATGGAGCAGTCGGAGAAACAGTCCGGGATGATCCAGGCTGTCCTGGGAGGCATCGGCGCCGTGTCCCTTTTTGTGGCAGCCATCGGCATTGCCAATACCATGATGATGTCCATCTATGAGAGGACCAAGGAGATCGGTGTGATGAAGGTGCTGGGCTGTGATATGGGAGCAATCCGCAATATGTTCCTGATTGAATCTGGTTTCATCGGCCTTATGGGAGGGGTGACGGGAGTCGCCATCAGCTACGGCATCTCCATGGCTTTGAACCGTCTGCTGCGGATCGGGGAATCCCTGACCGGTATGGCCGGGGATATCTCCAGAATCCCGCTGTGGCTGGTGGCCATGGCTGTGGTATTTGCCGTTCTGGTGGGGATGGTGGCCGGCTTCTTCCCGGCCATGCGGGCCATGAAGCTGAGTCCTCTGGCAGCGATCCGGAATGAATGAGACAGAAGGAGGGAAAAGTATGACGACAAGGGCGGAATTAAAGAGAAGGGCTTTGGACGGCCTGGGAAACCATTACTGGAGCGCATTTCTGGTATGCCTCATTGCCACGGTTTTAGGAGGTGCAGGCGGGGGGAATCCTTTGTCCGGCATTTCCGGCGGAAAGAAGATTTTGAATTCCGGTTCCCCAGGTGGAGCCGGATCCGGCCACGGGGATATCTCCTTTAGTGTAGGGGTAGCGATTTTGGGAATCCTTCTGATGGTGATCGCTACCATGTGGGTTTTGGGAATCCTCTGGGGCAGCTTTGTGGGAAATGTGATCCGGGTAGGAAGCTGCCGGTATTTCGTGGAGAGTCAGGAGCTGAAAAGGTCCGCAGGTCTGGGCCTGGTTTTCAGCGGCTTTACCAGGGGAAATTATCTGAATGTGGTGAAGGTCATGTTCATGAAAGGGCTGTTTGAGACCTTATGGACATTCCTTCTGATCATTCCGGGCATTATCAAATCTTATGAATATTGTCTGGTTCCTTATCTGCTGGCGGAGACGCCGGATCTGCCTTACAGGGAGGCCCTGCGCATCAGTACACAGATGATGGACGGTCACAAATGGAGACTTTTTGTGCTGGAGCTGTCCTTTCTTGGATGGCTGCTTCTGGGAGGTATGTTGTGTGGACTGGGAGTTTTTTTCGTCCATCCCTACCAGTCGGCTACCATAGCGGAGTTCTATCTGGATCTGTGCAGGGTACCGGGGCAGAGATAAAAAACACTTGCATTCCCGGAGAGAATCCAGTATGATGAAGGGAGAAAGATAGCAACCGTCTCCGTGCAGGAACTGTTGCGAAGCGTGCAACTGGCGGAGTGATATGGGGAACCATGGGGGAGCACGTGGATATTCAATGCCGACCGCCTGGGCGCCGTAAGCAAGTGGTACCCGGGTGGTTTTTTGTTCTTTTTAAGGAGCAGTTCGGGGAGGCTGAACGGTTACCTTTTTAAAGGACTCCGGTTCAGACCGGCAGGCATAAAGAACACCCGGACAAAGGAAAGAGAGGAGAATGATAAGAATGAACAAGTTGTCTCTGGAACAGGAACTGAAGAACAATGCATATCCGGGACGGGGGATCGTGATCGGCAAGACCCCGGACGGGACAAAGGCGGCTATGGCCTATTTTATCATGGGACGCAGCGAGAACAGCCGCAACCGTATCTTTGTGACAGATGGGGAAGGGATCCGTACCCAGGCCTTTGATCCGGCGAAGCTTAAGGATCCCAGCCTGATTATCTATGCTCCGGTCCGTGTCCTGGGGAATAAGACCATCGTGACCAACGGAGACCAGACTGACACCATCTATGAGGGGATGGACAGACAGATGACCTTCGAGCAGTCCCTGCGGTGCCGGAAATTTGAGCCGGACGCGCCAAATTATACCCCCCGGATCTCCGGGATCCTGCATATTGAGAAGGGACATTACAACTATGCCATGTCCATTTTAAAGAGCAACTGTGGCAGTCCAGACTCCTGCAGCCGCTTTACTTTTGCCTATGAGAATCCGGCAGCAGGACAGGGACATTTTATCCATACCTATATGCATGACGGGAATCCGCTTCCCAGCTTTGAGGGGGAGCCGAAATTAGTAGAGATTCCTAATACCCTGGGTGCATGTACCACTCTTATGTGGGACAGCCTTAATGAAGAGAATAAGGTTTCTTTGTTTGTACGCTATATCGATCTTGTCACCGGCACATATGAAAGCCGTATTGTGAATAAGAACAGCTGATACAGAAAAACAGTTCAAGGGATATCTGAACTGTTACGATCCAGAGCCTGCCCGGGTCTTTCCCAGGAGTTGTCCGGAAAGTACAGGAGCAGCCGTCCCGGCCCATCTGACCGGTGGGACATGGGAAATGTGTACCAGTTAATTAAGCCAATGAACAGGAGAGAGATAAGATGAACGAGATGGAACTGAAATACGGATGTAACCCTAACCAGAAGCCTGCCAGGATCTTCATGAATGAGGGGAAGGATCTCCCCATCCAGGTGCTGTGCGGGAGACCTGGCTATATTAATCTGCTGGATGCCTTAAACGGATGGCAGCTGGTCCGGGAGCTGAAGGCCGCTGTCGGGCTTCCTGCTGCGGCCTCCTTTAAGCATGTGTCCCCAGCGGGGGCGGCAGTGGGACTGCCTCTGGATGAGACCCTGGCAAAGATCTACTGGGTGGACGATATGGGAGAGCTGTCTCCTCTGGCAAGCGCCTACGCAAGGGCAAGGGGCGCAGACAGGATGTCTTCCTTTGGTGACTTTATATCCTTGTCCGATGTGTGTGATGTGGATACGGCGAAGCTGATTAAGCGGGAGGTATCTGACGGTGTCATCGCTCCCGGCTATGAGCCTGAGGCATTGGAGATCCTGAAAGCCAAAAAGAACGGAAACTACTGTGTGATCCAGATAGATGAGCATTACCAGCCTGAGAAGATTGAGCGAAAGCAGGTATTCGGCGTGGTCTTCGAGCAGGGCCGGAATGATCTGGATATCAATAAAGAGCTTCTGGCCAATGTGGTCACAGCCAACAAGGAGATCCCGGAGGCGGCTAAGATCGATCTGGTTATCTCGCTGATCACTTTGAAATACACCCAGTCCAACTCTGTCTGCTACGCCAGGGGCGGTCAGGCTATCGGCATCGGTGCGGGCCAGCAGTCCCGGGTGCACTGCACCAGACTGGCAGGCCAGAAGGCGGACAACTGGTTTTTGCGTCAGGCACCCCAGGTTCTGGGACTCCAGTTCGTGGACGGTATCAAACGTGCGGACCGGGACAATGCCATAGATGTCTATATCGGTGAGGAGTATATGGATGTGCTGGCAGACGGCGTATGGGAAAAGACCTTTAAGGTGAAGCCGCCGGTATTTACCAGGCAGGAGAAAAGGGACTGGCTGGACAAGATGACGGATGTGTCCCTTGGTTCGGATGCTTTCTTCCCGTTTGGAGACAATATTGAGCGTGCTTACAAGAGCGGTGTCCGCTATATTGCGCAGCCGGGAGGCTCTGTCCGGGATGATCATGTGATCGAAACTTGTAATAAGTATAATATTGCCATGGCATTTACCGGAATACGGCTGTTCCATCATTAATCAAGTGCTGTTCCGGGTATACTATTCAAAAAGAAAAGAGGCGTGCCTATGAAGCAGAATCCCTTTGGCAACGATCTGTTCGGCGGACAGAATCCTTACGACCAGCTCTTCGGTCTGTTCGGCCAGAGAAAGAAGAAAGAGGCAGGAGGGCAGGAGAACAGACCGGGAGGAAAAGAACCAGGACAGGGACAACAGGAACAGAAGAAACCGGAACGGTTTGACTCAACCGGAAGGCCGGTGAGAGAAAAGGGCGTGACCGGAGGAATATTGTCCCTGCTTTTGATCCTTTTGCTGGTTCTTGCCGGTATGAACTGCTACTATGTCCTAGATGAGGAAAACTATGCGGTGATCACGACCCTGGGCAGCGCCCAGGCCGAGTCCCAGGCAGGGCTTCATTTCAAGATTCCTTTTATCCAGAGAGTCCGCCGGGTGTCCAAAGGGATCAAAGGCATGCCTATCGGCTATGTAGTAGAGACGGGTGATACCATTGATGAGGAATCCATCATGATCACCAAGGATTTCAACTTTGTCAATACAGACTTTTATCTGGAGTATATGGTCAGCGATCCGGTAAAATATCTCTATTCCTCCGTGGATCCGGAGGCAACCTTAAAGATGCTGGCCCAGTCCTACATCCGGGATACGGTGGGCATCTACAATGTGGATGATGTGATCACCACGGGCAAGGCGGTGATTCAGTCGGAGATCAAAGAGAAACTGACTAACCGGATGATCCAGGAGGATATCGGCCTGTCTGTGGTCAATATCACCATCCAGGATGCGTTTCCGCCCACTGCGGAGGTCATGAACGCCTTCAAGAATGTGGAGAATGCCAAGCAGGGCAAAGAGACGGCCATAAACAATGCCAATAAGGACCGTAATGAGAAGATTCCCCTGGCAGAGGCGGAGTGCGACCAGATCATCAAGAATGCCGAGGCCCAGAAGCAGGCCCGGATCAATGAAGCCATGGGGCAGGTGGCACGCTTTGAGCAGATGTATGCCGAGTACAGCAAGTATCCGCTGATCACAAGACAGCGTATGTTCTATGAGACTATGGAGGAGCTTCTGCCTTCCATGAAGGTGTATCTGACCGATGGGGGAGAGATTCAGACCCTGCTTCCTCTTGAGAGCTTTACCGGGGCCATCCAGACGGAGGCGGGGCGTGAAGGCACAGAAGACCCGGCAGAGGAGGTGGCACCATGAAGAAAGTGATTGCAAGACTGTCTGGTACGCTGGTGCTGGCCGGAGCGCTGCTTCTGGCTGGCGGGTCCCTGGTGGTGACCTATCCCGACGAATATAAGCTGATCCGCCAGTTTGGGGAGATCGTGAGGGTGGTTGAGACACCAGGGCTTTCCTTTAAGATTCCTTTTATCCAGTCCGGCGCTTCGGTACCCAAAGCTCTCCAGATCTACGATATCCCCAAGTCGGATGTGATCACCAGGGATAAGAAAAGTATGATTGCGGATGCATTTGTATTGTGGAGGGTTTCGGATCCGGTGCTGTTCACCCGGCATCTCAATGGCCAGGTGGCCCAGGCCCAGTCCAGGATCTCGGCGTCGGTATTCTCCTCCATGAAATCGGTCATATCCAATATGGATCAGGCGGAGATCATTGAGAACCGGAACGGGAAGCTGGCCCTGGATATCAGTGGGAATATCGGTGATTCCCTGGACGGCTACGGGATCCAGGTGCTGGCGGTGGAGACCAAATCCCTGGACATGCCGGACGACAACAAGCAGGCAGTCTATGACCGGATGATATCGGAGCGGAACAATATCGCCGCATCCTTTACGGCCCAGGGGAATTCTTCTGCCCAGAAGATTAAAAACGATACGACCAAGGAAGTATCTATGATGAAGTCCGAAGCCAGGGCCCAGGCGGAGAAGATCATCGCAGAGGGGGAAGCCCAGTATATGCAGATCCTTTCCGATGCCTACAACGATGCCAGCAAGGCGGATTTCTACAATTTTGTCCGCTCTCTGGATGCGGCCAGGGCTTCTTTAAAGAATGGAAACAATACGCTGATCCTGGACAAGAGTTCGCCGATCGCGGAAATATTTTATGGATATTGATGCAGGTACCTGCAGGAAGAAGGCGGCAGGAATGTTTAAATATGAGGTAATCGCAGAGGATATTCAGAATAAGATCCAAAAGGGAGTCTACCGGGCCGACGAGAAGCTGCCTCAGGAGATGGAGCTGTGCAAACAGTACGATGCTTCCCGGATCACCGTCCGGGAAGCCCTGGATCTTCTGGTATACAGAGGGCTGATCACAAGACGGCGGGGAGCTGGTACTTTTGTCAAGGCCATAACCGGAGGAACCGGCAATCTGGAGGGCTTCGCCAGATCCCAGCAGTTCGGCGGGTTCAGCAGGGACAATGAGGGGCGGGAGGTGACCTCTGTCATCCATGCCTTCACCCTGATGCGGGCACCGGAAGAGGTGGCGGAGCGGCTGCAGATATCAGGGACCTCAGTGGTCTGCTATATCTGCCGTACCCGTCTGGTGGACGGATATCCCCATGTGGTGGAGTATACTTATATGCCTACGGACTTTATCATCGGGATCACAGAAGATGTCCTCAAGGGTTCCATCTATTCTTATATTGAGCAGGAACTGAAGCTGAAGATCAAGAGCGCCCACCGGGTGGTCCGCGCAGATCTGCCGGACGAGCAGGAGCGGGAGTGGCTGAAGATCGGTACCCGGCAGCTGCCTATATTGGAGGTGGAGCAGACCGCTTATCTGGATGACGGGCGGATCTTCGAGTATTCAAAGTCGAGACACCGTGCGGACTGCTTTGAGCTGCAGAGCGTCAGTGTGCGGTCATAGAGGACGGATAGACAAATCAACAGAGAATAGTATCAGATGGACTGTTTCTGCATATGAAGGCATATAGAGGGGCGCTGGCCTGGGAAAATCCTGGGCCAGTGCTTTTTTTGTGCAACAGTCCAGATACCCCTTGAACTGTTACTTTTTGCAAGCGTTTATTTAGACATTGTTTTACAAACAGGGGAATCTGGTGTAGAATAGAGGGCAGCAGGACAGAAGCGAGGGGATCCCTTTTGGGGATTCCGAGAGAACATTTCAGAAAGAAGGAGGGAACAATATGATCCTTGGTGCATTGGAGGCAGGCGGAACCAAGATGGTCTGCGCTGTGGGAAACGAGAAGGGGGAGATTCTGGACAGAATGTCCATTCCTACAGAGACACCGGAGGTCACCATGCCAGTCATGGCGGAGTATTTCAGAAAATGGGAGGTCAGGGCCCTGGGGATCGGCTGCTTCGGACCCATCGATCTGAACCGGAACTCCCGGACCTACGGTTACATCACCACTACGCCCAAGCTGGCCTGGAAGAACTATGATATCTGCGGATATTTCCGTGAACAGCTGAAGGTTCCGGTGGGATTTGACACAGATGTCAATGGTTCCATGCTGGGGGAGGCGACCTGGGGCTGTGCCAGGGGCCTGGATTCCGCGATCTACATTACAGTGGGGACAGGAGTAGGCGTGGGAGTGCTGGCGGATGGGAAGCTGCTTCACGGGATGCTCCATCCGGAAGGCGGCCATATCCTGATCCCGCGCAGGGAGGATGACCATTATGGCGGCAAATGTCCCTACCACGGTGCCTGTCTGGAAGGGCTGGCAGCCGGTCCGGCCATAGAAGCCAGATGGGGAGCCAGGGGAGTGGAGCTTGCAGACCGGCCGGAGGTGTGGGAGCTGGAGGCACATTATCTGGCTTATGCCATTACCAACTATATCCTGATGCTGTCCCCTGAGAAGATCATTGTGGGCGGTGGTGTCATGCACCAGGAGCAGCTGTTGCCTCTGGTCCGTTCAAAGGTGACAGAAATGCTGGGCGGTTATCTGGTGACAGAAAAGCTCCAGGACATGGATTCTTATATTGTGCTGCCGTCCCTTGATGATAATCAGGGAATCCTGGGGGCATTGAAGCTGGGGATGGATGCGCTGGCTTAAGGCCCGGTGTGGGACGGTCAGATATGTGGCAGGTAACAGTTCAGACGGGCCTGACTGGTTTTGCTGCATGGAAAGTAAGTGGAGGAATGATTAGATAATGAACGAATTATTAAAGCTTGAGCCGGTTTTCAAACAGATGATCTGGGGCGGAAACCGGATGAAGGACTATTTTGGCTATGATATTCCGGGAGATGATACCGGGGAGGCCTGGGTGGTCAGCGCCCATCCCCAGGGAGACTGCCGGATCCGGGAAGGCAGATTTGCCGGGAAGACGCTGTCCTGGCTGTGGAAGGAGCACCGGGAGCTGTTTGGTGGTCTGGAGGGAGACCAGTTCCCGCTGCTGGTGAAGATCATTGATGCCAGGGACGACCTGAGTATCCAGGTTCACCCGGATGATGCCTATGCCGGGGAGAAGGAAGGCGGCGCCCTGGGAAAGACCGAGTGCTGGTATATACTGGACTGCAAAGATCAGGCGGATATCATTGTGGGACACCGGGCAAAAAGCCGGGAAAAGATGAGGGAGATGATCGGAGAGAAGCGCTGGAATGAATTTCTCAATGTGCGCCCCATCCATCCGGGAGATTTCTTCCAGATCAACCCCGGTACCGTCCATGCCATCAAGAACGGCACCCTGCTGATCGAGATCCAGCAGAATTCCGCTATCACCTACCGGCTGTATGACTATGACCGTCTGTCCGGCGGGAAGCCGCGGGAGCTACATCTGGACAAGGCCATGGATGTGATCCGCTGCCCCTATGAGGACGCGGCAGGTGACAGAACCACCCGTCACGAGGAGGGGTATGACCATACCCGGCTGATATCCTGTGACTATTATACTGTGGACAAATATGATATACAATCATCCCTGAGCTTAAACCAGGACCGGCCATTCCTGATAGTCAGTGTCATCAGTGGAGAGGGAACTCTGGACAAGACCGCGGTGAAGAAGGGGGATCATATGATCCTTCCTTGTGGTTACGGTACGGCTTTGCTGGAGGGGGAAATGAGCATTGTGGTCTCCGGGGTGCCGGAGAGCTAGAGTATGTCTGAAAATGCATTCCCGGCATCTCCACAAGGGATGCCTTCGGTGTGCACGTCCTACTTCGCGGTACACCGTAGGCGTTCCTTGGGATATTTGGGCCAAATTCAGATTACATAGCCCGCTATGTGCCCTTTATTTGGCCCAGGTGAAGGTGGTATAGTGGGCCCTGCATATGGCTTTGCAGGCATGCAGATGGTGGAAATGAATTTCTGGGACACATAGTTTTGTAAAAACGGCATGGAAGAATCTGCCATTGGGGCAGAGACTTCCATGCCGTTTCCTTTTCTGTGGAGAAATGATTCATGCATGCCGTTTCCCGGCACTGAATCAGCCGATCGAATCAAATTCACGGACAATCTCCTGGGAGGGCGGTGCTGTCGCCAGTGACACGATCACGATGGCAGCGCTGGCTGCCAGAAAGGCGGGCAGCAGTTCATAGATATTCCAGGCACCGCCTAAGGGGCGTACCAGATATTTCCATACAAATACCATGACGCCGCCAGAGATCATACCGGCCAGGGCGCCCTGGAAATTGCTGCGCTTCCAGAACAGGGCGAACAGCATCACCGGGCCAAAGGAGGCGCCGAAGCCTGCCCAGGCGAAGGATACGATGGTGAATACGGAGCTGTCCGGGTTCCAGGCCAGGACTACACCGATGGCGGCAATAGCGGCGATGGTCAGACGGGCCGCCCGCATGGAGCTTCTGGCATCAAGCTTCATGCCAAGAAAATCCTGGAGAAGGTTCTGGGATACCCCGGAGGCGGCGGTCAGAAGCTGGGAATCCGCCGTGGACATGGTGCAGGCCAGGATCCCGGCCAGAACCACGCCTGCGATAATGGCTGCAAACAGGTTGTACCGGGACAGCAGTCCGGCAAACTGGATGATCACTGTCTCGGATTCTGCGCTGGTGGTGAACAGGGGGATAGCTCCAGCGACAGAAGCTCCATAGCCGATGATACCGATGAAGATGGCCACGGACATAGAGATCAGTACCCAGATCGTCCCGATGCGGCGGGAGAGTACCAGCTCCTTCTCTTCCCGGATGGCCATAAAACGCAGCAGGATGTGAGGCATTCCGAAGTAGCCCAGTCCCCAGGCAGCCGTGGAGAGGATGGTGATGGGGCCGTAAGCCGTGGCAGCGCCGGATGCCCGGTCATGAAGGGAGGTCATACTTAAGTATCCGGCCAGGGAATGGGCATTGTCCATGACAGCATCCAGTCCGCCGGCGTGGTTCAGGCCGAAGAAGACGATGACGACCAGGGCAATGGTCATGACGATGCTCTGGATCAGATCCGTGGTGGAGACTGCCATAAAGCCGCCCAAGATGGTATAGCCCACCACAACGATGGCTCCCAGGATCATGGCCATGTGGTAGTCTACCTGGAACAGGCTGGAGAATAGGGTTCCGATGGCCTTGAAGCCGGATGCAGTGTAGGGAACAAAGAAGATCAGGATAATGACCGCGGCAATGCACATCAGGATATTCCGATTGTCCCGGTAGCGTCTGGAGAAAAATTCCGGGATGGTGATGGAACCGCAGGCGATGGAGTAGCGGCGCAGCCGTCTGGCCACGATCAGCCAGTTGAGCCAGGTACCCACCCCCAGACCGATAGCGGTCCAGGCGGCATCGGCAATACCGGAGAGATAGGCGACACCAGGTAAGCCCATCAGCAGCCAGCCGCTCATATCCGAGGCTTCCGCGCTCATGGCAGTGACCAGAGGCCCCATCTGGCGTCCGCCCAGGTAGAAGCCTTCCGCAGAAGAATCGCTCTTTTTGCTGAAATAGAAACCGATATAGATCATCATGGCCAGATAGACGATGATGGCGATGATGATACCCAGGGATGCTGTGTTCATAATTGTCCTCCTCAAAACTGGTAATGGGGAGATTATAGCATGAAGAAAAATAGAACACAATACAGAACGAAGTATAGACCAAATACTAGACGAATAATGACAATATATGAGATAAAGCATTGAAAATAAAAGAAAAATGACTAGACGAAAAATAAATAAAATATTGTATTAAAATAAAAACATAAGGGGTTTTATGAAATTATTCCCATTTTGAAGAGTATGACCAGGATGGAGTTTCCTGGTTTAAATACGCTTTTGGGATGGGAATTTCCCGGTTTAAATGCGCTCCTGGGATGGGACACTTCCCATTAAAATCTGATCTCTGGATGGAAGAAAGCTGCTGAGGAAGGAGGGCAGAACGGCCATACTGTACTGGCGCAGGGAGTATTCGCCTGCGCAGAGACACCAGTCGTACATCAGGGCGCGCTCAGCCAGAGCATAGAGCTTGACCATCTCGCTGGTGCTGGACTGGCGGGACAGTTCTCCTTTTTCCTGGCCTTCGGAGATGATCTTGCGCAGCAGCTTATAGTAGATCCGGTTCTTGTCAAGAAGATGCTTCTCGCCGTTGGTGATGAGCTGGGTGGAAAGCAGGCGTGTGAGAAGTTCCATGGAAATGCTGTTTTCGATCATACCAAACAGCTCCCGGTTGAGGAAAAGGAGCTGCTCCATGGCCGGGGTCTGGGGATCTAAGGTGAGGGCAAGTTCCTGGTATTTCTCGTCAAAAAGGGTACTGAGAGTGCCCAGAAGAGCATCCTTGCCGTCGAAATAGTGGTAGAAGGAGCCCTTGGAGGTCTGGGATACTTCGATGATCTCCTCCACGGTGGTTTCCTCGTAGCCTTGTTCATAAAAGAGCTTCCAGGCTGCGCTGACGATACGGCTGCGGGTGTTGCGGGTAGATTTTCTGGCCATGGCGTTGTCCTTTCTGGGGGATGGGAGCAGCTGGCTCTTCCCATCGGGCATTTGTTTCTACTATATTGTAATATAAACGCGCAAGGAAATACAACCCCTAAAAAATGTGTAAAAGCACTTGGAAAGTCGTCCCGGCATAGACTAATATTAAGTATATGCAGTCAGGTGGCTTTCTTTGAAGACTTTTCCAAAACCATTGTCTGCCAGTGAAGAGAAGGAATATCTGGAGCGCTGCAAAAGGGGAGACCAGGAGGCAAAGGATATTCTGATACTCAGAAATATGCGCCTGGTGGCCCATGTGGTGAAAAAATATCAGGGAACCTCATACGATACAGAGGATCTGATCAGCGTAGGAACCATTGGCCTGATCAAGGCGATCAATACATTCAACCTGGAAAAAGGAGCACGGCTTGGTACCTATGCAGCCAAGTGTGTGGAAAATGAGATACTGATGCTGTTGCGTGCCAGCAAGAAATACTCCCGCGAGGTATCTCTCTATGAACCCATCGGGGTAGACAAGGATGGAGAGGCTGTGAGCCTGGTGGATGTAATCGAGATGGAGAACAGGGAGATCCTGGAGGACCTGATCATCAGTCAGGATGTGAAGGAGCTTTATGAAGTATTCGAGCTGTGCCTGAAAGGACAAGAGAAGACGGTGATCGGTCTGCGCTACGGACTTTTCGGAAAGCAGCCCCGTACCCAGCGGGAGATTGCGGATATGCTGGGGATATCGCGGTCCTATGTAAGCCGGATTGAGAAAAAGGCGGTGGAGAAGCTGCGGGAGAAGTTTGGGACGGATTAGCCGGTACAAGGTACAAATATATAGTGATGGAAAAAAGGTAAAGTCAGCCAGGTGAGAGAAAACGGGGCTGGCTTTATCTTGTTACCCGGATTTGCTTGTACAATATATGGAAAACATATATAATATGGATAAGCAGAAAGAGGGTAACCGTTCAGGGTTATCTGAACAGTTATAAAAGAGGCGGACAAGGGGGGGATAACATATGGCAAGGACCGTGGGAATTGGTATTCAGAGTTTTGATAAATTGATCCGGAATCAGTATTTATATATTGATAAATCAAGCTTTATCAGGGAATGGTGGGAAAGTGGGGATGATGTGACGCTGATTACCCGCCCCCGCAGATTCGGGAAGACCTTGAACATGAACATGCTGGAACGGTTTCTTTCCCTGGAATATGCGGGGAAGGGGGAAGTCTTTGAAGGATTATCCATATGGAAAGACGAGAAGTACCGTGACCTTCAGGGAACCTGGCCGGTTATATTCTTAAGTTTTGCGGATGTAAAGGCGAATACCTTTGACATGGCAAGGGAAAAGATTTGCATGCTTATCAAAGAAGTGTACCGGAAGTATGGTTTTCTGCTGGCAGAAGGGAGCCTGACGGAAGGTGAAGAAGAGCTTTTCCGTAGGACTTTGATCGAAATGACGGATTCCGAAGCGGCGTATTCCTTGAAGAATCTGTCCGGTTATCTGGCAGGTTACTATGGGAAGAAAGTGATTATTCTGCTGGATGAATATGATACACCTCTTCAGGAGGCCTGGGTGTATGGTTATTGGAAAGAGATGACAGAATTTATCCGAGGCCTGTTCAATTCCACATTCAAGACAAATCCGCATCTGGAACGGGCGGTTATGACCGGAATCACAAGGGTAAGCAAAGAATCTATTTTTTCTGATTTAAATAATCTGGAGATAGTGACCACTACATCGGAGAAATATGAAGACAGCTTCGGATTTACAGAGGAGGAGGTATGGGCGGCATTGCAGGAATGCGGCTTGTACGAAAACCGGATGGCTGTAAAAGCATGGTATGACGGCTTTACATTCGGAAAAAGGAAAGATATCTATAATCCCTGGTCGATTATCAATTATCTGGATAAAAAAAGGCTTTCCACTTACTGGGCCAACACCAGCAGCAACGGATTGGTAGATAAGCTGATACGGGAGGGAAGCGCAGACATAAAAATATCTATGGAGAACTTGCTGAAAGGCGAGCACCTGTATAAGGAAGTCGATGAACAGATTATTTTCGAACAGTTAGACGCAGATGAGAACGCTATTTGGAGTCTGTTTTTGGCAGGCGGATACTTAAAAGCGGAGAATTACGAATTCAATGAAGATACGGGAGCAGATCTGTATGAGCTGGCGCTGACCAACAAGGAAGTTCAGATCATGTTTCAAAAGATGATCCGGAAATGGTTTAACCGCTCCGGGACAGTCTACAACGGCTTTATCCGGGCGCTGCTGCAGGATGACATAAAGTCCATGAACGCCTATATGAACCGTGTGGCTCTGGCTACGTTCAGCTACTTTGACAGCGGAAGAAATCCTTCCATGGAGACCCAGCCGGAACGGTTCTACCATGGCTTTGTGCTGGGACTGGCCGTGGAACTGGCAGACCGCTATGTCATCACCTCCAACCGGGAGAGCGGATTCGGAAGATATGATGTGATGATGGAGCCGAAGAATGGAGTGGACAACGCAGTCATAATGGAATTCAAGGTGAGGGATTCAAGCGAGGAAAAGTCTTTGGCAGACACTGCAGATGCAGCGCTGAAACAGATTGAAGAACAGCGATACCAGGCAGATCTGGAGAACAGGGGGATCTCTGGTGACCGCATCCGAAAATATGGCTTTGCCTTTGAAGGGAAAGAAGTTTTGATAAAAAGTTGAAGATTTTTTTAGCCCTAACTTGACAGGAGAGTATGTGTCCAGGATTGAGAAAAAGGCGGTGGAGAAGCTGCGGGTGGGGATGGAGTATCCTGGGTAGGTATACCCCGGGCATATAGGAGGATGGCTTTGAAATTGTCCTTAAGAAGGGGATAGACATCCGAACCGCTGGTGATATTGTTTCCTGAAATAATCTGTCCCTTTTACGGGAAAAGTGAAATGCGGCATCTGCGGACAGCCATTCACAAGGAAAAAAGGTACCGTAAAAGGGAAAACCTATGTACACTGGATATGCCGCGCCAAGGGGGCGAAAGGAGCGACTTACCGTTGCAGAGCGCAGAATATGACGAGGGAATTTGGAGTTACAGTTCACGGGGCGGGGAAAACTGGACGAAAACAGACGTCAAGCTGGCTTG
>CAJTOW010000070.1 GCA_910577655.1 uncultured Lachnospiraceae bacterium | reverse complement strand
CCCACAAACTGTGACGCACATCTGCCAGAAAGCAATTTTCAGACACGCTCTAGGGGACAGCTATAATGACATGAGTCTTTTTGACAATTTTAAGTACAGCTTTGCGCCGGAGAACAGCTGTCCGGAAATCAGGGAAAAGGCGTACCGGGTTGTGAAAAGCTGTGAGGAACATGGCGTCAGTCAGGCAATCTATGAATGTCTGGGTATGCAGGCAATGTGCCGGTGACGTCTTTATGTATGAATCAGGTGAGTAAGGAGATAAGTGCTTATGTTCTCGTTTTTTAAAAAGAAAGAGGAGGCCGTAGAGGCTCTTCCGATTCATGTTTCTGATACAGATATTGTTGCGGTAGCCGATGGAACTATGATACCATTAGAGCAGGTAAAGGACGAGGTGTTTGCCCAGAAGATGATGGGTGACGGAGTGGCCTTTGAACTGAAAGGGGACGTGATTTACGCTCCCTGCAACGGCACACTGGCCGCGGCATTTCCCACGGGCCATGCCTTTGGATTCGCCATGAAGGACGGGGTGGAGCTGCTGATCCATATCGGGATCAACACGGTCAACGGCAATGGAGACGGCTTTCAGGTCCTGGCAAAGCAGGGGCAGGAGGTCAGTGCGGGAACACCCCTTGTGAAGCTGGATCTGAAAAAATTAAGGGCAAACTATGATATGACCACCATGCTGATCATCACCGCGGCAGGAGACAAAGAGATCTGTTTTATTGACTATGGGGATGTAACCAGGGGACAGAAGATCAATAAGTAGAACTGTGCAGCAGGCATGGTCTGGACAGCGGGGCATACAGGAGACTTTCATGAAAGAAGTGCCGGATGTCCCATGGCAGATACGAAAATCAGTATAGTTTGGAGGTTATCCAGATGAATTTTCCAAAAGACTTTTTATGGGGCGGCGCAGTGGCTGCCAACCAGCTGGAGGGTGCCTATCTTGAGGATGGCAAGGAGCTGAATGTGACAGATGTGATGGTGGGAATTGCCCGCCAGCCGGATCTGAAATGGAATGAGGCCACAGGGAAATGGGAGCCGGCATTTGACCCGGCCAAGGTGTATTTAAGCCACGAAGGCATTGATTTCTATCACAGATACAAAGAGGATCTGGAGCTTATGGCCGGTATGGGGTTCAATGCCTTCCGCACCAGTATTTCCTGGGGGAGGATCTTCCCCAATGGGGATGAGAAGGAGCCCAACGAAGCAGGCCTGAAGTTCTACGACGATCTTTTTGACGAGATGCACAGGCTTGGCATGGAGCCGGTCATCACCTTGTCCCATTATGAGACACCCCTGCATCTTTTGACCCGGTACGGCGGGTGGCTCAGTGAGAAGCTGATCGGCTTCTGGATGAATTATGTCAATGTGGTGTTCAACCGCTACAAAGGAAAAGTAAAATATTACATGACCTTTAATGAGATCAACAACATTTTCCGGATGCCCTTTGCGGCAGGGGGACTCTTAAAGATTGATCCCAAAGATACCAGCAGACCCAATGCGGATCTGACGGACAGGGAGATCTACCAGGCGGCCCACTATATCTTCGTGGCCAACGCAAAGACGGTTGAGGCCTGCCACAGGATTGACCCGGATGCACAGATCGGATGTATGCTGTCTCTGTCTTCCATAGCTACCTATCCTTACAGCTGCAACCCGGATGATGTTATGGGGGCGCTCCAGTTCCAGAGAAAACAGAAGCTGTTTCTGGATGTTATGTGCAAAGGACAGTATCCCGGCTATGTGAAGCGGATCTGGAGGGAGAACCAGGAGGAGCCGGTGATGCAGGCAGGCGATCTGGAGCTGATCCGGGACAATACGGTGGACTATATCGCCTTCAGCTATTACCGTAGCGCGGTGTTTAAGTCCGATGGTTCCATTACCGTGGATACAGGCGGGGCAGCAGGCGTGGAGAACCCGTATCTGGAGGGCTGCTCCCCGGAGCCCTGGCGCTGGCCCATTGATCCTAAGGGTATCCGCTATGTCTGCAATATCCTCAATGATGAATACGGACTTCCGCTGTTCATTGTGGAAAATGGCATCGGGCTGGATGAGAATCTGGACGAGAACAAAAGGATCGCGGATGATTTCCGCCGGAAATATGTAAAGGATCATCTGGTCCAGGTCAACGAGGCGATTCTGGATGGCTGCAACCTGATGGGATATCTGTACTGGGGCCCCATTGATGTGGTTTCCGCGGGAACGGGGGAGATGAGGAAGCGTTACGGCTTCGTCTACGTGGACCGTTTCAATGACGGGACGGGCACCCTGGAGAGAGTGAAGAAGGATTCCTATGAGTGGTACAAAGAAGTGATCGAAACAAACGGAGAGAGTCTGGAGGATTAGGCATGGAAGAAAAGAGATTCCCGGAAGGGTTCCTGTGGGGCGGCGCCACGGCGGCAAACCAGTATGAAGGCGGCTTCGGCCAGGGCGGAAAGGGCTGGAGTGTTTCCGACTGCGCACGGGCGCATTTTGATGTGGATGTGACCAATTTTGAAAAGCACAATGAGATCACAAGTGCAGACGTAAAGGAGGCCATGGAGCACCCGGAGGATATGGTCAACTATCCCAAGCGGCGTGGCAGCGAATTTTATTCCCACTATAAAGAGGATATTGCGCTGCTGGCGGAGATGGGCTTTAAGGTGTTCCGGATGAGCATTGCCTGGTCAAGAATCTTTCCAAACGGCGACGACCAACAGCCCAATGAAGAGGGACTTCAATTCTATGATAATGTGTTCGACGAGTGCAGAAAGTACGGGATAGAGCCTCTGGTTACCATGTCCCATTATGAGCCGCCGCTGAACCTGGTCTTAAAGTATGATTGCTGGTACAACAGGAAGACCATTGATTTCTTCTGCAGGTTTGTGGAGACCATCTGCAGCAGGTATAAGGATAAGGTGAAATACTGGCTGACCTTCAATGAGGTGGACAGCATGATCCGCCATCCTTTCACCACAGGCGGCCTGATCCGGGACCGGTTTGCAGACAAGAACTGGGAGGAGGTCATTTTCCAGTCCATGCATCACCAGTTTGTGGCGAGTGCACTGGCCACGAAGCTCTGTCATGAGATCATCCCAGGGTCCCAGGTAGGGTGTATGCTGACCAAGCTGACCTATTATCCTTATTCCTGCAGGCCGGAGGATGTTCTGGAAGCACAGCAGAGGATGCGGGCCATCTACTGCTACAGCGATACCCAGGTATTCGGGGAGTATCCGGCTTACCTTCTGGCACGTTTCCGCAACCACGGCCTGAACATTGTCATGGAGGAAACGGATCTGGAATATATGAAACAGTATCCGGTGGACTTTATTTCCTTCTCCTACTATATGTCCAGCTGTGTGGCGAAGAATACCGATGGCCTTGCCACCACCGCGGGAAATACCATCACGGCTGTCAAAAATCCCTATCTGCCTACAAGCGAATGGGGATGGCAAATCGACCCCACCGGGCTGCGGATCTCCCTGGTGGAGCTGTACGACCGGTACCGGAAGCCGCTGTTCATCGTGGAGAACGGCCTGGGTGCAAAGGAAGAGCTGGTGGAGGACGGCCATGGCTCTTACACCGTGGAGGACGACTATCATATCGAGTATTACAAGGAACATTTCAAGGCCATGTATGATGCCATCCATGAGGATGGGGTAGAGCTTCTGGGCTACACCTCCTGGGCCTGCATTGATCTGGTTTCTGAAAGCACCAAGCAGATGAGCAAGCGTTATGGGTTTGTGTATGTGGATGCGGATGACTTTGGAAATGGGACCTATAAGAGGTATAAGAAGAAGTCGTTTTACTGGTATAAGCATATAATTGAGACGAATGGCGGGGCTTTGTTCGAGGAGGAGTAGGCGGATAGGAAGAGACAGACAAGAAGCATTGGGCGTCCGCCCGATGTGGAAAACTGGACAAAAACAGTCTTACAAGCGAGCCCCGCATCTGTTTTTGTCCAGTTTTCCCTGCCCCGTGAACTGTAACTCCTATTCGGCAACAGAGGAACTTATACTTGCCTTCCCTGCTGTTTTTATGGTATATACTTATGTATACTGAGCAAAGAGGGGGAGTGGCAGGTGAAGGAATACCGGTATACGGTCAGGGATGAACTGGGAATGCATGCCAGACCGGCGGCAGGATTTGTGAAGACAGCACGGAAGTTTCCGTGTAAGATTACTGTGGCAAAACATGATAAAGAAGCAGATGCCAAACAGATCTTCGCGGTAATGGAACTGGAGCTGTGCCGTGGGGAGGAGATGATCCTGAGAGCAGAGGGAAGCCAGGAAGAGGAAGCCATCGCTGCCCTGGGCGGGTTTCTGGAGAAAAATCTGTAAAAGAAATATTTCCAGGAAAGGAGACCGGTTACAGTGGCAAAGATCAGAAAGGTTCCGATCGGACTGGACGATTTTGAGAAACTGCGCAGGGAAAACTTTTACTATATTGACAAAAGTGGTTTCATCAAAGCTCTGGTCAACAACTGGGGTGAGGTGAACCTGTTTACACGTCCCCGGCGGTTTGGTAAAACCCTTAATATGAGTATGCTGCGGTCTTTTTTTGAGATTGGATCGGATAAACGGTTATTTGATGGACTGGAGATTTCGCAGGATCCGGCATTGTGTGAACAATATCAGGGAAAGTTTCCCATACTTTTCATTTCTCTAAAAAGTGTTGCAGGTGATGATTATACTATGGCCTATGACATGCTGGGAGAGGTGGTACGGGAGGAAGCGCTTCGCTTTCAGTGGCTTCTTGACAGTGATAAGCTGACCAGATTTGATAAGGTGCCTCTGGAGAAAATGCTGGAGCACGTATTTGAGAAACAGGTAGATATGCATAGAAGCCTGAAGGTGCTGTCCGGGTTGCTTCATAAGCATTATGGGAAAAAGGTCATTATCCTGATAGATGAATATGACGTTCCATTGGAAAAGGCTTATCAGAAGGGGTACTATGACCAGATGGTGACCCTCATCCGTGCTATGTTTGAAATGGCGTTAAAGTCAAACCAGAATCTCTACTTTGCAGTTGTAACAGGGTGTTTAAGAATTTCCAAAGAGAGTATATTTACCGGCCTGAATAACTTTAGTATTCATTCCATTGACGATACTATCTATGATGAGTATTTCGGCTTTACAGACCAGGAAGCCAGACAGCTTCTGGAGGATTATAGTATGTCCGGGAAATATACAGAGGTCAGGGACTGGTACGATGGTTATCGTTTTGGACAAGAACATGTCTACTGTCCCTGGGATGTCTTAAACTATGTGAAGGACCACACAGCAGATCCGGACATGACACCGGCTGCATATTGGGTGAACAGTAGTAGCAATGCAATCGTGAAAGGCCTGCTCTGTCAGGCGACGGCCACTGTGAAGGATCAGATCGGGACGTTGATTGCAGGCGGAACGATCGATATCCCACTGGTGCAGGAGCTGACTTATCAGGATCTGGATACAACCGATGAACTGCAGCGGATGAAGTATCTGTGGAGTGTTTTATATATAACCGGATATCTGACAGATACCGGAGAACGAGAGGGAAGAAACCACAGACTGATGATTCCTAATAAGGAAATCCAGGAGATTTTTGCGTTGCAGATTGAGAACTGGTTTTCTGAAAGCAGGTTTATGGGATTGCGTGTTATTTGAAAAGCTGCAGGGTGGTGCATCGGGAGGTGAAGGAGTTGAAGCTGTAAAAGGTGTTTTGGGTAAATTTATATTGAATATCTGTATGGAGAAACTCATAAGCTGTAAAAGATGACTTTCTGGGATTATGTAAACAAAGGTTCGCGGGCATTTTATGAATAAAGTCTGAGATCAGGCAGGTGTGTTGTTTTGGAATCACACCTGCCTGATTCTGGTATGTTCATCAAGAACTGTTCATTTACTGCATTCAGAGCGTAATGTAGGTCCTCTCTCCGAAACATTTGCTCCCTGAACAGTCATCCGTTCAGAATTTTTTAAGAAAGAAAATAAAAACGAAACATTGTTCTTTCCCTTGTGTTTTGCTATACTAATATATGTATTTTTTGGCAGATCAAGGAAGAATACAGGTGAAAGAATATGAAATACAGAAGAGTGTGCCGGTGGCCGGTGCGGCTGGCTATGCTGGTGGTGGCAGCCGCCTTGTGTGTGATGCAGTTTCCCTCCTACGGAGCTTCCTCGGTGGGACCGGCCGGGGAGCTGCGGGGAGTGTGGATCTCTTATCTGGACTGGGAGAAGCTGCCTGCAGAGGAGCAGGGCTTTAAGGCCGGTGTGGATGCGATCCTGGACCGGTGTGTGGAGCTTAAGATGACAGCGGTGTTCGTCCATGTGCGGCCGGATGCGGATGCTATGTATCCTTCGGAATATTTTCCATGGTCACGTTTTGTCACCGGAACCCAGGGGAAGGATCCCGGATATGATCCGCTGGATTATTTTGTGAGCAAGGCACACGAGCGGGGGCTGGAATTCCATGCCTGGGTCAACCCGTTCCGAGTCACCGGATATCTGAACCGCTGGGAGCAGCTCTGTGACCAGAGTCCTGCCAGGATCTGGAAGGAAGACGGAGATACTGCCAATGACCGGTGGGTTTTAAAGCAGGGTGGGGAATATTATCTGAATCCGGCTGTTCCCCAGGTGCGGGAGCTGATTGTAAAGGGAGTCCGGGAGATCGTGGAACACTACGATGTGGACGGGATCCATTTTGACGATTACTTTTACCCGGAAGTGGACAATGACGATCCGGACCGGTGGTTTGATAAGCCGGAATATGTGGAAGCCGGGGTCAGGGGATCCATCAGTGACTGGCGCAGGGAGAATGTGAACACCCTGGTCAGGGAGGTATACCGCACCATCAAGAGCGTGGATGACCGGATCCAGTTCGGCATCAGCCCGGAAGGCTATGTGGATCATCTGCGCAGCGACAACCGGCTGTTTGTGGATATTGATACCTGGATGTCAGATGCGGGGTATGTGGATTACATTATGCCCCAGATTTACTGGGGATTCGAACACAAGCTTGCAGACGGGAGCAAGGCGCCTTTTGCCTTTGATAACAATCTCAGAACCTGGCTCAGACTCAAAAGCCAGGGGAATGTGCGGCTGTATCTGGGATTGGCTATGTACAAGACCGGTTCCGGCACAAAGGACAACAACCCGGTACCGGAATGGCTGCGGCGCAATGACATTATCCGGCGTCAGGTGGAGGCCGGACGGAAATGCGGGGAGGTCTCCGGCTACTGCTTCTATGCCTACAGCTCTTTCCAGGAGAAGGCATGTCAGGCGGAGGTGGCCAACCTGATGAAGATCTGTCAGTAGAGGAGGAATGTCTGGCTTGTGAAAGAACGGTCACAGCGGTTTGCGGCTGTTTGACATCTGGACGGCAGATATTGTAAAATAACACAAAGGGATATGGACAGGCCGGGAACAGGGAGTCGTGCCGGCGTTTGTCTGTGTCAGGATGAAAGGAATGTAAGCAGAATGAAAAAGCTGGAAGATTATGTAAAGAGTATTCCGGATTTCCCGGAGCCGGGGATCATTTTCCGGGATGTGACGTCTATCCTGCAGGATGCGGACGGACTGGTGCTGGCTATTGACCAGCTGCGGGACATGGTGAAGGAGCTGGACTATGATGTGGTGGTAGGTCCGGAGTCCAGGGGCTTTATCTTCGGCGTGCCGGTAGCTTATACGGAGCACAAGAGTTTTGTGCCGGTCCGCAAGAAAGGGAAACTTCCCCGGGAGACCATTTCCGCAAAGTATGATCTGGAATACGGGACAGCGGAGATCGAGATCCACAAGGATGCTATCCGTCCGGGACAGCGGGTGGTGATCGTGGATGATCTGATTGCTACAGGAGGCACCACCGAGGCCATCGTCCGGCTGATCGAGGAGCTGGGCGGCCAGGTGGTGAAGATCTGCTTTGTCATGGAGCTGGCCGGACTGAAGGGCCGGGATAAGCTGGCCGGATACCAGGTGGATTCTGCCATTATCTATGAAGGAAAGTAGGCAAAAGGGTATGTAAAGAGGTCATATACTCCCAGAATCTCATAGAATCAGGTGCCGCAGCCTGCCGTGGAGATTCTGGGAGTATATTGCTTTACGCAAGACCCAGGGGTAATGGTTCAGGAGTGTCTGAACTTTATGATCCGGGAATGTCCGGACTATGTTTGATAAGGAGGAGCCTATGCCAGGAAAATTATATGGAATCGGGGTCGGTCCGGGAGACCCGGAGCTTCTGACCCTGAAAGCAGTCCGGATTATCCGGGAGTGCGGGGTGATCTTTGTGCCGGGGGAGGACTACCAGGACAGTGTGGCATATCAGATCGCAAGGCAGGCTGTTCCGGAGATGGAGAGAAAGACGGTAATCGGTGTGTCGGTTCCCATGACCAGAAATAAGGCGGAGCGTGCCGCGGCCCACCGGCAGGCGGCCGGACAGATCTTCCCCTGGCTGGACAAGGGGTATGAGGCAGGCTTTCTGAATCTGGGAGATGTGACGATCTATGCCTCATATCTGTACATTCACCGGCTGGCGGTGGCCCAGGGCTACGAGGCAGAGCTGGTAAATGGGGTTCCCTCCTTTTGTGCAGCGGCGGCCAGACTGGGAACCGGTCTGGTGGAGGATGCGCAGCAGCTCCACATCCTGCCCCAGCCCCAGCAGATCAGGGAGGGACTTTCCCTGCCAGGGACCAGGGTCATCATGAAGATGGGGAAGAATACCGGCCAGGTGAAGCTGTGGCTGAAGGAGTCCGGCCAGAAGATCCGGATGGTGGAGCGGTGCGGGATGCAGGGAGAGAAGGTGTATCATTCGGCAGATGAGATCCCGGAGGATGCAAGCTATTATTCCCTGCTGATCGTGGGGGAGCAGGGACAAGACGACCAGTAGGTGCCATGCGGCCATGGGAGGCCGGACCAGTTAAAATGTGCCATGGGGCCATGAAAGGATGGGTCAGTCAGTGGTTGCCATCCGGTCCTGGCAGCCGGAGCATAGTATCAGTACTGCATAACAGGAAAGGAACAGAGCAGATATGAACGATCTCTATGTAGTGGGAATCGGACCAGGTGATCCGGACCAGATGACCCTGCAGGCCAGAAGGATTCTGGAATCCTGCGATGTGATCGCAGGTTATACGGTGTATGCAGAGCTTCTCAGGGAAACATTTCCAGATAAAGAATATCTGGTCACCCCTATGCGCCAGGAGGCAGAGCGCTGCCGCATGGCTCTGGCGGAGGCGTCCGGGGGACGGCGGGTGGCGGTAGTGTGCAGCGGGGACGCGGGGGTCTATGGCATGTCCGGCCTCATCCTGGAGCTGGCCGGGGAGTATCCGGACTGCCAGGTGGAGATCGTACCAGGGGTGACGGCGGCCCTTTCCGGCGGCGCGCTTCTGGGAGCGCCTTTGATGCATGACTTTGCGGTGATCAGTCTCAGTGACCTTCTGACGCCCTGGGAGAAGATCGAGAAGCGGCTGCGCCTTGCGGCCATGGCGGATTTTGCCATCTGTATCTACAATCCCTCCAGCAGGAAGCGGGCGGACTATCTGGCCAGAGCCTGCACGATCCTGGGGGAGGAGCTGGAGGAGAGCCGTGTATGCGGTCTGGCAGGCCGGATCGGGCGGGAAGGTGAGTCCGTCCAGGTGGTCACCCTGGGGGAGCTTGGCAGGATGCAGGTGGATATGTTCACCACCATATTCATCGGGAATTCCCAGACCAGGGTGATTGGCGGCAGAATGGTGACCCCGCGGGGCTATAAGCTTTAATTTTGCAGAGCCGGGAGGAAGAGCAGTATGGAAGAATATTATCGTCAGCAGTTATCCTGTCTGACCAGAAAGGTGCGTCCGGCCAGCCGGGAGGCGGCCCTGGAATGCGGCAGGCAGTGGGATAACATTGCAAAGCCCCTTAAGGGCCTAGGGCAGTTGGAGACCATGATCTGCCGGATCGCCGCAGTCCAGAGGACGGCAAAGGTGCAAATCGGGAGAAAGGCAGTGGCTGTTTTCTGCGGGGATAATGGAGTCACTGCCGAAGGGGTGACCCAGACGGACAGCAGTGTCACGGCTGTGGTTACGGAGAATTTTGCCAGAGGGATTGCAAGCGTGAACCGTATGGCATCTGTGGCAGGTGCAGATGTGGTGCCGGTGGATATGGGAGTAGCCGGAGAGATCCGGGTGCCGGGGGTCAGGAACTGTAAGATCGCGCCAGGAACCGGAAACATCCGGCGGGAGCCTGCCATGACCCGGGAGCAGGCCCTGGCTGCCATCCATGAGGGGATCCGTCTGGCCGGGGAGCTGCAGGATATGGGATATGACCTGCTGGCTGCCGGGGAGATGGGGATCGGCAATACTACCACAGCCAGCGCCATTGCCAGTGTCATGCTGGGAGAGCCGGTGGAGGCTGTGACCGGGCGGGGGGCCGGACTTCCAAGGGAAGGCCTTAAGCGGAAGATTACGGTTATACGCGAAGCCATTGCCCTCCACCATCCCGGCCCGGAGGATCCCATCCAGGTGCTGGCCTGCCTGGGCGGATTTGATATTGCGGGAATCACGGGATTTCTCCTGGGCGGAGCCATTTACCAGATTCCGGTGGTGCTGGACGGGCTGATCTGTCTGGCAGCAGCGCTTCTGGCGCAGAAGCTCTGTCCTCCGGTGACAGGGTATCTCCTGGCATCCCACATGGGGAAAGAACCGGCCTGCGAAAAGGCCCTGGGGTGCCTGGAGCTGAAGCCGGTGATCTATGGGGATCTGGCCCTGGGGGAGGGAACCGGTGCAGTGATGCTGTTCCCGCTGCTGGATATGGCTTATGAGGTATACAAGGAAAATAAGACATTTTCGGACATTCATATAGATGCATATGAGAAGTTTGAGGATTAGAAGTGATACATGTCCGGAAAATCGGATGAGGAGCAGACGTATATGAAGACAATACATTTTATCGGGGCCGGTCCGGGGGATCCGGAGCTGCTCACTGTGAAGGGCAGGCGCCTGATCGATGAGGCGGACATCATCATCTATGCAGGCTCTCTGGTGAATCCCCAGGTGCTTTCCGGCGCCAGACAGGAGGCACAGATCTATGACAGCGCCAGAATGACGCTGCAGGAGGTGGTGGAAGTAATGCGGGCCGGGGTGCAGGCAGGGAAGCAGGTGGTGCGGGTGCACACCGGAGACCCGTCTGTCTTCGGCGCCCACCGGGAGCAGATGGCGGAGCTGGACAAGCTGGGAATCCCATATGATGTGGTGCCCGGAGTCAGCTCCTTTCTGGCGGCCGCCGCTTCCCTGAAACGGGAATATACCCTGCCGGGAGTCAGCCAGACGGTGATCCTTACCCGGATGGAGGGGCGTACCCCGGTGCCGGAGCTGGAAGAGATTGGAAGTCTGGCTGCCCACCAGGCTACCATGATCCTTTTCTTAAGTGTCAGCCAGATCGGCATTCTGTGCCAACGGCTGAGGCAGGGCGGGTATCCGGCGGATACTCCGGCAGCAGTGGTGTACAAGGCATCCTGGGAAGATGAACAGATCGTTGCCGGGACATTGGAGGATCTGGCGGAAAAGGTAGAGAAAGCCGGGATCCGCCGGACTGCCCTGGTGACCGTAGGGCGGTTTCTTGGAGACAGATTTGAACGGTCAAAGCTTTATGACGCGGCCTTTACCCATGGATACAGGGAGGGGAAGGTGCCGGATACAGTACCGGGAAAAACAGGTGGCGCATGATGGCGAAGACAATCATGATACAAGGTACCATGTCAAATTCCGGAAAGAGCTTCCTGACGGCGGCATTGTGCCGGATCTTCCGCCAGGACGGGTACAGGGTGGCGCCTTTTAAGTCCCAGAATATGGCTCTGAATTCCTACATCACCCGGGACGGTCTGGAGATCGGGCGGGCCCAGGCCATGCAGGCGGAGGCCGCCGGGACGGAACCAACGGCAGACATGAACCCGATCCTTCTAAAGCCCACCAGTCAGATGGGCAGCCAGGTGATTGTCCGGGGAGAGGTGGCAGGCAGCTGGAAGGCCATGGACTATTACCGGAGAAAGCAGCAGTTTATTCCCCTGATCCGGGAATCCTTTGCGCGGCTGGCAGACCAGTATGATATCATCGTCCTGGAGGGAGCCGGGAGTCCTGCGGAGATCAATCTGCGGGACCATGATATTGTCAATATGGGCATGGCAAGGCTTGCGGGGGCGCCGGTGCTTCTGGTGGGGGATATCGACCGCGGCGGAGTGTTCGCTTCTCTGTACGGTACGGTGGCTTTGCTGGAGCCGGAGGAGCGGGCCATGATCCGCGGCCTTGTGATCAACAAGTTCCGGGGGGATCCGGAGATCTTAAGACCAGGACTTAAGATGATCGAGGAACGTCTGGGGATCCCGGTTACCGGTGTGATCCCCATGGAGCAGGTGGATCTGGATGACGAGGACAGTCTGTCGCGGCGGCTGGAACCGGGGCATGGCGTCATGGGCGCCGCGGAACATGAGCGTATGCTGGATGTAGCGGTGATCCGCCTTCCCCATATCTCCAATTTTACGGATTTCAATGTGCTGGAACGGAAGGAAGGGGTCTTTCTCCACTACGTGAAGAGCCCCGGTGAGCTGGGCAGACCGGATCTTCTGATCCTTCCAGGTACCAAGAATACTATGGAGGATCTGCGGTGGCTCAGGGAATCCGGGCTGGAGCCGCGGATCCTGCGTCTGGTCCGGGAGGGGCAGGTTCCCCTGGTCGGAATCTGCGGCGGCTACCAGATGCTGGGGCAGGAGCTTGTGGATCCGGAGGGGGTGGAAGGACCAGCCGGGAACCGAATAAACGGTATGGGACTGCTTCCGGTGCGCACTGTATTCACAGGCCAGAAGACCCGGACCCGGGCGAGGGGTGTCCTGGAGCCGGACAGCAGGATGTTTGCGGGCTGCGGGGGAAGGCAGCTGGAGGGGTACGAGATCCATATGGGGATTACGGAGCCGGCAAAGAACAGGATTGGAACCGGCCGGACGTCGCAGGTTTCTCTTGGGGATGGTTCTGGACGGGAAGCTCTGGCCGCTGCGGATTTTCCGGTTATCTGCAGGGACGGGCGGTCTGCAGATTGTAAGGATTCCTGCGGGGCATTTCCGCCGATCCGTCTGGCAGACGGCAGGGCAGACGGATTCGAATCTGCGGATGGTCTGGTCTTTGGAAGTTATCTCCACGGTCTGTTTGACAATGAGTGGCTGACAGACCGGCTTCTGGAGCGGCTTGCCAGAAAGAAAGGTATCCGGCCAGGGAAACATCTGGAGAGCGTGAAGGAATACAAGGAACGCCAGTACGACAAGCTGGCAGCCCTGGTGCGCAGATCCCTGGACATGGAACAGGTATACCGGATCCTGGAGCAGGGGCTGGGAAAATGATTTCTGTGCCTGGTTTGTGACATTCCGGGAGTACATCTGTATGAATATGGAGGGAATTTATGACTACACACAGTGAATGGATCCGCCCGGAGGATATAGAAAAGCGCAGCATGGAGATAATAGGCCAGGAGATGCCGGATGGGAACTGGACACCGGAGGAGCTGGCAGTAGTAAAGCGCTGTATCCATACCTCTGCGGATTTTGATTATGCACAAAATCTGTATTTCTCAGACCAGGCGGTCTGTCACGCCAGGAAGGCCCTGGCTCAGGGAGCAACCATTGTTACGGATACGAATATGGCGGCAGCAGGTATCAACAAGAAGGCCCTGGAAAGGCTGGGAGGTTCCGTCCGCTGCTTTATGGCTGAGGAGGAGACCGCCCGGGAGGCAAAGGCAAGAGGGATTACCCGGGCAGCCGTCAGTATGGAATATGCGGCTGCTCTTAAAGGCCCCCTCATCTTTGCCATCGGCAATGCCCCTACTGCCCTGATCCGTCTTTATGAGCTGATCCGGGAGGGGAAGGCAGAGCCGGCCTTTATCATCGGCGCTCCGGTAGGCTTTGTCAATGTGATTGAGGCCAAGGAACTGATCCGGACAGCCGGAATTCCCTGCATCATCGCCCGGGGCAGGAAAGGCGGCAGCAATATCGCTGCAGCTATCTGCAATGCCATCGTAAAGCTTCAGACAGCAGAAGTGAAGTAACAGTCCAGACACGCTCTGGGCCAGGATCCGTTATGGACAACGGATTGAAGGGAAGATTCCGGCTATCCGTCTCAATGATCTTCTGATGGAGAAGGCAGAGCTTATAGGCGCGCCAAACCGGAAGGCCCCACGGAGGAAGACCGGCTCCACTGATTTTGCCAACGTGATGCACCAGATTCCGGGTGCTTGTATCCGTGTGGCTTTTGTACCTGAGGGGACTTCATCCCATTCCCAGGATTATATAGACGCAGGGAAAAGTGCCAGAGCCCATGAAGCGGTTCTCTATGGAGCGAAGATTCTGGCAGCAGCGGCACTGGATCTGATCGAACAGCCTGGAGTACTCGCCCAGGTGAAGGAGGACTTCAAAAAAAATCAGGGTAAGTGTGAACAGTGACTGAACTGTTACACCTGAACTGTTACCGGGATATTGCCAATATGAACTTGCTCTTGCATTTTCTGACAAATATAATTATAATGTAGAAATAACTATGCTCAGAAAAGGTGGCTTTTTCTATGGCAAACAAACCAACAGATAAAAAAGTGGATATTGAGCTGGAAACCCCTGCGGATTTTACCAGCCCGGAGGAATTATATCAGAACCTGATTAAAAGTATCCGGAAGTACCATCCGTCTGATGATATTTCCATGATTGAAAAAGCTTATAAGATTGCTTTTGAAGCCCACCAGGACCAGAAGCGCAAATCCGGTGAGCCCTATATCATCCACCCTATTTGTGTTGCGATCATTCTGGCGGAGCTGGAGCTGGATAAGGAGACCATCGTATCCGGTATCCTCCATGATGTAGTGGAGGATACGGTTATGACCCTGGATGAGGTATCGCGGGAGTTCGGGGCGGAGGTGGCCCTTCTGGTGGACGGAGTTACCAAACTGACACAGCTGTCCTGGTCCATGGACAAGGTGGAGATCCAGGCAGAGAACCTGCGCAAGATGTTCCTTGCCATGGCAAAGGACATCCGGGTGATTTTAATCAAGCTTGCGGACCGCCTCCACAACATGCGGACTCTCCAGTATATGAAGCCGGAGAAGCAGCGGGAGAAGGCAAGGGAGACCATGGATATCTATGCGCCCATTGCCCACCGTCTTGGTATCTCCAGGATCAAGGTAGAGCTTGATGACCTTTCTTTAAAATACCTCCAGCCGGATGTGTACCGTGATCTGGCGGAGAAGATATCCCTGCGCAAGGAAGTCAGGGAGGCATTTGTCAAGACAATTGTAGACGAGGTATCCGGCCAGCTAAAGGATGCCGGACTTGATGCCAGGGTAGACGGACGGGTCAAGCATTTCTTCAGTATCTATAAGAAGATGGTGAACCAGGACAAAACCCTGGATCAGATCTATGACCTGTTTGCGGTCCGGATTATCGTGGACACGGTGAAGGACTGCTACGCGGCCCTGGGGGTGATTCACGAGCTGTATAAGCCGATTCCGGGACGCTTTAAGGATTACATTGCCATGCCCAAGCCCAATATGTACCAGTCCCTTCACACCACGCTGATCGGCAGCACCGGACAGCCCTTTGAGATCCAGATCCGGACCTACGAGATGCACCGTACTGCCGAATACGGCATTGCCGCCCACTGGAAATACAAGGAGAGCGGCAGCGGCACCGTGGCGGCGGGAGACGAGGAGGCGAAGCTTTCCTGGCTCCGCCAGATCCTGGAGTGGCAGAAGGACGCTTCTGACGGCAGGGAGTTCTTGAGTCTGATCAAGAATGACCTGGATCTGTTCTCAGACAGTGTGTACTGCTTTACTCCTACAGGAGATGTGAAGACCCTTCCCAGCGGTTCTACTACCATTGATTTCGCTTATGCGGTTCACAGTGCCGTGGGCAATAAGATGGTGGGAGCCAGAGTCAACGGCAAGCTGGTGAATATCGATTATAAGATCCAGAATGGAGACCGGATCGAGGTCATCACCTCCCAGAATTCCAAGGGCCCCAGCCGGGACTGGCTGACCCTGGTGAAGAGTACCCAGGCCCGCAACAAGATCAACCAGTGGTTCAAGACCGAACTGAAGGAAGATAATATCCTGAAGGGCAAGGAGATGATCGAGCGGTACTGTAAGGCCAAAGGGATCAATTTCCCGGACATCAACAAGACAGAATTCCAGGAGAAGGTCATGTCCCGGTACGCGTTCCGTGACTGGGATTCAGTGCTGGCCAGCATCGGCCATGGCGGTCTGAAGGAAGGCCAGGTCATCAACAAGATGTTAGACGAGCGGGACAAGAAGCTGAAAAAGGAAGTGACCGACAAGAATATCCTGGACGGCATCGAAGAGATGACCAACAAGGTTCCCGTATCCCAGAAGTCAAAGAGCGGGATCGTGGTCAAGGGAATCCACGATGTGGCTGTGCGTTTTTCCCGCTGCTGCAGCCCGGTTCCCGGGGATGAGATTGTGGGATTTGTCACCCGCGGAAGGGGCGTATCCATCCACAGAACCGACTGTATCAATATTATCAACCTTCCCATGGAAGAGAGGGTCCGGTTGATTGACGCAGAATGGCAGGCACAGGAAATCGATGGCAGCCGGGAACGTTATTCCACGGAGATCCAGATCTTTGCCAACAACCGGATCGGTATGTTCGTGGATATCTCCAAGGTATTTACAGAGCGCCAGATCGACATCACTTCCCTGAATGTCCGCACCAGCAAGCAGGGAAAGGCCACTATCGTCATGACCTTTGATATCCACGGCAAGGAGGAGCTGAACCGGCTGACGGACAAACTGAGGCAGATTGAAGGGGTGCTGGATATTGAGAGAACTGCGGGGTAAGACCCATTACGGAATTACTGTTCGGACATGCAGCGATAGGGGAAGCGCGCCATAAGCGCAAACTGGTGCATGTCCGGGCAGTAATATTTTTCTTTTGTGCAGAATTGCCGTAACCGTTCAGGGATATCTGGGCGGTTGTGAATTGTCAGAGAGGAGACAGACATGGCTGAGAGCGGATTCAGGATAAAGACCTGCGTGCTGGGGATGGTCAGCACCAACTGTTATCTGGTATATCATGAGACGACGAAAAAGGGAGTAATCATCGATCCGGCGGACAATGGGGAGTACCTGGTCCGCAAGCTGAAGGAGCTGGGGGTAACCCCGGAGGCGGTGCTTCTGACCCATGGGCATTTTGACCATATCCTGGCAGTGAAGGATATACAGGAAGAGTATTCCTGCGGGATCTATGCGGGAAAGGAGGAGGACCGGATGCTTCAGGATCCGTCCATGAATCTGACAGGGACCATGGGCGGAGATGAGAGCAGCATCAGCGCGGACTATCTGGTGCGGGATGGACAGACTCTGGAGCTGGCGGGCTTTACCTGGAAGGTTCTTGAGACGCCGGGCCATACCAGAGGATCCGTGTGCTACTATATCCCCTCGGAGGACGTGCTGATCAGCGGGGATACCTTGTTTGCAGAATCCCTGGGCAGGACGGATCTTCCTACCGGCAGTATGCAGGAGATCGTCGCCTCCATCACAGAGAAGCTTCTGGTACTGCCGGAGGATACCATGGTCTATCCGGGCCATGGGGACCCCACCACCATAGGGCATGAGAGACTGTATAATCCGGCAGCAGTGTACCGGAAAAGAAGAGGGTGACACGGTTTGTGTGAAGGATAGAGGATAGGACAATGATCGGGATCATATTAAATGACAACGGATATGAGCAGGATATCCGGGAGCTTTTGATGGCATTCTTCCCAGGGGAGACCTTCGTGCACCAGTGGCAGGAGGGGCTGGATGTGTGTATGGAAGGGGCGGTCTGTGAGGAACGGCAGGGTTTTTCCATGGTGGTATCCCGCAGAGAGCCGGAAAGCCGCATCAGCCGCCTGGTGCAGGTGGCCTATGACGACCGCTCCGTGGCCAAAAACCGGATCAAGCAGGAGCTTTACAGGATTCTGGCGGAGATGACCGGCAGGCAGCTTCCCTGGGGAAGCCTGACCGGGATCCGTCCGGCCAAGATCGCCATGACGAAGCTGGAGGAGGGCCTTTCAGAGGAGGAAATCTACCATTATATGAAGGAGACGTATTTTGCCAGTGATGACAAGATCCGTCTGTGTATCCAGACGGCCAGACGGGAGCGGGAGTTGCTGTCCGGTCTGGACTATGAGAAGGGGTACAGTCTGTATGTAGGTATTCCTTTCTGTCCCACCACCTGCCTGTATTGTTCCTTCACCTCTTTTCCCATAGGGAAATGGGCAGGCAGGACAGGGCTTTACCTGGATGCCCTGGAGAAGGAGCTGAATTACGTGGCGGCCAGGAAGCAGGGCAGTACCCTGGATACGGTCTACATCGGAGGCGGGACTCCTACATCCCTTTCGCCGGAGGACCTAAAGCGGCTTCTGGGAAAGCTGAAATCCACTTTTGATTTTTCCGGAGTACGGGAGTTCACAGTGGAGGCAGGACGTCCTGACAGCATCACCCCGGAGAAGCTGGCGGTTTTAAAGGAATACGGGGTTTCCCGGATCTCCATCAACCCCCAGACCATGAAGCAGGAGACCCTGGACTTAATCGGGCGCCGCCATACAGTGGAGGATGTGCGGCAGCAGTTTCATCTGGCCAGGGAGCTGGGGTTTGACAACATCAATATGGATCTGATCATCGGGCTTCCGGAGGAAGGGCTGGAGGATGTGCGGGCCACCATGGAGGAGATCGCCGGACTGGGGCCGGATAGTGTGACCGTCCATTCCCTGGCGATCAAGCGGGCGGCCAGACTCAATACCATGAAGGAGGTCTACAAGGACTTAAAGATCACCGGCACCCAGGAGATGATCGACTTAACCTCAGACTATGCCCGTCAGATGGGGCTGGAGCCATACTATCTGTACCGTCAGAAGAATATGGCTGGGAATTTTGAAAATGTAGGCTACGCGGCGCCGGGTAAGGCCTGCATCTACAATGTACTGATCATGGAGGAGAAACAGACCATCATCGGCTGCGGCGCGGGAACCAGCACCAAACGGGTGATCCCGGGAGAGAACCGGATCGAGCGGTGTGAAAATGTGAAGGAGATCGCCCAGTATATTGAGCGCATCGATGAGATGATCGGGCGGAAGGAAAAACTGTTATAATGGGTTAGAGTGTGTCTGAAAATTGCTTTCTGGCAGATGTGCGTCACAGTTTGTGGGAGATTTGGGCCAAATGAAGGGCGCATAGTGGGCTATGTAACCTGAATTTGGCCCAAATCTCCCGCAAAGTGGGGCGTACAGATGCCGGGAATGAATTTTCAGACACACTCCAGGGGGATCTGAACGGTGATGAAATAATATGCTTTTAAGACTGGCTGTCTGGATTATGCAATGGTGGCATCTGGTATAGCTTTCGTTCAATCTGTTTCCGCTTTTTGGCAATAAGTTTCAGGGTATTGGTAGCCTGCTCTGTTTCAGCAACCTCCTGAAGATCATCCAGAATGGTCAACTGGTCAAACAGATAACCATTGTATTCCTTTTCGTTTGTCGGCATTATATCACACTCCTTTTCAGATTATCTTAAAATATGGTGTCTGTATTTATTATAATGGAATATGGAAAGGGTGTAAAGTCTTTATTCCAACCCGCAAGATCAAAAATTACTGTTCATGGGGGCCGCCTTGTGAACTGTATCATCAAAAAGGCGTTGATATTTGTGAGAGGTAATAGTATAATCCTTAAGAAAACAAGATTTGATAAGAAAATAAAGTGAGGAAGTGGAGAACTATGGCGCTGAAGAAGAAGCCGGTGACCGGCATGAGGGACATCCTTCCTATGGAGATGCAGGTCCGGGAGTATGTGATGAACCAGATCCGGGAGACCTACCAGGGATTCGGGTTTACCCAGATTGAGACTCCTTGTGTGGAGCATATTGAGAATCTGACCAGCAAGCAGGGCGGGGACAATGAGAAACTGATCTTCAAGATCCTAAAGCGTGGGGACAAGCTGAACCTGGAGACTGCATCAGAGGAGAATGATGTGGTGGACAGCGGACTCCGCTATGATCTGACCGTACCGCTGTCCAGGTATTTTTCCAACAATGCGGCCCAGCTTCCCACGCCTTTCAAGGCTCTGCAGATGGGGAGCGTGTGGCGGGCAGACCGTCCCCAGAAGGGACGTTTCCGTCAGTTCACCCAGTGTGATATCGATATTCTGGGGGATCCCAGCAGCATGGCAGAGATTGAGCTGATCCTGGCTACCACAACGGCCCTGGGAAAGATCTGTCCAGACAATGGATTTACCGTACGGATCAATGACCGGGAGATTTTAAAGGGTATGGCCCTTTACTGCGGATTTCCGGAGGATTCCCTGGACCAGGTGTTTATCACCCTGGACAAGATGGACAAGATCGGCCTGGACGGGGTGAAGTCTGAGCTTTTGGAGTCCGGCTATGCCCAGGACAGCGTGGAGTCCTATGGAAAGCTGCTGTCTGAAGCGGGCCGGGATGCCGCCGGGGTCCGTGCCCTGGGAAGGACCCTTGCGACAGTCCTGCCGGAGAGCGTCACGGAAGGTCTGGCAGATATTATGGATACAGTGACCGCAGTGGCGGAGACAGAGTTCAGGCTGGAGTTTGACCCCACCCTGGTGCGGGGCATGTCCTACTATACCGGAACCATCTTTGAGGTGTCCATGGAGGGATTCGGCGGTTCTGTGGCAGGCGGCGGCCGTTACGACAAGATGATCGGCAAATTCACCGGCGTGGATACTCCGGCCTGCGGATTCTCCATCGGCTTTGAGCGGATCGTCACCATCCTCATGGACCAGGGAGGTACTGTGCAGAGGGAGAAGGCCAGAAAGGCCTACCTGGTGGAAAAGGGCATGGAGGCATCCCGCCTTGGGGAGATCATGAAACAGGCCATGGCCGAGAGGCGGGAAGGCACCCAGGTGCTGGTATCCCATATGAATAAGAACAAGAAGTTCCAGAAGGAGCAGCTTGGCAGGGAAGGCTACAAGGAGTTTGTGGAGTTCTATAAGGAAGCATTGAAGTAGAGATGTCCCGCAAGGCTGTGAAGAAGTCTGGATTTTGGCAGAAGGATAAGGAAATGTCCCAGACAGCCATTATATTCCCAGGGTAAATGCCTGATTCACGGAAGCGGCTTTTTCACACCCTTGTGACCCAATATACGCGGCAGAAAATGCCGGGAAAAGGAGAATAATCATGGCAGAGTCTATGCTGGGACTGAAAAGGTCCCATCGTTGTGCAGAGCTGTCCACGGCCCAGATCGGCCAGAATGTGACGGTTATGGGCTGGGTACAGAAGAGCAGGAATAAGGGCGGTATTATCTTTGTGGATTTAAGGGACCGTTCAGGGATCCTGCAGATCATTTTTGAGGAGCAGGACTGCGGGGCAGAGAATTTTGCCAAGGCAGAAAAGCTGAGAAGTGAGTTTGTTGTAGCGGTCACAGGCCGCGTGGAGGCCCGTTCCGGTGCAGTCAATGAGAATCTGGCTACGGGAGCCATCGAGGTCCGGGCAGATGGTCTGCGGATCCTGTCTGAGTCCGAGACCCCGCCTTTTCCCATTGAGGAGAATTCCAAGACCAAGGAGGAGCTGCGCCTCAAATACCGTTTCCTGGATCTTAGGAGACCGGATATGCAGAGGAATCTGCTGCTGCGCAGCCGGATCGCCATCCTGACCCGCCAGTTCCTGGCTCAGGAGGGCTTTCTGGAGATCGAGACTCCGACCCTGATCAAGAGCACGCCTGAGGGGGCGCGGGATTATCTGGTACCCAGCCGTGTCCATCCAGGATCCTTCTATGCCCTGCCCCAGTCTCCGCAGCTTTTCAAGCAGCTTCTGATGTGTTCCGGCTATGACCGGTATTTTCAGCTGGCAAGGTGCTACAGGGATGAGGATCTGCGGGCGGACCGCCAGCCGGAGTTCACCCAGATCGATATGGAACTGTCCTTTGTAGATGTGGATGATGTGCTGGATGTCAATGAGCGTCTGCTCTATAAGCTGTTTAAGGAGATCCTGGACATAGAGATTCCCCAGCCGATTCCCCGCATGACCTGGCAGGAAGCCATGGACCGGTTCGGTTCTGATAAGCCGGATCTGCGGTTTGGCATGGAGTTAAAGGACGTATCGGATGTAGTGAAGAATTGCGGCTTCGCCGTGTTTAAGGGAGCCCTGGAGCAGGGCGGCACCGTCCGCGGCATCAATGTCAAAGGCCAGGGCGGTATGCCCCGCAAAAAGATCGACGCCCTGGTAGAGTATGCCAGGGGCTTTGGTGCCAAAGGGCTGGCTTATGCGGCCATCCAGGAGGACGGCTCCTGCAAATCCTCTTTCAGCAAGTTCATGACCCAGGAGGAGATGGGCGCCCTGACAGCTGCCATGGACGCAGAACCTGGGGACCTTCTTCTCTTTGCCGCGGACAAGCGCAAGGTGGTCTGGGATGTCCTGGGCAACCTGCGTCTGGAGCTGGCAAGACAGCTGGATTTGTTAAAGAATGACGAGTTTTGCTTTTTGTGGGTCACCGAGTTCCCGCTTCTGGAGTATTCCGAGGAGCAGGACAGATATGTGGCCATGCATCATCCTTTCACTATGCCCATGGAGGAGGACTGGCATCTGATTGACAGCGATCCGGGTGCCGTACGTGCCAAGGCTTACGATATCGTCCTTAACGGCACAGAGCTGGGGGGCGGCTCCGTCCGGATCCACCAGAGTGATATCCAGTCTAAGATGTTTGAGGTTCTGGGCTTTACCCCTGAGAAGGCCCAGGAGCAGTTCGGATTCCTTCTGGAGGCATTCAAGTACGGAGTTCCTCCTCACGCAGGTCTGGCCTATGGTCTGGACCGCGTGGTCATGCTCATGGGCGGCTGCGACAATATCCGCGAGGTCATCGCCTTCCCCAAGGTCAAGGATGCGTCCTGCCTGATGACGGAAGCGCCTACGCCGGTGGATGTAAAGCAGCTGGAGGAGCTGGGGATCGAGGTATCCGGGAAAGAGGGGCAGCAGGCTTAGAGCGTGTTTGAAAATTCATTCCTGGCATCTGCACGCCCCACTTCGCGGTAT
>CAJTOW010000069.1 GCA_910577655.1 uncultured Lachnospiraceae bacterium | reverse complement strand
CAGCGATTTTCATGGGCAGATGCCGTAACAGTTCAAGGGGTATCTGAACTGTTACCTTTTCTGAAATACAGCTTATGGGAATCATGATCCTGATTCCCATAAAAGGCACATGTTTTTGGCAATGTCCATTCGGCTATAGGCAGATGGTTTTGCTTCTTGTGGCCTGAATAATTACCTCATGTTGAAATCGTTTTCATTATATACAAAATTATAATCCAGATACTGTTTTGTGTAAATCGGTATTTGTCACAATTTTATGTGGTTTTTTTGGTCATATGTACTGAAATGGTTTTCATCAATTCAGTATTAATTCCCGGCATATCCGGGAACTGACGAGTGAGGCTGTCATGCATGGGCCAGGAAGGAGATATTTATGGGAGAGCAGATGATTTTAAGCGAATGTTTAGAGAAACAGATAATCGAAACGGATGCGCGAAAAGGGGTTGTGAAAAAAGTCTGTTCTGTGGTTTTGCTGACAACGGATTTATACGATATTCCGTTATTTTCCAGCAGGCAGCCGCGACTTTTTTCACAGCCCCTTTTCTCTATGGAAAATCTTTATTTATAAAATCTATACTCATTCACCACATTCACCGGCGTCCCATCCAGCCAGCTTCGGATATTCTCTGCAGTACAGTCCATGATCCGTTGTCTGCTTTCCCGTGAAGCCCAGGATATGTGGGGAGTGATGATGCAGTTTTTCGCTGTCAGGAGCGGATTGTCGGCTTTGACTGGTTCTGCGGAGACCACATCCAGACCCGCGGCCCGGACTTTTCCACAGTTCAGGGCATCTGCCAGATCTTTTTCCACAATCAAAGGCCCCCTGGAATTGTTGATGAGGATAACTCCGTCCTTCATTTTCCCGATCGTGTCCCGGTTGATGATCCCTTCTGTATCAGGAAGCAGGGGACAATGGAGGGCGATGACATCCGACTCTGCCAGAAGCCGGTCAAGACTGGTGTATTCTGCGATTGCCAAGGCGCTGTCTTCCATGGCTGCCGGATCAGAACCGGCCGGATTCTTATCATAAGCCAGCACCCTCATTCCCAGGGCCCTGGCAATCCGTCCCGTAGTCTGCCCGATCCGTCCGAACCCGATGATCCCCATAGTCTTGCCGGCCAGCTCTATCAGGGGATAATCCCAGTAACACCAGTCCTGATTATTCTGCCATTTCCCGGCCTTAACTGTCTGGTCGTGATGCCCGATATGATGACAGATCTCCAGCAAAAGAGCGATGGCGAACTGGCCCACAGCCGCTGTCCCGTAAGCAGGTACATTGGACACGGGGATCCCCTTCTCCCCCGCACAGTCACAATCCACCACATTGTACCCTGTGGCCAGCACCGCGATAAACCGGATCTGGCAGGCATCCATCACCCGCCGGGTCACCGGTGTCTTGTTCGTCACCACAATCTGGGCATCCCCGATACGGGAAATGATCCCGTCCTCATCTGTGACATCCGTGCGGTCATACACGGTCAGTTCCCCAAAGGTCTCCAGACACCCCCAGTCAAGATCGCCGGGATTCTCGGTGTAGCCGTCTAATACTACAATTTTCATAGTACCCTCCATTTTCAATTTATGTACTCCCGGAATCAGCCATAAAGGCAGGTGCGGGGAAACTGCGGGTGCACATAGTTATGTATTTAAAAATCTTCATAATTCCGGTCATGCTCCAGCTGTGTCAAAAGCTCTCTGGCCTCCTTCACGCTGTATCCCTCATGGATCATATACCGGAGGGTGACCACCAGGGCCGTCACATCCTTGTAATCCCACACAAACCGCCCCATGGTGACTCCGCCCACTCCGCAGTCCATGGCGTCCCTGGTCATTTGCAGGTAATCCTCCAGGGTTCTGCAGGCATCGCCGCCCTGGATCACCACCCGGAAGCTGGAGGGGACGCAGGAAATGACCTTTGCCATGGAATCGGGATCCCCTGTATAGGTGGTCTTCACGATATCCACTCCCAGTTCACAGGCGCTGCGGCAGCAGTAAGCGATATTTTCCCAGGAGGTGCGCTGGTCTGCAGGAACATGCTCCCCTTTAGGATAAATATGGGCTACCAGAGGCATTCCCTTTACCATACATTCTTCGGCAATCCTGCCGATCTCCTCAAACTGGACATCCTGGAAATCTCCCAGAGTCATGGCTCCCACAGACACTGCGTCCGCACCCATGCGCACGGCCTCGTCCACACTGCCGAACACTGCGTCCCTGGTAGGATGTACCGGTGCGTAGCTGGAGCATTTCAGCAGCAGAGATACCTCTCCGGCATGCTGGTACATGCACCGCTCCGCGATCCCCTTGGTCATGGTCATGGCATCGGGGTGTCCGGCTATAATCCGGTCAATGGCATTCTGGATCGGCTGGATCCCGGTCATGGGGGCAATCCCCCTGGAGATGGCATGATCAACAGTAATCGCCATCATTTTGTTGCTCTTTGGATTTACAAGACGTCTCATACGGACTTCTTTTCCTAACATTGCCATAATTGTATTGTTCTCCTCTATTCTATATTTATGGAGGCGGTTGTGTCAACCTCCCGTCAGCTCTGTGTCTGTTACTGTTCAAACGTGGTTATTGTCCACTGATGTCCAGCAACTGCAGCCAGACGCAGGCAAAACCTTTGTCACCAAACACCTGTTGATTTCTACATAATCAGCCCCGGCAGCCAGGTACACAGCGGCGGACACAAGACCAGAAGCACCAGCACTCCCACCAGAACAGCCAGGGGCGCCGCCAGTGCCCGACAGGTCTTCCCATAATCCAGTCCCTCCAGGGCCACTACGGCCATCAGAACATTGCCCACGGGCGGAGTGATATTGCCCAGCATGGCATTAAGGATCAGCAGGATACCGAAATGAATCTCGTCAAAACCTACGCTGACCGCAATGGACGCCACCATGGGGGCAAACAGCATGATGTTGACATTTGGATCGGACAGCATCCCCAGTACCAGGAACAAAGCCATAATCATGATGAGAATGAGCCACTTATTGCCGCCGGACACAGAAAACATCAGGTCGTAAAGACGCGCCTGGACATTTTCCGTGGTCAGGACATAACCGAATGCCTTGCCTGCCGGGATGGCAAGCAGAACTGGTCCACATTTTTTGAACACGCTCTTAAAAGAATCCACAAAATCCGGAAAACTCAAAGTTCTAAAGAGCACCAGCCCAAGGAACAGCGCATAACATACCGCCAGGGCGGCGGCTTCCGTGGTGGTAGTGATCCCCGTGTAGATGCAAAGCAAAAGGATCGCCGGTGTCAGCAGCGCCGGAAGACTGGCAAAGAAGGCGCGGGCAAGTTCTGACACATAGACCCGCCACGCCACCATAGGCTCCTGGGGATGACTGTAAAGCTTCGCGCACACAAATGCATATGCCATCAGCGCAATTCCCATGAGAAGCCCAGGCACCACCCCGGCGAAGAGCAGCTTGCCCACGGACGCCCCGGTAGCCATGGAATAAATAATTACCGGAATGGAAGGCGGGATGATGGGTCCAATCAGGGAGGAGGACATGGTAATCCCCGCGCTGTAATAGGGAGAATATCCCTTCTTCACCATTTCTGACTGGCACACATGACCGATGCCGCCCACATCCGCCACCGCTGCCCCGGACATCCCGGCAAATATCACCGACGTGATGATATTCACATGGGCCAGACCACCAGGCATATAACCCACCAGCCCATTGGCAAACCGGAACATCCGGTCCGTCACCCTGGTCCGGTCCATGACCTCCGCCGTCAGGATAAACAGCGGAATGGCCAGCAGCACAAAACTGGTCATGCCCGTGAACATATTAGCCGCCATGGTCTCCACCGGCACACCTTTGATCTCCAGATAAAAGAAGGACAGGATGATCATGGCAATGGTGATGGGCATGCCTATGAGAATCAGCAGGAAAAAAAGTATCATAAACCATATAAATCCCATAACGCACCTCCCTTACAGCAGTTCCTTCTGATACCTGAGATAATAAATATGCCCAATAACCAGAATCACAAAATGAATAATATAAAGAATGAATCCCACCAGCAGCCCGGAGTATACGATCCCCTTGGGCCACCGCAGAGCTGCCGTGTATTTCATGGACCTCAGGGCTGAACAGGTGGGAAAACACAGCCACACAAAACCCACAATGGAGACCAGATCCGTGAAGAGCCGGACAACATGGTTGAACCGTTCCCCAAGGCGGTCCTTCAGAATGGTGATCTTCACATGGTTGTCATCTGCCAGGGCATAAGCTGCTGACAGAAATGCGATCCACGCATAGATAAAACCATTGAGTTCCCCGCTCCAGCCCCAGGCATTGTGGAGGAAATACCGCCGGATGATATTGATTGTGATCAAAAAGAAGATCACCAGCAGTCCGGCTGTTCCTATGACCAGCTCGGCCTTTTTCAGAAATTCATTGCATTTTTTGACTTTCTCCATAAAACCTCCTTGCCATCAGGACATGCCCCACTGCACCTTCTTATACCAGATGCCGGTCGGACCACTCACAGACAGAGCCCTGGCAATGACGCAGAATAAGATGGTTCTGCAATATGTGCCCGCAACAGATCAATACTCCACTTCCTGAATCTTAGTATAGTAATATTCAAACTCAGGATACTGCTCAAATACCAGATATGCCCGGTCCTTGAATGGAGCCTTGTCCTCCACCGTCACGACCTCACAGCCCTGCTCCTCAAGGAATTTCTCCTGCTCCGGCGCCCCGTCAATGGTAGCCTTGTCCACTGCTTCCAGAATATACTCCACTGCCTCCGTGACTGCTGCCTGGGTCTCTGCATCCAGACTGTCCCAGCATTTGCTGGAGCAGGCCACGCCTCCTACTGAAAGCACATGCTCGGTCTTGATGATGTACTTCTGCACCTCATAGAATTTTCTGGAAATGATATCGGAATAAGGATTCTCCTGCCCGTCAAACACGCCGGTCTGCAGTGCCGTGTAGACTTCATTGGCATCCAGAGGCTCTCCGGTACAATTCAGTACGGTAGCAATGGCCGGATAGGGCGGCTGGACTGCCATTCTCAGCTTCACCGGCGCGAATTCCTCCGGTGTCTTCCAGATCTCATTTCCCGTGACCATGCGGAAGCCAAAGGTGAAATATCCGAAATGATGGACATTGCAGGTATCGCTCATATCCTGGACAAATTCCTTATATACATCAGACTGCTTGAACGCCCGCCAGTGATCGTAACTGTCAAAGCAGAAGGGGGATAAAAGCACACCCAGACGCTCTGCATAATCCATCCCCGTATCGTACCAGGAAAAATCCAGGGTACCGCCGGATACTGCCTCCATACAGTCACTCAGGGACGCATAGGTTCCGGAGGGATATATCTGAAATGCATAGGCCCCGTCCGTGGCCTCATACAGCAGATCGCTGGCTTCCTTCACCGCTATGCCGAATGCATCATCCTCGGAACGGTTATGGGCGAAATTCAGATACGTAGTCTTTACATCCGACTTTGCGCCTGCTTCCTCATTGCCGCCTGCTGCTTTCCCGCTGTCTGCTTCCGCCCCGGTACTGCCGGACTCTGTGCTGCCTGCTGCCGTAGCAGCCGGAGCCGGCGCTGATGAACCGCCGCCACAGGCTGTCAGTGATACTGCCATGGAAATACCCAGCAACATTGATAAAAACCGTTTTTTCATAATCTCTTCTCCTTTCGGCGTTTGTGAAAATAATTTTCATTCCAGTGCAATCGATCTGGAGGTTTGTGAAAATAATTTTAGCATTTTAACTGGATATTTGCAAGTAATTTTTATACTTATTCCGTATATTCTGTATTTTTAGCACTAATTCACAAATTTCCTCTTGGTATTTTGTGTAAAATATGAAAATAATTTTCATATATTGAAAAAAACTTTCATGCGTTTTATAATGGAGATTAAGAGTATATTAGAAATCCGGGAGGAATCATGAACGAATTTTTGAATTCAGAAACAGACATGACAAATAAACGGTCATTTCTTGCCTGCACCCAGTCTGTCAAGCTGAGTCCACGGGAACAAGCCATCTGTGACTATATCGCCGGCCACAGCAATGAGATCATACACATGTCCATCACGGAAACGGCCGAACAGTGCCAGACCAGTGAAGCCACCCTGGTACGGCTCTCCAAGAAGCTTGGCTACAAAGGCTTCCAGGCTTTAAAGATCAGCGTGGCCCAGGATACCATTGATCCTGTAAAGCAGTTCCATGAAAGCCTGTCCAAAGATGACAGCGTCCCGGTCATTGCCCACAAGATCTTCTATTCCTACACCCAGGTCCTGGGGGCTACCCTGAATGTGCTGGATTTCCAGCATCTGGAGACTGCCGCCGACTACATCAGCAAAGCGGAGAAGGTGGTCTTTCTGGCTGCCGGCGGCTCCAGGAATGTGGCCGACGACGCGGTCAACAAGCTGCTGCGGATCGGCATCGCCGCTTACTCCTACACAGACAACAACATGCAGCGGATGCTGCTGTCCATCCTGACAGAAAAGGATGTGGCCATCGCCATCTCCCATTCCGGCGCCACACTCAGTACCATCGAGGCCCTGGCCCTGGCCCACGACACCGGCGCAAAATGCATCACCATCACCAACTGGGGGAAATCACCGATACTGAAATACAGTGACGTCAGCCTGTTTACCTCCTCATCGGAGACATTTTACAAAAGTGAAGCCCTGTCTTCGCGGATCGCACAGCTGACGGTTATTGACACACTGATCACTATTCTGTCCTTCCGGAATGAGGCACACTATTACGAAAATCTGCAGAAGACGCGGAAGGCACTGGGGGATACGAAATTCTAAAGGATCTTTGAAAATCCTTTTCCGCCAGGTGTCCGGCACAGCCCCCCAGGACACCGCAGGTGTCCCTTGCCAGGATGCCGGAATGAAATATATATCCAAGGAGAACTGCCATGTGTTACATCGGACTCGACGCCGGAACCTCCGGCATAAAAGCACTGGCCTTTGATGAAGAAGGCCGCATTCTCGCCGCCGCCTGCCAGGACTATCCGCTGATCACGCCCCAGGACGGGTGGGCTGAGCTGGCCCCGGCCCATATCTGGAATGGGGCAAAATCTGTGCTTTCCCAGGTGGCGTCCCGGCTCTCTGACCTGAACCAGACAGTCCGGGCCCTGGCCGTGTCATCTGCTGCCCAGACCGTGGCCCCCTTTGACTGCCAGGGCCGTCCCCTTTACAATTTCATCACCACAGTCGATACCCGGACCGGGGCACAGAACCTGTGGTGGCAGGAGCATGCAGACGAAAAGGAGCTTTTCCAGCGGACCGGACTCCCATTTTCGCCCATCTATATGGTAAACAAGCTGATGTGGTTTAAGGAGCATGAGTCGGAAATCTTTCACAGAGCCTGGAAATTCTTATGTGTGGAGGATTATCTGACCTGGTGTCTGTCCGGGGAGACTGTCATCGATTATTCCGTGGCCAGCCGTGGAATGCTGTTGAACATACAGACCCTTGACTGGGATCAGAAGGTTCTGGAACTGACCGGGATCGACCCCGGGAAGCTGTCCGCTCCGCTGAAGGCTGCCACGGACCTGGGCCGGATCCGGCAGGATCTGGGGGAAATGCTGGGCCTTCCGGCTGAAACACGGATTATCCTGGGCTCCCACGACCAGACCTGCGGAACCATCGGCTGTGGAGCCATTGATCCGGGCCAGACCATGAATGCCATTGGGACAGTGGAGGTGCTGATGGCGATCCACAAGGGGATCCCCCAGCCAGATGGTGTGCTGCGGTGCCATTTCCCATGTATTCCCCATGTACTGGAGGGCCGGTATTCCGTCATGTCCCTGAACCAGAATGCCGGGGTGCTCCTGAAATGGTACAAAAATCTGTTCTGCGGCGGAGAAGAGGCTCACGCGCTGGCCCATGGACTGGATCCCTACCGTTATCTGATCGAGAGCAGCTCTGACCGGATCGCGGATGTCTTCGTGCTGCCCCACATCAATGGCTGTGAGACTCCGGTGTCTGATCCGGCCTCTGCTGCCGCGATCCTGCACATGCGCGCCCATCATACCAAGGCGGATATTACCCGGGCTGTTCTGGACAGCATGGCTTATGACCTGCGGCAGAATATCGAGGCACTGGAAAACATCGGCATCCCCACAGGCCCCCTCCACGCCATCGGCGGCGGCGCCCGGACAGACAAGCTGCTACAGCTGAAGGCCGACTGTACCGGAAGAATCATTCACACCAATCAGGTCACGGAAGCCGCCTCCCTGGGTGCTGCAATCCTGGCAGCTGTCGGCACCGGCGCCTGCCCGGATATCCGCACCGCTGTAGATCGTATGGTTCATACAGATAAGACCTTTTATCCGGATGCCGGCAGGGCTTCGGAGTATGACTGGGGGTATGGGGTATTCCGGACCTTGTATGGGAGGCTGCGGGAGCTGAATCATGAGGTGGCGGAGAGGGCGGCTTTGTAGAACCTGTGAAGTAACAGCTTAAAATGTATTCAAACTATACTTCCACAAGAAAGTACGCAAAAAAGCCGAAGAGCATATTCCGAAAAAAGGGAGCTGTGAGAAAGTATTTCCTGCAATCAGGACAACCACGTTTTGCCGTATCAGTTCGTTGTCTCTACAGAAAATTCTGACTTTTTCACAGCTCCTTCATCTTCCATTAATGCAAATCTACATGACTTCCTATTTCGGAGGCCATCTCCTGCCAATGATCTATACGTCTCTGCAATTCCGCCTTACTTTCCGCATCTTCCCTGAAAGCAATAAGCGTCCAGTCCATTTCCTCCAACGCCGCGAAGAACTCCGGCAGCTTCTGAAATGGGACTGAGATCATCCGCAGACCTGCCGGATAGGCTTTCCGGCGGCGCAGGCCATGGTAATAACCAGTAGTAATATGATTTACCTTACCGCTGATAACCGGATACGCATACATCCAGGCACAACTGATAACCGGTGAGGATTTGGATTCCCACAGATCCCCCGATATGTAGCTGGTAGCCCGCATGATAATATCGCTCTGCGGCAGATCCGCCACAAAAAACAGCAAATCCGGATCAAAATCGCAGTCGGCTGCCGGACAAAACTCCACAAACCGGATCGTATGAGGCTCCAGAACAGGCAGCTTCTGATAGAGCTGCTGACAACCCACCGGTGATTTATAACATCCAAAATCATATCCGGCCTGTCCACTGGCTGTAACAGGCGGCTTGTCAATCATCCCCAATGCCATTTTCCCATAGCATGCATCATTCTCCTTGGTTATATAAAAATGCTTTCCCGTATCCTGTGTATATTTCACATACTGACAATAAGCCAGCTTCTCCCCATCATAACAAGGTACCTTTGGTCTCTCAAACCGGAATTTGACTGCTACACAAGGATACTCCAGTCCCAGCCTGTCCAGCAGTTCCTTATTCTTCTCATTTAACATAAATATTCTCCGTTCCGCTGCCATTCCTGGCAACATAAATATACTCTCAGAATCAGATCCACCTTGAACTGTTACGATTGTCCCCTACCAGACAGAAATCCAAAACAAACCCGTTCCAGTCAGCCGCCGGAATATATACCGTCCATTATCCCAGAATTTCCAGCAGCCCCACAGAAAGTCCCGGAACAAAGCATACCAGCAGAAGGGCCAGAATCAATACTGCGATAAATGGAACTGCCGGTTTTACAATCCGGTCCATAGGCAGCCCGGTCATGCTCTGGGCAACAAATACATTGGCGCAAACCGGTGGTGTGCAAAAACCAATAGCCAGAGCCAGGGTCATGACTACGCCAAATTGAAGTGAAGATACGCCCACTGCTTTGGCGACATTCAGAAGCACCGGGCTGAAAATCACGATAGCCGGCGTCGTCTGAAGGAACATGCCCACCAGAAACAAAATGCAGGTAATCAGGAACATTACCACAAAGGTATTAGTGGAAATTCCCAGGAAAAAGCTGGCAATAGCCTTGTTGATACCCATGTAGGCGAAAACCAGCCCAATTGCCGTAGCCGGTGCGACCGTCCACATCATCCCGCCGGAAAATGTCGCCGTAGCCTTGAATTCATTCCAGAGCTGCAGGAATGTAACCTCTTTGTAGACAAAGCATCCAATCACAATGCCGTACACAGTGGCAATCACTGCTGCCTCTGTCGCTGTAAAAATCCCTGCATAAATTCCCCCCAGAATGATCACCGGCATCAGCAGAGCCCATTTTGCATCCCAGAAGCCAAGAACAGCCGTCTTTAAATGAAATTTATTCGTCCCCCTGATTCCGCGCTTGCGGCAGTAAAAATAATTGACAAGCATCAAAAATGCTCCCACCATAATCGCCGGCACAATCCCGGCAACAAATAAGTCTCCGATGGATTCATTATTAGTGACTCCATATACTACCATAGGGTAGCTGGGCGGCACAATGATGCCAAGACCACCAGCCACCGCACAGAGGCCCGTGGCATAATATTTGTCATATCCATGCCGGACCATTTCCGGCAGCATGATGGCGCCAATGGCGGCCACAGTAGCCACTGCCGACCCTGAGACGGCTCCAAAGAACATACAGGCCAGGATGGTGACCATACCCAAAGAACCAGTAATCCCGCCGATACAGTTGTTGGCTGCATTGACCAGCCTTCTGGAAATACCTCCCTTATCCATGATATTTCCGCAAATCATAAAGAAAGGAAGAGCTATCATGGAAGAAGATGCCACGCCCGTATAAAAGCTCTGGGCAAGAAAGGAGGCCGACGTCACCGGATTGACCAGAAGCATGATAAAACACGGAAATATCAGACAGATTCCTATGGGAACACCAATCGCAAAGAAAAAGATCATAGTTCCAAATAAAATCAATAATCCCATAAGGTCACTCCCCCTCCTTCATTGTCTGACTGTTCTGGCTTTCCCGAAACTCCCGCTCACAAGCCTCCAGATCAATAGAGGGCTTTGAAGCCCCCAGATTCTTCTCATCCTCGCGCAGCAGTTTACCTATATCCACAACCAGCTTTACGCAGGTGACCACCAGAATAAACGGGATCAGCCAGTAGGTGACAGCCTTGGGAATCCCCAGAATTGGTGTTTTGGAGTTTCCCAGTCCCCTGATCAGCTGAAGAAAAGGGAAGATCAGATATATATTAAAAATTATAAAGATAATATCCCCCAGGATCAGCAGCATTTTCTTTATTTGAAACGGCACTATATCCAGCAAAGCATCAATACGCAGATTTTTCCGGTAGGTAACCGCACTGGATACGCCCATGTAAGTCATCCAGACAAACAGCAAAATCGACAGCTCTTCTGTCCAGGTAAAAGAATGACGGAACAAATATCTGGATACCACCTGCAAAAACAGAAGACACATGATTATAATAAAGATCACCGCGCTGATGTACTGGTCGATATTGGTTATAAATTTCTTCCAGTCAAATTCTTTCTTTTCCATATGATTGTCCTCTCCAATGGTATGCTGTTAGTTGATTCCCAACGCTGCCATCAGTGCATTGTAGCGGTCTTCTCCCATAAGCTCTTTTGCCTGGGGCCAGCATGCGCTCGCGACCTCCTTAAATTCTTTCATCTCGTCTTCCGTGGGTGCATAAATGGTCATGCCCTTTTCTGTCAGGGTATTGCGGTAGATATCTTCCGCCGCTTCGGCCGCCTTCTTGGATGCCGTCATACAGGCTTCATTCGCCTTTTCAATAGCTGCCTTCTGGTTATCAGACAGCTTGTTATATACATCCGCATTCATAAATACAAAGGTAGATGTATAAGAATGGTTGGTCAGGCAGCAGTAAGGATTAACTTCATAGAACTTCTGGGAATCAATGGTTGACAGCGGATTCTCCTGGGCATCCACCATGCCGGTCTGCAGAGCGCTGTATAGCTCTGTGATCGGAACAGAAGTCACAGCCGCCCCCATATTTTCCATACACGCAATCTGAAGTTTATCATCCATGGTCCGGATCTTCAGCCCCTTCATATCGGAAACCGAATGGATTTCCTTAGATGAGGTGACCTCACGGAAACCGATATCAATATAAGACAGCGCCTTAATGCCGGAAACATCCTGTTCCAGCTTCGCCTTCATGGCTGCACCAATTTCCCCGTCCAGAACCTTGTGCACATCATCCAGATCAGAATACAAATAAGGCACATTCAACTCAGCGAATGCATCCGTGTACGTAGCCCAGCTTCCGGTATTAAAATGAGAGGCCTCAAAAGCACCGGTCTGGATTCCGTTGACAATAGCGTCTGTGCCTGACGCCAGCTGGCCGTCTGCAAACAGATCAATCTGAATGGAACCGCCGGACTCAGACTCTACCGTATCAATCCATGCCATCAGCCCTGCCGACATACCCGTAGCCCGTGATTCCAGTTCAGTGCTACTGACTGTGGATGCCATCCGGATCTTCACGGTCTCTTCCGCACTGCCGCCAGCAGCAGCCCCTCCCTGGGCGGCAGGTGCTTCGCCCTGGGAACCACTTCCACATGCAGTCATGGTAACTGCCATAGCCGCCGCCATTGTCAAAGCTATAACTTTCTTCTTCATAAGAATAATCCTCCCACAGAATTAATATTGATTTTTATTCTGCCGCATCCTCTTCCTGATATTCATATATCTCACTTTTTCAAAATAGCTCCGGATTATAAATGGGCCGTGTCTTCTGTATTCCTGTCTTCCTGTTATACAAGTATATAACCATGTTTTGGATGATTTGTCAAGATGATTCTTATATTTTTCCAATATTTTGTTCATAGTTACCATGCAATTAATTTGCTTCTTGTGTTTTACAGATAACCATATTATACTTATTGTATTATCGTACAGGTATCATACAAGTATAGGATCGTTTGATTAAACAGATATGTGATATATGCCAGTCGCCGCTTATGCCGGATTGCTGACAGAAACCATACAAACTGTGTCTATAGGGAGGAATTATATGGCAAAAATCGTCAAGACCAATCTAAGTGTTCAAATATCAAACTATATTCAGGACGAAATTCTCAAAGGTACCTGGAAACCTGGCGAGAAGATTCCCTCCGAAAATGAGCTGGCCGAAACCCTTGGAGTAAGCCGCATGTCCCTGCGCAGCGCCATCCAGCGCTGTAATGCCATTGGTCTCACAGAGACCCGGGTAGGAGAAGGTACTTTCGTCCAGGACTTTAATCTCCGTTCCTACTTTGGTGAGCTCTACCGCCTGCGGCTTCTGGGAGACGATCCTAACGAAATTAATGACCTTCGTTCTATTCTCCAGATAGGAAGCATCCGGCTGGCCCTGGCTGATGGTATCTCTCCAGAAGATCTGCATCGTCTGGAGGAATTGTCTGAACAAATGGAACAGGCTGCCTGTAAAAATGACCTGGAGGCTTTCCATAAGGCTGATATCCAGTTCCACCGGGAATCCTGCCGACTATGCAAAAATAAGATCATCTATGGTATTTACGATGCCCTGGAATTTCTACTGGATGAAACCACCAAAACCAACGTGCAACGCTCTATTGAGACTGCCTCTGGCTTTTCCCACATTCTCAGTCACCATCGTGAAATGCTGGAAAGCATCCGGACCGGTGATATTGACCGTTTTACAAAAGCCATGATGGAATCCCGGGAGCGCTCTCATCGCTACTACAGCCAGAATAGTAACAGTTCAGACACCCATTAAGCTGTTCACGGGGTATATTTTCTTATCCGGCTATGCCAGACAAGAAGCATCGGGAATTCGCCGGATTTGGAAAATTTCTTGACTTTATTTATTTTGTATGATAGTATGCTTGTATAACAACTTGAGTTATATGTATACACTCCTGTTCTTCCTGTTAAAAATGATTAGGAGCGTATATTTATTATGAAAATTACAAGCGTAAATGTTATCGAGTGTAAACCCAATGTTATGGGGAAAGTAATCTGTGTCCGTATCAACACCGACTGCAAAGATATCTACGGATATGGGGAAGTAGGCTTGTCCTACGGCAGAGCACACTATGCAGGCGTGGGGATCGCCCGTGATTTCGGTGAAATCATCGTTGGCATGGATCCACTGAAACCAGAGCTTATCTGGGAGACCATTTTCCGTTCCACTTTCTGGGGTATGGGCGGCGGTACGGTAATTAACGCTGGTATGAGTGCTATTGATACAGCGCTGTGGGACATCATGGGCAAGGCATACGGTGTGCCTGTATACAAACTTCTGGGCGGAAAAACCAATGACCGTATCCGCGCTTATGCAAGTCAGATACAGTTTGGCTGGGGACCTGAGCATTTATTTCTGACAAATCCAGATGATTATGCAAAGGCAACTCTTGATGCCCTGGAAGATGGCTATGATGCTGTTAAAGTAGATCCCATGGGTGTTACTTCTGAAGGAAAATGGGCCCGTGAAGCATTGAATTCCAACTGGAAGACACGAGGCAGGCTTAGTGAGAAGATTCTCGACACCTGTTACCAGCGTACAGAGGCTATCCGCAGGGAAGGCGGCAAAGATCTGGATATTATCATTGAAACCCACTCCTATCCGGATGCCAATACGGGTATCCAGCTTGGCCAGCGACTGGAACCATTAAACCTTTATTATTATGAAGAACCATGCAACCCGCTGAATGTAGACAATATGCTGGAAATTCATAAGGCTCTTCCTCATATCGCTCTTGCCAGCGGCGAGAGAATCTATACCCGCTGGGGCTTCCGGGAATTCCTTGAGAAACACGTCCTCCAGGTAGTCCAGCCGGATCTGACCTTGTGCGGCGGTATCTCTGAAACCAAGAAGATCTGCGATATGGCCAACATATACGATTCTGCAGTACAGCTCCACATCTGCGGCGGTCCCATCGCAACTGCTGCCAGCCTGCAGGTAGAAGCTGTAATCCCCAACTTCCTGATTCACGAGGTACACGAAGGTGCTATCAAGAAGGATATGTGCGAATTGGGTATGTATAGTGACATCCGGCCTGTAAACGGATACTATGATGTTCCAGACCGTCCAGGTATCGGTCAGGAACTGTCCCAAAAGGCTCTGGATGAAGCTGTTAATGTCTATACCTGTCAGTAATAGCAAATATAAAAAGGCAACAGTTCAGATACCCCCTTGAACTGTTACATAAAAAGAACGCTTTCAGGAATAAATCCTGGTGGCGTTCTTTTCCTTCTGGTATAAATTATCTATATGCAATCCTACGGAATCCACACCCCGCCCTCTCCCACATAATACCCGTCCGGTGTCCGGGTATTGGAGAGGAGGGCGCCGTCGGGGCCGCAGTAGTACCAGTTCTGGTTGTGCTGGATCCAGCCATAGCGGATGTAGCCGGATTCATTGAAGCAGTACCAGCGGCTGTCGATGCACTGCCAGCAGTTTTTGGGATAGGTGCCGTCAGCGAACTGGTACCACCATCCGTACTGATCCAGGCACCAGTGGCTTCCGGAACCGGTGACTACCCCCGGCGCGCCGGTGTAACCGGTGCCGCCAGTGACGCCGGGGCCTCCATTATAACCGCTTCCGCCAGTGACGCCGGGGCCTCCATTGTAACTGCTTCCGCCCACGACACCAGGGCCGCCGTTGTAACCATAAACAGCACCTGGGCTGCCGCTGTTATAACCATTTCCATAATAACCATCGTAATAGCCGTTATAGTAGCCATCGTAGTAACCGCCCGCCACACCTGGACCCCAGCCGGAGCCGTAGGTGCTTCCGCCAGGGCCGTCGGAGGAATAGTATTTCAGATCCCTGGCTTCGGCTGCGGAGACATACCAGGAAGGGGAGCTGGCCCATTCGCCATACCGGGAACCGCTTCCCACAGCCCGGACTTCAAACCGATAGTCCCCCTGACGGCTTATGCTGCTGGTGAAGCGATAGTAGGTCTCGCTGGTGGTGCGGGCAGAGGTGACGGAGGAGTTTCCGCGGTAGAGACGGACCTGGTAGGATTTTGCGTCAGGATTGCCGTCCCAGACAGCGCTTCCGTCGGACTCGTCCCATCTGAGGCCCGTCACGTTCAGACCGGCGGCATCCGGGGAGGAAGATGTTTCTTCTGCCCAGGCTGGCAATGAGCCAGAACCTATGCCACACACAATAAAGGTCAAAGCCAGAAGCGCTGCTGCCGGTATCTGCCGGAAAAACCTGAAACTGTTCTTTTTATGTAACAGTTCAGAGAGTGGCTGAACTGTTACCTTTTTCTCTCTGTGTTTCCATGTATTTATGTGATTCTCTATCATATCCTGCTCCTCTTTGTATACCAGGTGATGCGGGTAATGTACCAGTACTTTCCTGTATGGAAATTCCATATTCCTTTTCTACACACCATCCGGCTTTGCATAACCCTGCCCGGAATCCATGCCGCCAGGATCTTCTGTCTAACTATCCAGATTCACTGCCCTTGGCAGCGAGAAAATGAATTCCGATCCCACGCCTTCGGTGCTGATCACATCAATATTCTCCCCGTGGGCCTGGATGATCTCTTTTACAATAGACAGGCCCAGGCCGGTGCCCCGTTTGTCCTTGCCCCGTGACTGGTCAGTCTTGTAGAAGCGTTCAAAGACCTTTTTCACACTGTCCTTGGGAATGCCGATGCCGGTGTCCTTGACTGACACAAAGACCTTCTCATACCGGGTCGAGGCCTGGATATAGATGGTGGAGTCCTGGTGGCTGAACTTGATGGCATTGTCAATCAGGTTGTACAGTACCTGCTGGATCTTGCCCATGTCCGCATATACCATCTGGATGTTGTCGGAGAAAGTCAGGTCAAAGTTGATATTCTTCTTCTCGCAGGTTCCTTCAAAGGAAGCTGCCGTATCCTTGACCACCCGGTTAATGTCAAAATTCCCCCGGCTCAGATACCCCTTGCTGTCCAGGGAGTTAAGTGTCAGAAGGCCCTGGGTCAGCTTGTTGAGCCGGTCGGTCTCGGAGATCACCCGGTTTAAGTATTTCTCCTGCATCTCCGTGGGAATGGTTCCGTCAATGATGGCCTCCAGATAGCCCTTGATGGAGGTCAGGGGCGAACGGAAATCGTGGGAGACATTGGCAATGAAGGTCTTCTGGTACTCCTCCATCTTGTTGAGCTCACTGGACATATAGTTCAGTGTGTCTGCCAGATAACCCATCTCGTCGTGGGTGTTGACCTGGATCTGGTGATCCAGATTACCTGCGGCGTATTCATTGGCTCCTGCCGTGATCTTCTTTAAGGGAATGTATACGGTCAGGGCAAAGACCAGCAGGATGCTTAGTGACAGCACCAGCATGATGGCTGCCGTAATGTACACTACATTCAGCGCCCTGTCCCCGGACTCCTGGATCCGGCTCATGGGCAGATGCACCAGCACATACCCGTAGGTATTGTAGTTTCCCGTAATGGGCGCCGATACGCTTACCACATCGTAGGGAAACAGGCCATAATAATTGCCTATACAGTAGGATTTGTTTCCTGTAGCTGTGGGGTCAAAGTCTTCAATGATCATGCCTGACCGCATGGAGCGGTTGCTGTCTACCACGATCACTCCGCGGCGGTTCACCACCCAGATCTCTGCCCGCAGGAATTCGGCCACGGCCTGGAGCTGGGGATATACGGAATTCAGGTCCTGCTTCTTGCCCTGGTAGAAGCTGCTGTAGGCTGAGGCGATCAGGTTGGCCTCATCGTACATTTCCTCGGTCTTTTCCACCACCAGCTGGTTGTACATCAGCCGGGAGGAAAGGGTGGAAATGGTAATAAAGCCCAGCATACCAAAGACCAGATAACCCAGGAGGAATTTGATGTAAAGGGAGTGTTTCATTGTTTTTACCTGTTTGCTGCCTGTTATCGTTGATTTTAAGGTTTGCCTGTTTTTGCGGCATCCCTGGCCCAAATATGTATTGTTCCAAAGAAGCCGGAGTTACTGGATCCACACGCCGTCGCCTCCTACAAAATGTCCGTCAGGAGTCCGCGCGTTGACCAGCATGGCGCCGTTTTCGCCGCAGTAGTACCAGCTGCCGCTGGAGAGAATCCAGCCATGGCGCAGGTAGCCCCTAGAATCGAAGCAGTACCAGGTGTTATCTACCATGGCCCAGACATTGACCGGCCAGGTGCCGTCCCGCAGCCGGAGCCACCAGCCCTGCTGGTCCTGTTTCCAGCAGCTTCCTGCTTCTGTCCGGATAGGCTCCGGCCAGGTGGAAATGGCGGTGGAATCTGCGTTGGGTGTGTCTGTAGTTCCGCCGGTGCCGGGACTGGTACTGCCAGTGCCGGAACTGCCATTACTGCCGGTGCCGGAGCTGCTCTCAGTCTGGTTCCGGGTACGCCCCGTCCCCGGCCCGTAATTTTCATCGTCGCTGTCGTCATCGTCTCTGGGGCTGTTCCCATAATCATTGTCCTGATCCGGGTCAAATTCTTCGTCGCTGTAGTAGCCCTCCTGGGGCTTGGATGAGCTGGAGGGACTTACCATCTCCTTGTCGCTGTCGCTTGTGGTGTCGTCGTTCCAGCTGTCGGTGCCAGATGCGGAGCGGGTCCATTTTCCAGAGGTTTCCCAGTCTCCGCGGGAGGAACCGCTGCCTATGGCGCGGACCTGGAAGTAATAGGTTCCGCTTTCCTTCATCTTCCCGGATACGGGCCAGATGGTATCAGAGGACGAGCGGAAAACCATGGAATCCACCAGGGTGCTCCCCCGGTAGAGTCTCGTCTCATAGCCGCGGGCCGAAGGATTCTCCTCCCAGACAGCCGCCCCTTCTTCCTTGTCCCATCTGAGGCCGTCCACCCACAGATGTTCCCCCTCCAGTTCTTCCAGACGCACGGTCAGAACCAGCTCAGAGTTGTCCTCCTGCCGTCTGGCGGATACGTATTCCACGTCCTCACCGGAGAAATCAAATATATCCTCCCGCACCCGTGGAAAATAGTATTCGTCATCAGCGTAAAGGTATACCTCCACCTTGGGGCGCACGCCGCCTGCCCAGTCGCCGGTGGCATTGAGCACCCCTACGCCGCCTACGGTGTAACCGTCGTCTTCTGTAGTCACCTCCACCTCGCTGCTGCTGCCTCCGGTCTCGATCTCCGATTCAAAGACCAGATGGATCTCCTCAACAGGCTCACGGTCCTCGGCGGCAGATGCTATGCCCGGACTGGCTATGGCCAGGGCTATCGCCGCTGCCAGACAAGTGTATGTGTGTGATCTGGTACTTTTTATTGTGTTCATTCTGGTCCTCCTATTGGTTTGATGTGCTCCCGGAATCTCACAACCAGCAAATATTTCCCCATTGATTTACTGCCTCCTTTCCTGAGGACAGAAACCGGCGGACGCTTCTATGTATTCTCTTATTTTTAGTATATCCTTATTTTTGTTCAAATTCAATAGCAGTTATAGCCCATAGGACGGGAAAACTTTTTCTGGAGCGTACCCTTCGAAACAACAGCCCCATGCACGGTAGCTTTTTTCGATGTTACTGTCATGAATCTCCTTTTCCCCTGATTTTTCCCTTTCCTTACAACAATCTCTCAAGGTATTTTCCCACCGGGAATCCATACTAATGGGTGTGCAAAACGTTTGGTATGCTGCTCATATGCCACAATGATTGCCTGACAAAGAACCAGAAGAAAGGAGTGGTATTTATGGATTTTTCCAATCGCAAAACAGCGGATTCCCGCAGTCATGGAGCCTCTGCTCCTGGAGGAGTTTCCTGCGGGTGTGAAACCGCAGCCCCTGCCGGCACCTCCCACGGGTGTGAAACTGCTGCCCCTGCCGGTACCTCCTGCGGATGCGAAACTGTGGCCCCTGCCAGCGCCTCCTGCGGATGCGGACAGAAGCTTCCCGGGCCGGCACCGGAAGCAGGGCTGGTGTTAGCTATGGCCACGGTTCCCATGGAGCCATGGGAGAACATCTATGAACCTGCGGTGGCACTGCGCCAGGGGACTATTTTCCCGGGACTGGACAAACCATTTTATGTGACGGGAGGTGGCGGACTTGTCTGAGCGTGCGAAGCTTTTAAAGGAAATTCAGGAGGTGGGCTTTACCATGGATGACCTTCTGCTGTATCTGGACACCCATCCCCTGGACCAGGATGCCTTAAAGGCATTTGCCCAGGCCAGGGAGCGGCGCTACCAGCTGACCAGGGAGTATTCCGGCAGATTCGAGCCTCTGACCCTGTGCCAGGTGTGTCCGGACACCAACAATAAGACCGGAACCTTTACCAAATATCCGGGACAGAAGCATTTCACCTGGTCGGACGGACCGCTGCCCTGGGATAATCAAGGAGGTGTGTAACCATGTGGACTTATGAAAAACGACTGCAGTATCCGGTGAATATCACAAAGACATGTCCCAAAACTGCTTCCCTGATCATCAGCCAGTTCGGCGGGCCTGACGGGGAGATGGCCGCCTCCATGCGTTATCTTTCCCAGCGGTATACCATGCCATGCAAGGAAGTTGCCGGTCTCTTGACAGATATCGGCACGGAGGAACTGGCGCACCTGGAGATCATATGTGCCATGATCTTTCAGCTGACAAAAAACATGAACGCCCAGGATGCCCAGACAGCCGGGTTTGACGCCTACTATGTGGATCACACTGCCGGGATCTGGCCCACGGCTGCTGCAGGCGTGCCCTTCAATGCCTGCGAATTCCAGTCCAAGGGCGATGCCATCACGGATCTTTTCGAGGATCTGGCCGCAGAGCAAAAGGCCCGCAGCACCTACGAGAACCTGATCCGCATCACCCCCGACCCGGAAGTCCGGGAACCGCTGAAATATCTGCGGGAGCGGGAGGTAGTTCATTTCCAGCGGTTCGGAGAAGCGCTGGAGAAGCTGAAGACGGATCTGGACGCGAAGAACTTCTATTATTTTAATGCGGAGTTTGACCATAAACGGTAAATTGTGTGTACCCATACAAAACGGGAGCAAACTTGTATGATAGAAACAGATTTGCTCCCGTCTTATGGCGTTGCATCATTAGCTGCTTTTATCATGGTCAATACCTTCGCCCAGATGTGACCATCTGCTAATAACACCAATATCCACATTAAAGGGAACTTGGTCATTCTTGATCTTTCCGATAATCCGGGTACTCTAATAGTATTGGATTTCATGTCGTGGCCTTTCAGGCAGATTTTCGGAAAAAACATGTTTCACTCCATGCTGTGGTACGAAAAATCACAGAAAACAACTCCCAAAAATGGGGGGTGCATTTTCTGACCAGCATCATTTTTTTACAGAAGAAATATTTCTTCTTTCCAGACCCCTCCTCGCGTCTAGGCGAAAACTGCCTGTATTCCATGGATATCCGCCCACTTTTTTGCCAAAATAGCCTTATAAACAAGGCACTGCTGACAATACTGGCATTTCCCGGTTTTACTTGACATTTCCTTCGGTCTGTGGCAAGATGCCTTTATCCGCCCAGACGCAGGCCTTGTCTGAACATCTGAAACAGAAAGGTCTGCACATTCACCGCGATGACTGTACGAAATCATAGAAGGGCAGATGTGGAGAAACTCTGAAAGTACATCCAATCTGAAAGGAGGATGAGTAATTTGGATTTTTTAACTTTAACAATCGGAAAACAGAAGAATATTGCACTGATCGCACACGACCAGAAAAAGCATGAGCTGATTGAATGGTGCGAGGCTCATAAAGAAATATTGAAGGGGCATTTCCTATGTGGTACGGGAACCACGGCCAGGATGATCACGGAGGCCACGGGACTCCCGGTAAAGGGATACAACAGCGGCCCTCTGGGCGGCGACCAGCAGATCGGCGCCAAGATCGTGGAGGGGCGGGTGGATTTCGTGATCTTCTTCTCGGACCCGCTGACCGCCCAGCCCCACGACACTGATGTAAAGGCCCTTCTGCGAATCGCCCAGGTATACGATATCCCCATCGCCAACAACAAAGCGACTGCGGATTTCCTTATCACTTCCCCGCTTATGAGTGAGGAATATGAGCACAATGTGGTCAATTTCCACCAGAATATCCGGGAGCGGGCCAGTACATTGTAAAACATGGGTATATATGGATTATCAGAGCAAATTCCGGCGTTTTCGGGCAGGGTATCCACATGGTTACCCTCTGGGCGAAAACGCCGGATTCTGTTATGGCAGTCCATACGCCATGGGACTGACACCGCCAGAGCGGACCTTCGTAACCGGACTCAAGGCAAAAGGGCCCTCTGTTCTTCATGTCTGCTGCCAGACTCCGAACACCTTGTCGCAGTCATAATCCGGCGCGAATCCGGATGCTGCCTGACAAATCTCCTGGATCAGACCCAGCTCTTCCTCCAGTTCCTGTGCAATCACCTCTGGTGCTTTCCCTTTTCTCAGCTTCCTGCAGCTTAACTCGACCAGCTTCCGGTTCTCTCCACGGGCCTCTCCACGGGCCTCTCCACTTCTTTCACCTGCCCTAAATCCATCATCAAAAATCATTTTTCCAATCTGCGTCATCTCCCACTCCTCCTTTATTCTGTTACGGTATTCCTCGTCTATTATTTTATCTGTAAAAGTCAGAATCCCTGCGAGGATCTGGTCCTTTTGTTTCTGGTTTCTGATTCTTTTTGCAAGCCCCACAGCCTCTATGGTTGCCTTCTGCTTAGCTTCCTTTCCCTTTACGGTCAGGGGCAAGACCATCAGCTGCATCTGCTCCTCTATGTTCAGGGCTTCCGGCTTCTGGATTTTTTCTTCCAGCCTTTTCTTTATGCCTTCTGTATCCAGCTTCACCAGATAGGATGGCTCCACCCGTACCAGCACACCATCCAGATCATACTCTGTGCAGGCTGTCTCCACATCCGCTGTGTAAATCACGATGATTCTAAGCTTTTTCAGCTGGGGAAGCATATTTCTGACTGAATACCGCTTCACCACCCTGGCTGCATAATTCAGATATTTTACGAAATTCTCCTGGCTGTACCTGGACTCATAGTCAATGATGGCAATCGCCTCATCCTCCAGAAGAAACAAATTGTCCAGCCGCAGCTCATTGCTTTCGACTGCCGGAAGATTGGTGGGAAGCGCATCAACAATCCTGATATGCGGCAAACCAAAAGGTGCCAGACTGTGTCCTACCAGAGCTTCCCCAGTAACCTTTGAGGCTACATCCTTGTTCTGGTAAACAATTTCCGTATCTGTCAGCAGACCATCCCCGTTTTGTATACTGTTTTCAGTAAATATTCCATTTTCCATGTATTTCTCCTTTCATTATATCGTGTTCTGTTATGTTTCTGCAACAAAATTCTTTTTGCAACAGTTCAGAAACCCCTCGAACTGTTACGGCATCAGCCCATAAAAATCGCTTCGCGGTTCCAGGCGCCAGTGACGCCGGTTAGGG
>CAJTOW010000068.1:12669-23654 GCA_910577655.1 uncultured Lachnospiraceae bacterium | reverse complement strand
AAGATAAGAAGCTGTTTTCCCAATATTCACTTGGCATGAAACAGCGGCTGGCGATTGCCCTTGCCATTATGCATGACCCGGAGCTTTTGATTTTGGACGAACCGATTAACGGTCTTGACCCGATTGGAATCGCAGAAGTCCGTTCCTTTATCCGCGACCTTTGTAATGAACGTGGAAAAACAATTTTGATTTCCAGTCATATCCTTTCTGAAATTGCATTATTGGCTGATGATATAGGCATTATTGACCACGGCGCATTGCTGGAAGAAGAAAGTCTTGCAGAACTGGAAGCAAAGAGCAGCAAACATATCCGGTTTGCTGTTTCTGATACGGCACAGGCGGCAAGAATTTTAGAGCGTATCTTCCATGAAAGCCAGTTTACCATACAGGATGACCACAATATACAGGTGCATAACCTTGATTTTCCAATAGGAAAAATTGTTACTGCTTTTGTAGAAAATGGCCTGGAAGTATTACAAGCCACAACTTTAGAAGAAAGCCTTGAAGATTACTTCAAACGTGTAACAGGGGGTGAGGGGATTGCTTAAACTTGTTATTTGTGAGTTTTCAAAACTAAAGCGGAAAAAATTTATATGGCTGGTTGTCCTTTCAGCGTTTCTGTTTCCTGTGCCGCTGACAGCAATGATGACAATGCCGCAGACAGCAGCACAATACGACAGCAAAGCAGAGATTTTCAATGATTATTTTCAATTTGTCATGGGATATGGGGTAGAGCTGCTTTTGCCATGCGTGATTGGGGTGATGGCAGCCATGCTCTTTTTTATGGAAAGGGATAATGATACATTTAAAAACCTGCGTACAATCCCTGTCACGAGCACACAGATGATTCTGGCAAAAATAATTGTCTTGTTCTTTTTTGGAAGTATTTTTAGTCTGACATCAGCTTTTATATCAATCCTGTGCGGTGGGATGATTGCAGAAGTAAACAGCGTTGCTTACAGATTATTTTTTGCGCTGGAAATGGGGATTTTTATTACAGCCGGGACGCTGCCGTTAGTCGTTCTCGTAGTTTTCTTTAGCAGGAACTATGTATTTTCTGTTTTATTATGTGTTTTTTACAGTGTCCTGAGTTTGACAGCCGAATCATCTTTTGGTGCGCTGCCGAAAGCAATGTGCTGGTTAATGCCAATTCCGCTTACAACCCTTTGGTGTGCAGGGAATTTAACCGCACATAGAGCTATGGACGGCGTGGGGATGCTGGAAAATTTAATTCCGAATACATTTCAGACAATCATTATTTTAGCCGTTATTGCTTTGCTCTCTGTTATATTGATTGATTATATGTATAAAAGGAGAGGGGATGAATGATATGCTTCGCATGGTCAAGACCGAAATATGGAAATTAAAGCGGTATCATATGATATGGGCAGGTGTTTTTCTGATGCTGCTTTCTGTCCTGCTGACGCTTTTTTCCACAACAGCATTGGATGGGACAGTCTGGACATTTTCTTTCTTTACGGAACAGGTAATCAAAAATAATGTTACCATGATTTTTCCCGTGTGTATTGCTTTAATTGCCGGATATATCATAGCAAGGGAGGGGAAAGACGATACGCTGAAAAGCATTTTGACGATACCTGTTTCGTATAGCAACTTGTTGTGGGGGAAGTTGCTTGTATGCGCATTGCTGTCTTTGTTTTTTGGACTGGTAAGTGCGACATTTACGGTAATCGCTGACTTGATGATGGGATTTCCGGGAATTTCTGTAACATCCGTATTGCAGACATTTATCCAGATTATTTTTAACTGCTTGTTTTTGTATATTGGTGTCATGCCTGTTATTGCATTCGCCGCCCGTATGCCAAACGGACATATGATCGGAACAATTATTGCTTTTGTTTATGGTTATGGCGGTATGTTTGCCTCTGGAAATGCTACGTTAGCCAATATTTATCCCGTTACTGCAAGTTTGGGTTTAATCAGTTACCGAAGTTATGATTCTGCTGTACATTGGAATGTATTAACCTGTTTGCTTAGTATGGTTGCGGCATTGGGAATTTCTGCTGTTTTTGTATTTACTGCAAAAGGAAATGTACCAGTTATAAAAACAAAAAAGCGTAAAAAGGCAATAGCCAAAAAAGGCTGGTAAGTGGAGGATATAGAAATGAAAAAGAAAATGATTGTAGGTTTTTCGGTGGTTGCAGTAATTATGGCAGGCTTTATCTGCTTTTGCATATGGTTCCTTTCGGGAGCAGGAAGCACATACTACTATTCACAAATTGATAACAGTAAAATGGATCAGGTCGAATCGAAAGGCGGCGTGATTAACTTCAGCGGAAGTATGGATTACTCATACACTTTATTTTCTTACGATGAGAATGGAAAGGGAAAAGACATTACATTCGGAACATCAAGGGAATTGAAGGATGGAGCTTTTATCCGTTTAACGGTAATGCCGATCCGTGGTGTCCTTGAATGGAAAGAGGTACAATATGATGAACTTCCTGCTGCTGTGCAGAGCAATTATGCGGCATCGGCAAATCAGAAACAATAACATTGCTGGAAGGCGGGAACTATATTGGCATTACTGGAAATAATTTTACGGTGGCTTTGGAAAACAAAGCTGCCGTTTTTACTTTGAAAGTTCAGCGCTCCGGCGCTGAACTGCGCGAAAATGGGGTCACGAAGTGACATCTTCCATTCCCATTTTCTGCGCATCCGTCGGAGGCTCAAAGTAAACCCTCTTTCATTCATGGTGGTATCTGCAAGGCTGATATGGGGGTTTATTTGGAAAGTTAAAATGGAATGGGTTAAATCAGGAGGTAAATAATGAGAAAGAGGAAATTGAAAATATCGCTCCACAGAATAAGGGAAACAAAAGAATTATGGATGGTTTTACATATTAAGGTGTACCGCAAGGAAGAAAGAAACTTCACTGCAATACACCTTTTTTAATGGTGCGAAATTTGTAATGCTCCGGGAACCAGCGGGCGCCCAGGGCCAGGAGCATAGGGATGCCGAAGCGGCTGGTGAGGTGGTTGCAGAGAATGCAGGACAGGATGACCAGAGAGCCGGTAAGCAGTAAATACGTCAAAAAATTCCTCCTAAATATAATCCTTGCGGTTATCAAAATATGACTTGCGCATGCAGTAAAATTAGATTATAACAGAGTGTATGGAGATTTCAAAAGAAAATGCTGTTTTTAACGGGAAATTAACAATAAAAAGTTATAGTGTACGGGGTGTGGAAAACTGGACAGGAAGGTGCACATGTGAACAGTAACCATTGGAAGATTAGAGTTTGCAGGTATGTAAAAAGGGCAGAGGTGGATATAAAATGAGAAAGAGGATTCTATTGTTTGTGTGTATGGCAGCAGTGGCGCTTGCCGGCTGCGGCGGGGATGGATATGAGAGGATCGAGCTTTCGGGGCAGGGAACAAAACAGGCTTCTGGTGTCAGCGACAGTGCAGGCGAGGATAGTGCAAAAGGGAACCCCGCAGGAGATGCCGACGGCCAGGATATGGGAAATATGGCAGAGAATGCTGGCAGTTCTGAAACCGTGGGAACATCCGGAGACAAGGTGGAGATCCAGATCGGGGAGCCATCAGTAGACGTTGACGGAGAAAGAAAGGATCACGAGGCCATAGGGCCGGACGGCTCTTTGGAGGCCGGAAGGGGCACCAGGGATGAAAGCGGGGATATCACGCTGTTGTTTGCCGGGGATGTCTACCTGTCCGACCATGTGCTGAGAGCCTGGGAGACGGCAGGAGGGATCAGCGGGGTGCTGGATGAGGGGTACCGGGAGGAGATCCATAAGGCGGATTTCTTCATGGTGAACCAGGAGTTTCCCTTTAGCAGCCGGGGAAGTCAGGCACCGGACAAGCAGTTTACCTTCCGGCTTCCGCCGGAGCGGGTGGAGATCTTTAGAGAGATGGGGATCAATGGGGTGACTCTGGCCAATAACCATGCCCTGGATTTCGGGCAGGTTGCATTGCTGGATTCCTGCACGGTTCTGGATGGGGTCGGGATCCTGCACACCGGGGCCGGGGAAGATCTGGAGTCAGCCGGCAGGGAGATCAGTGTGGAATTGTCCGGGAAACGGATTGCCATGATCGGGGCCACCCGTGTGATCCCGGTCAGCAGCTGGGCGGCGGGAAACGGGCATCCGGGGATGCTGGCAACCTACGACCCGGCTGTGCTTCTGGAGCGGATCCGGCAGCTGAAGGAGAATCACGACTATGTGATCGTGTATGTCCACTGGGGGATCGAGCGGGATGAGATGCCCCAGGAATACCAGAGGACTCTGGGGCGTCAGTATATAGACGCAGGAGCAGACCTGGTGATCGGAGCACATCCCCATGTGCTTCAGGGAATCGAGTATTATGAGGGGAAGCCGGTGGTATACAGCCTGGGGAATTTTGTCTTTGGAAGCTCCATACCACGGACTATGCTGCTGAAAGTGACTATACCGGCCAATGCCCGGAATGGGGAGCTGGAGCTGCAGGTGCTTCCGGGAACTTCGGCTGCCGGTTTCACACGCAGGCACGAAGAGCAGGGGACCCTGGAGGAATTTTATAAATATCTGGATGGGATTTCCTTTGATGTAACCTATGATGGAGAAGGAAATGTAGTGTGTACGGAATAATTGTTACTGTTCACGGGGATATCTTCTTGTCCTGACTGTTGCTGGTAACGACCAGATCCCAGAGCGTGTCTGAAAATTGCTTTCTGGCAGATGTGCGTCACAGTTTGTGGGACACCGAAGGCGTCCATTGTGGAGATGCCGGGAATGAATTTTCAGACACGCTCTAATGCCATTTATTACATGTTTATAACCTTTCGCTACAGAGAACAAAATTTCTGTAGATTTACGCCGATATATGAAAAAAATGCACTGTAAGGATTGAGCAAAATAAAGTGGGAAAGGAGAAAGCCACCATGCTGTCCATTGCTGTCTGTGATGATGTGCTTTTGGAGTGTCTGGATATATCTGCCAGGATCCAGGCTCTGATGGATGAGATGCAGATTCCCTGCACAGTCAGCCGGTTCACCAGCGGGAAGGAGCTTTTAGAGGCCCGGGATCCCTTTGATCTGATCTTTCTGGATATTCTGATGGAAGGGATGGACGGTATGGAGACTGCCAGGAGGTGCCGGGAAGGCGGCTATGGGAACAGGCTGGTCTTTCTTTCCGCCAGCCGCAGATATGTGTTTGATGCCTATGATGTGGAGGCATTTCACTATCTGGTGAAACCTGTGGAGGACGAGAAGCTTAGAAGGGTTCTGGAACGGGTGGCAGAGAAGGAGAGGGAGTCTTTTCGGGATTATATTGTGGTGAACTGGGAACGGCAGAGGAGAAAGGTGTATCTGGATGATATCCGGTATTTTGAGATCAGGGGCAGGCAGGTGGATGTTCATGAGGTGTCGGGAGTATTTACCTACTATGAACAGATGGGAACTTTGGAAAGACAGCTTCAGGGAAAGGGATTTTTCCGGTGCCATAAGAGTTATCTGCTGAATTTAAAACATGTGGAGGCGTACAATGGGCAGGCAGCAGTCCTGGACAACGGGGAACGCGTCTTCATCGCCAGACGCAGGTATGAGGCCTTCTGTCAGGAGATCCTGGCGTATATGAGGAAGAATGGGGGGATCTTGTGAAAATGGCAGCAGGCGGCTGGGATATTCTTTTATCCATTGTATATTATCTGGCATATGCATGGTGCGCGTCCAGGTTTGTGGCGGTACAGGTTCCGGGGGAAGGATGGAGGAGGCGTCTTTTTGGCGGACTGCTTTTCTGTGGTTACGGAGTCCTGGGGATATTTGTAAAAAGCGGGGGAATGCCTTATATCTTTTATGCGGCTTTGTCCCATGTGCTGCTTCTGGGGCTGATTATGGCCGTGTTTGGGGGAGTGTGGGAGAAAAAGCTGCTGGCGGCTGTGGTTGTGGCGGCTATGACCGGGCTGGTCTGGAATTTCTGTGAATCCTTTTTTTGCTGTCTGGGGCTGGTGCTGTCTTGTAAGCTGGGCGGGGGTGGAAAAGTGGGGATACTGGATGTCTGGGGCAGCCGGATGATCCTGGTTATGACCTATGGAACCGGAACTGCAGTCGCCTGTCTGCTGGCAAAGCCCTTTGAGACGGTATTTGCCGGTAAGGCAAGGGGCTGGTATCTGTGTCTGGCAGTGCCTCTGGCGGCCATCGTTCTGATATTGGATCTGGTGAACTGGGCGGCCAGCAACGGAATTATGGTTCAGGACAGGGGAAAGTATGGTCTGTATGAAAACCAGCTTTTCAGTCATGGCGGAATCTGTCTGTTCACTGGGCTGGCTATGGGAGCAGCAGGCTTTTTCGTGTTTGGGATGAACAGGATCTGGCGGGAGGAGAAGACCAGGGAGCAGTATCAGTCCCAGGTTCTGTACTACCAGATGATGGAGGAGCAGTACAGCCAGATGGAGCGGTTGCGGCATGATATGAAAAACCATATACTGGCTCTGGAGAACCTGGTGCAAAACCGGCAGTGGGAGCAGACCGGAGACTATCTTCGGGAAATGTCATTGGCCGGGAGTGTGGAAGCGGAAGACCAGGTGACCGGCAGTCTGGCCGTGGACGCTCTTTTCTACCACAAAAGGCGTCAGGCCGTGGAGCAGGGAATCCGCTGGCAGTGCGATGCCAGGCTGCCAGCCAATCTTACGATAAAGGATATGGATCTGTGCATTATAATAGGAAACATCCTGGACAATGCGGTGGAGGCCTGCTGCCAGATGCAGGACAGAAGAAGGAAAACAGCAGAGGCAGGGAAAGTGAACCGGGAGACAGAGGGGCAAAGGGATGTGGCAGGGATGGCTGCAGAACAAAAGATATTAGAGGAGCCATGGATCCAGGTCTACATGGGAACGGTTAAAAAATGTCTTCTTGTGGAGGCACGAAACAGTACGGATCTGACAGAATGTCCTGGCCCAGGCAGGAGACAAAAAGAAAATTTCACAAAACATGGGCTGGGACTGTCCAACATCCGTTCTGCAGCAGCCAAATATCATGGAGCCGTTCATGTGGAATCGGAAGATGGCGTATTTATCATATCCGTTCTGCTTCCGGGCGCAACGTAACAGTTCAGACGGGCCATCTTCTTGCCCTCCGGCCGCTATGTTTTCGTACGGTCAGCGCGGTGAACGCGCAGACCTGGCTGAACTGTTACAAGCTGCTACTTCGGGCAATAGTTCTTGAGCTGGCTCCTTGACACTTCTTTCCAACTATGCTATATTTTAATTTTGTATAGGCTGTCATCTACCTTTAATCTGGCAGCCAGGAGGACGTGTGATCATGAAGCACAATTTTAGAAAAATAGAAGCGAAATGGCAGCAGAAATGGGAGGAAGCAGGCGCATTTAAGGCTGTGGACGGCGGCGATAAACCGAAGTTCTATGGGCTTGTGGAATTCCCGTATCCCAGCGGTGCAGGCATGCATGTGGGACATATCAAAGCATATTCCAGCCTGGAGGTGATTTCCCGGAAACGCCGTATGGAGGGCTACAATGTGCTGTTCCCCATCGGCTTTGACGCTTTTGGTCTTCCTACGGAGAATTATGCCATCAAGACCGGCACCCATCCCCGGAAGATCACGGATAACAATATTGAGAAATTTTCGGAACAGTTGCGCAAGGTGGGATTTTCCTTTGACTGGGACCGGGTGATCGACACCACGGATGAGAATTACTACAAGTGGACCCAGTGGATCTTCCTGAAGCTTTTTGAGAAGGGACTGGTATTCCGCGATACGGCCCTGGTCAACTACTGCCCTTCCTGCAAGGTGGTTCTTTCCAACGAGGACAGCCAGGGGGGCAAGTGTGATATCTGCCACAGCGATGTGGTACAGAAGGAAAAGACTGTCTGGTATTTGCGGATCACCGAATATGCAGACAAGCTTCTGGAAGGCCTGGAGGATGTAGATTATCCGGTGAATGTAAAGCAGCAGCAGCAGAACTGGATAGGCAAGTCCACGGGCGCCTTTGTGGAATTCCGGATTGAAGGTATTGAGGAGAAGCTGGAGATCTATACCACCCGGCCGGATACAATCTTTGGAACCACTTTTATGGTCATTGCCCCGGAGCATCCGCTTATTGACAAATATGCGGACAGGATCTCTAATATGGATGCGATCCAGGCATATAAGGAACAGTGTGCGAAGAAGACCGAGTTTGAGCGTACCCAGCTGGTAAAGGAAAAGACCGGTGTCAGGATCCAGGGTCTGACTTCCGTGAATCCGATCACCAAAAAGCCTATGCCGATCTTTATCGCTGATTACGTTATGATGGGTTATGGTACAGGTGCTGTTATGGGTGTACCGGCCCATGATACCCGTGATTATGAGTTTGCGAAGAAATTCGGCGTGGAGATCATCCCGGTTATCCAGGGAGGCGATGTGGAGAAGGAAGCCTATACCGGCGAAGGCCCCTACATCAATTCCGGCTATCTGAATGAATACAGCAGCAAGAAGGATGCTATTGAGCGGATCATTACCGAGCTGGAGAAGCTGGGGCAGGGCCGCAGAGGCGTCCAGTATAAGATGAAGGACTGGGCATTTAACCGTCAGAGATACTGGGGCGAGCCGATCCCGCTGATCCATTGTCCCAAATGCGGAGTAGTGGCGGTTCCTTACGAGGAGCTTCCCCTGCGCCTGCCGGCCGTAGACAATTTTGAGCCGGGTTCTGACGGTGAGTCACCATTAGCGAAGATTGATTCCTATGTGAACTGCACCTGCCCCAAATGCGGCGGTGCCGCGAAGAGGGAGACCGATACCATGCCACAGTGGGCAGGCTCCTCCTGGTATTTCCTGCGCTATGTGGATCCCCACAATGACAAGGCCCTGGCTGATCCGGAGAAGCTGAAATACTGGATGCCGGTTGACTGGTACAATGGCGGTATGGAGCATGTGACCCGGCATGTGATTTACTCCCGCTTCTGGCATCATTTCTTATATGACCAGGGGGTGGTGAATACACCGGAACCCTATGCAAAGCGTTCCATCCAGGGCCTGATCCTGGGGCCGGACGGTGAGAAGATGAGCAAGTCCAAGGGCAATGTGGTAGATCCTCTTGATATTGTGGAGGATTACGGTGCAGATACCCTGAGAACCTATGTGCTGTTTATGGGTGATTATTCTGCCGCCACTCCATGGAATGATAATTCCGTTAAGGGCTGTAAGCGTTTCCTGGAACGTGTTTGCGGTTTTACCGACATGATCTCCGGGGATCCGGAGACGAAGAAGCTGGAGACACCGCTTCATAAGACCATCAAGAAGGTTTCCTCTGATCTGGAGGATATGAAGTTTAACACTGCCATTGCAGCCCTGATGGCGCTGACCAACGATATCTATGCAGTGGGAAAGATCAGCAAAGAGCAGCTTCAGACCTTTGTCAAACTTCTGAACCCCATCGCGCCCCATGTCTGCGAGGAAATCTGGGAAATGACCGGCGGTGAGGGTCTGCTGGCACTGCAGGGCTGGCCGGCATATGAGGAGAGCAAGACCATTGATGCCCAGACTGAGATCGCAGTACAGGTCAACGGAAAACTCCGTTCAACCGTAGTGATTCCCACCGGCGCGCCGAAGGAAGATGTCATAGCTGCAGCCAAGGCTGATGAAAAGGCAGCAGCGTTCCTGGAGGGGAAGAATATTGTAAAAGAGATTTATGTGCCGGGACGGCTGGTGAATATTGTCTGCAAATGATGTCTTTTAACATAATAATGAAAGAGGAGAATTTTGCATGGGACTGTTATTTATCAATGCCTGTTACCGGGAGGGGTCACGTACCAGAAGCCTGGCGGAGCCTTTCTGAAACTACAGCATCCCGGCGGCTCTTCATGCATACCTGGAGCTGGTATGCACCCAGGGAATCACCTTTGATATCCAGGAGGACGGACAGTACTGCAGCCTGTGTCATGGGAAGCGGCTGACCTATGTTACCACTGCCGGCGGATATATACCAGAGGAGGATCATGGATTCGGATATATCAGATCCCTGGCCGAGATATTCTGGAGGATTCCGGATATCAGATACTACAAAGCGGAGGGGCTTGATATTTTGGGTGTGGATGTAGAGGCAGCTCTGGATCATGCTCTGAAATAGAGGAATATTGTAAGATTTTGTCATAGGATTTATCAAAGCTGGTAGCCATTTATGATTAGTAATGGCTGCCAGCTTTTTATATGTCAGAGCCTGTCTGAAAACGCAAAAGAAGATATTTTACAAGACGAGGGAAGGGATATATCGTAAAATATCTGTATCCACTCGTAACAGTTCAGGGGGGATCTGAACTGTTACGCAAAAGGAGAATAAGATATGGATCTGCAGAATGAGAAATGTGTTATGGTAATTGATGAAAGTCTGCCTCTTGGCATAATCGCCAATACCGCCGCGATCATGGGGATTACCCTGGGTAAACAGATGCCGGAGGTTGTGGGGCTGCTGAGGCAGGAGGCCTGAATCTTGACATTACAAGATAAACCTGATATAACGGTGTAAATTTAAAAATTACACGATGCGAAGATATGAAGGTTTTGGAGATTGTTTTCAGCCCAACAGGAGGAACCGGCCTGGTTCCCAAAGCGGGCAATGACTGTACAAGCTGTGGTCTTTGCGCCAGACAGTGTCCAACATAGGCAATCAGTAATGAGAACCTGAAAATCGCAGACAGTAAAAAATGTATTTCATGTATGCGCTGTGTTGTACAATGCCCCCAGTCCGCCTGCCATGTGAGCAAAGCCATGGTCTCTGTTGCAGCATTGGCAATAAAGAAAGCTTGTTCCACAAGAAAAGGAAACGAGTTGTATATTTAATGATAAGGGAGAACTGTGAGTTACTATTCGTGGGGTGATGTTTTGGGAGGAACGCCCGTCGAACCTCCATATAGAAAGGAACACCTCCGCAGCCAAAGAACAGGATATAAAAAAATATTGTTTTTTCGGCTCTATTTCAGTATAATATCAATATAAGAACTGGTTTGCTACACATGTCCCGGTCACTCAGGAAAGGGG
>CAJTOW010000068.1:0-12659 GCA_910577655.1 uncultured Lachnospiraceae bacterium | reverse complement strand
TGGCAGCAGTAAACAGGGAACAGACTGTTGCCTTATAGGAACATGATTCATCTCGGGGGCTGTGAAAAAGTCGCGGCTGTTTGCGGGAAATTGACGGAAGATCATGTAAATCCGTGCTCTTTAAAACCGCAGGACGGACTTTTTTCACAGCCTCTTTTTTGCTTTATAGGAAATTGCGTCCTATAAAGCAAAACCCTCCGGGGGATACGCACTACACACAGAGGAAGATGGCTGCTGTCGCAGCCGCGCTCCGGCGCGAGAGTCCGGCGGGCCGGACTCTTTGTTCCTGTATTACATAAATTGTCTTAACCAGCAATGATATTTTCAAGAACCTGACAGATATAAATGTGGAGTGTTCAGTTATTTATGACAGAAAATCCTATTGTATGAACGGGTATATCAGGATCATCCTTTCGGTATACACTGCAATATATGTCATATTCCAGATTCTCATCATCTTCCTCTGGGATCTCTATTCTCGTTTCTGTTACAAAGATTTCATGGCCTGACTTTTGAAGACGTTCTGTCAGTTTCGCAATTTGGCGGTCCTCCAAAACGGGATGCCAAATCTGTACATGGGCAATCAGATCCGGGTCATTAATACCCATAAGATATGCTTTCGCATCGCTGACCTCCTCAAGCTGCCGAAGCCGGTATTGTATAAATGCCTGATTCTCTGTTAGCCACACCTGTTCCTCCTGCTGTCCCCTGTGGTCCTCCATCCCGGCCTCTTTTAAAAGCCTGCCCAGTTCCTTTGTTAAAATCCGCATTCCCGCAGCATTCAAATGGCCCTGATCATAAAAGTCAATATCAAAGTCAAGCCCTATGTCCTGGTACATATAGTTTTTACAGAAAATTCCTTGTTCTTGTGCATATTGACAGACAGCATTGGCCTCTCTTTGCCATTCGGGATGATAGGAATATGGGATATGGATCAGGATAAGCCTGATTCCCAGACTATTGCATAGTTGGTTTATCCGGTCTATGTAAATCAGCTTTTCCTCATCTGCCGGCTCCATATCCTTAGGATCTGTGACAATCTCATCCGCCGGATAACATACCTCATAACGGGGCTGCACCCCATACTTTCTGCTGGGATAAAGCTGAAAGTCCTCGTTGTCCAGCTCATTCCACCGGTTGTGATACAGAAAAAACGGTACCAGCATAGCTGCCTGATCCTCTCTGGAAACCAGATTCCTTACCATCTCTGCCTTTGTACGGGAAAGAGGAAAACTGTCCCAGGCATTGTGAAGATCAAAAACAATCTCATTTCCTCCGTAGACGTCCAAAACCACAGCTTTGGGGAACTGCCTTCCTTTTTTCTTTAGTATTGCCAGACTCTCCTTCAATAAGTAATAACTGCTGGCAACATAATTGCCATGCATGGACAGATTATAGCTGGTGATCCCATACTCACGGAATAAATCGATCGGCGAAATTCCATTAATCACATGAGATGAACCAAGAAACAGTACATCAAAATCCTGTTCCGCCTTAAAAAACTGTTCATACTGTTCTTTACTTGCCTTGTTAATCATGAGAGCACTGCTAATACGTAAACCTCCTCCAATCAGTGCCAATACACACAATACTGACAGGATTTTTTTCATTCTGTTTTTTAGCATCACTTTTTTGTCCTTTTCTAAAAATATCTCTAAAACTGAAAGTAGATAAAGCTTTTTGCGTCATAATTCCCGCCCCATATGCCAAAGATAATTACAAACAGTGTTCCACCGGCAAATACCAGCCATCTGAACCAGAAATCCTGCTCTAAAATTTTTTTATGTATGGAGATTCCCCGGAATTTGCTATAATCCGCAATTAATAAAACCCCTATAGCCAGCATAAGAAGCTGAAAATTTCTGCGGTCAAGACCACACTGGAACAGGCTTTCATCTGTTAAGATCCACGGGTTAAAGCCTGTAACAATGCTTTTTAAAGCGTAAACCCCTTCTTTCAGCCCGTTGATCCTGAAAAAGAGCCAGGTAAAATCAACCAGAAGAAATGTTAAAATTGTTCTTAACAACCGATGGGAGAAACTGTTTTCCCGGATACCCAGCATACGTTTTATATATTTTCTTAAATTGTCTGTAATTTTCGATAAAACCTGGAATCCACCGTTTAGGCCGCCCCATACGACATAGGACCAGGCTGCCCCATGCCATAATCCGCTTGCAAGAAACACGATCATCAGATTCAGACAGGTCCTTTTTGTACCTTTCCGGGAGCCGCCCAGGGGAATATACAGATAATCCCGAAACCAGCTGCTAAGAGAGATATGCCATCTGCGCCAGAATTCTGACACAGATTCCGAAAAATATGGTGCATTGAAATTATCCATCAGCTGTAGTCCCAGTATCCTGGCACTTCCCATAGCGATGATGGAATAGCCAGAGAAATCACAATAAATTTGAAACGCGAAGATGATCACAGCCGCTGGAATGTAGAGACCTGCATACTGCCTTGTGTCGCTGAATATGGTATCTACAAAAATAGCGGCCCGGTCTGCAATCACAAGTTTTAAGAAAAATCCCCACAAGATTAAAAGCAGCCCTTCTTTCATCCGTCCATAGGAGAAGGTATACGTCTTATCCAGCTGTTTTAACAGGTTTTTGCTTCTTTCAATAGGGCCTGCTACCAGCTGAGGGAAAAATGATACAAATAAAGCGTATTTCAGGAATTTTTTTTCCGCGTAGATATCCTTTCGATATACATCAATAGTGTAACCGATAGCCTGAAAGGTAAAAAATGAGATTCCTACAGGCAGCATGATGTCAAACGTGCGGCTTTCAAAGGGAATCCGCATACAGCGGCACACCCTCTCCACATTATCCCAGGCAAACTGAACATATTTAAAATAAAATAAAATGCTGAAATTTGCTGCCACTGTCAGAAGAAGGATCCATCTTTTTCTGTATTTATCCAGGATCAGAGCCCCTGTATAAGTGACGATTGTAGTAAATAAAAGCAAAATTACATATTTAGCGTTCCAGCCCATATAAAAATAGTAGCTGGCTATGAGAAGCCAGATGTTCTTAATTTTGCCAGGTATAAGAAAATATAATAGAACCACAAAGGGAAAAAACAACAGATACTGCCAGCTGTTAAAAAGCATATATATCCTCCCGGTATCATTCAATTGTAGAAAATATTCATGTGTGTACAGCTTCCGGCAACAGCATGTCTTCCACAATATTAGAATAACTACAGCGTGTGTATATGTCAAGAAAATCCAGTAACAGTTCAGACGGGCGGCAAAATGGATAAGAAAGTGCTTATGCAAACACGCTTTTGTTTGCATAAGCACTTTCTTATCCGTTTTGACATCGGGCTGACGCCCGAGGCTTCTTGTCCCCGGTGCTTTTCGGGGGCAAGAAGATGGATCGTCTCAACTGTTACAAAGTTCAGGTTACTGTTCATGGGATGGTTGTTCCAGAGCGTACCCTTCGGAACAACTCCCCATAATATAGTAACAACTGTTACGATGACTGGGTCGGATGAAAGAAAAATCTCTTGCTACATGCACAAAAATACCGTATAATTATCCAGAATGCTGTTTTGTACGAAATTAGTAGTAGCCTTGAAAAATGTCCTTGTATAACGGACGTTTCGGTAAAAAGGGCAAGAGGACAGAAGGGTTCTTTCTCATGTTTGGAAGCCCCGCAAAATCAAGAAAAAAGAGGCAATCATGAAAAAATTAGCGTTAAGTGATGAAATATTATTATCAATCCAGCAGCCTGCCTGCTACATCGGCAATGAGATGAATGTGACCATCAAGGATCCGGCGGGCAAGATCCGGTTCTGCATGTGTTTCCCCGACAGCTACCAGATCGGCATGTCCCATCTGGGGATGCAGATTCTGCATGCCAAGTTCAACAGCCGGGAGGATGTGTACTGTGAGCGGGTGTTTTCCCCATGGATGGATCTGGATCCCATCCTGCGGGAGAGGAAGATCCCGCTGTTTGCCCTGGAGTCCCAGGATCCGGTGAGGGATTTTGATTTCCTGGGGATCACGATCCAGTATGAGATGTGTTATACCAATATTCTGCAGATCCTGGACTTAAGCGGGATTCCCCTTCACGCCAGCGACCGGGGGGAGGAGGATCCCATCGTCATCGGCGGCGGGCCCTGCGCTTACAATCCGGAGCCCCTGGCGCCTTTCTTTGACCTTTTCTATATCGGCGAGGGGGAGACCCGGTATGATGCGCTGTTTGACTTATATAAGGAGATCCGGGGGAACGGCGGCAGCCGGGAGGCATTTCTTTTGGAGGCGGCAAAGCTTCCGGGCATCTACGGACCAGGATTTTATGATGTGGCTTACAAGGAGGACGGAACCATCGCCTCCTTTACCCCCAACAGGGAGGGGATTCCGGAAAAGATCCGCAAGGAGATCGTGGTGGAGCTGGATGATGCTCCCTACATTGAGAACCCCATTGTACCCTTTATCAAGGTGACCCAGGACCGGGTGGTTCTGGAGATCCAGCGGGGCTGTATCCGCGGCTGCCGGTTCTGTCAGGCGGGCAATGTTTACCGGCCGCTGCGGGAACACGGGCTGCAATATCTGAAGGATTATGCCTATAAGCTTCTGAAGAATACAGGGCATGATGAGATATCATTAAGTTCTTTAAGCTCCAGCGATTATACCCATCTCAAGGAGCTGGTGACTTTTCTGATCGAGGAGTTCAAGGGAAAGGGTGTGAACATTTCTCTGCCGTCCCTGCGGATCGATGCCTTCTCCCTGGACGTCATGGGGAAGGTCCAGGACGTGAAAAAGAGCAGTCTGACCTTTGCCCCGGAGGCCGGATCCCAGCGGCTGCGGGATGTGATCAACAAGGGACTGACGGAAGAAGTCATTCTGAAAGGCGCTGCGGAGGCATTTCACGGCGGATGGAACCGGGTGAAGCTGTACTTTATGCTGGGGCTTCCCACTGAGACCGTGGAGGATATGGAGGGGATCGCCCTCTTGTCCCAGAAGGTGGCGGAGACTTACTACGACGAGGTTCCCAAGGAGCAGCGCCAGGGGAAGGTGCAGGTGGTGGCAAGCTCTTCCTTTTTCGTGCCCAAGCCATTTACCCCCTTCCAGTGGGCGAGGATGTGCACTAAGGAGGAATTTCTGGAGCGGGCCTATATTGTCCGCAGCAAGATCCGGGAGATGAAAAATGCAAAAAGTCTCAAATACAACTGGCATGAGGCAGATCTTTCCGTCCTGGAGGGTGTTATGGCACGGGGGGACCGGCGGGTGGCCGTGGTGCTGGAGGAGGCTTACCGCCAGGGGGCTGTCTTTGACTCCTGGGGGGAATATTTCAATAATGATATCTGGATGAAGGCATTTGCAGACTGCGGTGTGGATCCGGAGTTCTATACTACAAGGGAGCGGGATCTGGACGAGATCTTCCCGTGGGATTTTATTGATGCAGGTGTATCGAAAGAGTTTTTAAAACGGGAGTGGCTGCAGGCGGTGGCCGAACAGGTGACGCCTAACTGCCGGGAGCGGTGCTCCGGCTGCGGTGCCCGCGGATTTGGAGGAGGTGTCTGCTATGAAAATCAGAATTAAATTCGCCAAAGAGGGCAATATGAAGTTCATCGGACACCTGGATGTGATGCGTTATTTCCAGAAGGTCATGCGCAAGGCGGATGTGGATATCCGGTACAGCGAGGGGTTCAGTCCCCATCAGATTATGTCCTTTGCGGCACCTCTGGGTGTGGGGATCACCAGCCGGGGGGAGTATGTGGATATCGAGGTCATTTCCACGGATTCGTCTAAAGAAATGCTGCGCCGGATGAATGAGGTGGCTGTGGAGGGGATCGAGTTTCTGAACTACAGAAAGCTGCCGGATACAGCGGCCAGCGCCATGTCCCTGGTGGCTGCGGCGGATTATACGGTGACCTTCCGGGAGGGGAAGGAGCCGGAGGACTGGGAGGCCTTTGCTGCCGGACTTGCAGAGTTTGCCAGAGGGGAGCAGATCCTGGTGATGAAGCAGACCAAGAAGGGGGAGAAGGAGACAGATATCCGTCCCATGATCTATTCTCTTACAGTGGACGGTCAGGCGGTTCATATGAAGATTGCTACGGGGAGCGCGGCGAATCTGAAGCCGGATGTGGTGATCCGGGCGTATATGGACAGTGTGGGGCTGGCGCTGGAGGAGTTTGCCCTGCTGGTGCACAGGGATGAGGTGTATGGGAGTCGGGGAAACAAAGATCAGGTGGAGCTGGTGGCCCTGGACCAGTTTGGAGGGGATATTGAATAAGCTTTTAATTACCAGATGGAATGGGCGGATTCTGACGGCTTTGCGCTCGGAAAAGCGGGTGGTGGAGATCGGGCTGGAGGAAGAGGATTCTATTCTGGGGAATATTTATATTGGAAAGGTAAAGAGGATTGTCCGGAATCTGAATGCCGCGTTTGTGGATTTCACGGAGGGGCGGACGGGATATTATAGTTTTGATGATAATCCGATGGTACTGTATGGGGATGGCCGGATGGGGAAAAGTGGAAACGCTGCGGCAAAGCAGCAGCCAAAGGAAAATGGGACTTCTTCCGGAGCCAAGGAGAATCAGGGGCTGACGGGAAACGGCAGTGCCGCCATGGTGGGGGAAGGTTCCAGCCGCAAGCTGCGGGAGGGCGATGAGATCGTTGTCCAGGTGGCGCGGGATGCGGTGAAGACCAAGGACCCGGTACTGACCTCCAACCTGAATTTCACCGGAAAGTATGCGGTGGTGACCAGCGGCAAGAAAGGGATCGGTTTTTCTTCGCGGATTGCGGACAAGGAATTTAAGGAGCGTCTGCGGCCGGTGCTGGAGGAGATGGCAGCCGGGGAGGTGGGCATTATCGTCCGGACCAATGCTTACGGGATGGAGCAGGAGCTTCTGGGGGAGATCCGGCTCCTCATGGAACAGTACCGGCATATCCGGGAGAAGGCCGCCTACCGTACCTGCTACAGTGTCCTCAGTAAAGCGGAACCGGAATATTTGAAGACCCTGAAAGGTTGTCTCAACGGCAGTGTGGAAGAGATTGTCACAGATGATAAGGAAATCTACGAGGATGTGAAGGGATATCTGGAGGCGGAGGGGCAGGAGGCAGGAGTAGCTGCCCAGGTGTCCGGAAACCAGGAAACAGGTATTCAGGAAACAGGTATTCAGAAGAGCAGGGATTTCATATCCGGGGCCATGCCTGGACTGCGGTTCTATCAGGATCCCCTGGTGTCCCTGAACAAGCTGTACAGTCTGGACACAGCTATGGAGCAGGCGCTCCAGAGGAAAGTCTGGCTGAAATCCGGCGGCTATCTGGTCATCGAGATCACCGAGGCCATGGTGGTCGTCGATGTCAATACCGGCAAATATTCCGGCAGGAAGGATCTGCCGGAGACGATCCGTATGATCAATCTGGAGGCGGCTGAGGAGATCTGCTGTCAGCTGCGGCTCAGGAATCTGTCGGGGATCATTCTGGTGGATTTTATCGATATGCATGTGGAGGCAGATAAGGAAGCGCTTATGGACACCCTGCGCCGCTTCGCCCGTCAGGACAGTGTGAAGACCACGGTGGTGGATATGACCCAGTTGAATCTGGTGGAAATGACGCGGAAGCGGCAGAAGCGGCCGCTGTGGGAGCAGGTGGCGGCGGTAAAGGAGAGATAGGGGAAGACCCGTTTAACTGTTATAAATGCCATAGGACAAGGGGGGGCCGGTTATGAACAGCCAGTTTATCCGCAGCATTTTTATTGACTGGGACAAGATCAGTCCGTACAGCTATCTGCGGAGGATTGAGTCCATTGCCAGTCTGGAAACCCTGGAATTTCCCAGTCCGGTTACGTTCTTTGTGGGGGAAAACGGCAGTGGGAAGTCTACCATGCTGGAGGCGATTGCCATTGCTTCCGGTTTCAATCCGGAGGGCGGCACCAGGAATTACAGCTTTTCCACCTATGATTCCCACTCGGAGCTGTGCGGGGCCCTGAACCTTTCCAGAGGATACAGGCGGGCCAGGGGCGGGTATTTCCTGCGGGCCGAGAGCTTCTACAATGTGGCAACCATGGAAGAGCAGTACGCGGATCTGGATCACCCGTCAGAGCGGTATCACGAGAAATCCCACGGAGAGAGCTTTCTGGCCCTGGCCCAGAAACAGCTGAGGCCGGAGGGACTTTACTTTCTGGATGAGCCGGAGGCAGCGCTGTCTCCCTACCGGCAGCTGACGCTGCTTATGGAGCTGGACCGATGTGCCAGACAGAATTCCCAGTTTTTCATTGTCACCCATTCTCCGATTCTGCTGGGGATTCCCGGTGCCCAGATCCTGGATTTTGGCCAGGGACCGGTACATCCGTGCAGCTATGAGGAGACAGACAGCTACCAGGTGATGGAAATGTTTATCAATAACCGGGAGCAGATGCTGAAGCATCTTCTGGGGGACCAGGAGGCTATCATGCCGCCAGAGGATCATGAAAGGATCCGGAGGAATCAAAATAGCTGATTTATGGAGGAATATTATGGCTCTGGAAAATAAATTAGGCATTAACAATTCAGCAGAACTTGCAAGGGAAGAAGAAAAAATAAGCAAGATCAAAGCAATTGAATTGTATGAAAGCAACCTGGTGGAAGATTTTGAAGTCGGCAAATTTTCCGGGCTTGTAAAAATTCATAAATTTCTATTTGATAAGATCTATGATTTCGCGGGAAAGATACGGACCGTAAATTTAGCAAAGGGCAATTTTAGATTTGCGCCTGTTATGTATTTGGAGGCTGCTTTGAAAAATATTGACAATATGCCTCAATCAACCTTTGATGAAATCGTCGAAAAATATGTGGAGATGAATATTGCTCATCCATTTAGAGAAGGAAATGGAAGGAGTACCCGGATATGGCTTGATATGATTTTGAAAAAAGAATTAAAACTGGTGGTTGACTGGAATAAGGTTGATAAGGAAGACTATTTACTTGCTATGGAAAGAAGCCCGATTAAGGATGTGGAAATTAAGGTTTTGCTTAAAAACGCGTTGACAGACCAGATCAGCAGCAGAGAAGTATATATGAAGGGGATTGATGCAAGTTATTACTATGAGGGATACAATACATTCAGGTCAGAAGACTTATAGGCGGAAGGATATTTGATAATAAAATCCCGGGAGGCAAATCGTAGAAGAAAGTGTGTTCTTCCATGATTTGCTTTTTCTTTAAATTGTTATCATTTCTCTATGTTTTTTCTGTTATCAAATCATACTTCTGGTTCATGAGCATTTGCAAATATGCGTCAAAACTATCTATTATAATCACTAACTCGTCAGGGAAATTATTATATACTCAAACTTCCCACACCGTTTTGGTGTGTTGAACCTTGAAAAATCAATACTTTAGCCCATAAAAAAGGCACAAACCGCTTGCATATGGTATAATTGAATTGCCCAAAACAATTACACAGCAAGGAGATTTATGCCATGTCAAGTATACCACAGATCACAGATAACGGAAACAGTGTTTCGGATTTTGCCACAAAATTTATGAAAAGGTTCCACATCAGCCGGCTGCTTTTCAAATGTAATGCCGGAAAGGAAAAAGGTATCCCGGTCATGGATATCTTCCGGTATCTCTTCTGCATGATGTTCTCTGGCAGGAGTATCTATATGCGGATAAAGACCGGCACATTTGAAGGGGCATTCTCAAAAAATACCATCTACCGTTTCCTGAACGACGCAAGGATCAACTGGCAGCGCTTCACGGTGCTGCTTTCCACTGAAATCATCTGCCGCTTCATGAAGCCGCTGACTGACGAAAAACGGAAAGATGTGTTTATCGTTGATGACAGCCTCTTTGACCGTTCACGTTCTAAAAGGGTGGAGATGCTTGCCAGGGTTTTCGATCACTGTTCCATGAAATACAGATCCGGATTCCGGATGCTCACTTTGGGATGGCCGGACGGAAACTCCTTCATCCCGGTCAGCTACAGCCTGCTTTCAGCAGCAGAGGACAAAAACCTGCTCTGCGGGGGTAAGCAGTATGACGGCCGCTCCCTTGCAGGAAGGAGACGCCGCCAGTCACGGCACAAAGCCACGGATGTCATGGCAGAGCTGATTCATTCCGCACAATGTGCAGGCATCACAGCCAAATATGTCCTGTTCGACAGCTGGTTCTCCTCACCGAAAACAATCCTTGAGCTGAAAAAGCAGGAACACCCTGACACCATAGCCATGGTGAAAAAAAGCAAGACAAAATATAGGTACCAGGGCGAAAGGTACAACGTCAAGGATATCTACAGCCGCAACAGGAAGCGCAGGGGACGTTCCCGCTATCTTCTGTCCGTACCCGTTTTCCGGAGGACTCAATGGTGGAATTAAAACCGGATGGAAGCGATTTTGTTCAAAAAATAAATTATTTTATTCAACATCCGGAGGAATACGAGTATATCGTCAATAAGAATTATGAATATCTAATGGAACACCATAGATGGATAAATCGATATGAAGCTATGGTAAACGCATTGATATAATCAAAAATAAAACAAAAGCAATGTGATCTGTCTGAATATCAACTGCCACCTGGAACTCACAGAAGTCATAGACAGTCTGCTTTCGTGGTTGGCAGATTTGCCAGAAGTGTGCCGTGCCAGTTAAAAAAGAATTATAAGAAGTGCCTCAAAAGCTGATACTAGCAGTATAACAGAATGGTAACTGTTTTGCTACTGCGTCACCTTTTGAGGCACTTAAGAAATTCCTTGATCTTGTATTCTATAGGGTATATAATGGAAACCAGATACCAGAAAGAAGCCGGGAGGGAGAAGCAGATGGGAAGCTATCTAAACCCTGGAAGCAAAGCATTCCGGGAATGTCTGAATTCCAGAATTTATGTGGATAAGACGGGACTGATTGCCCAGATGAATGCGATTTTGAATACCCAGCAGAAGTTCGTCTGCATCAGCCGGCCAAGGCGGTTTGGTAAGTCTATGGCGGTCAGTATGCTGACGGCTTATTATGGGCGGGGCGGGGATTCAGCGGAGCTGTTCGATGGTCTGGCGGTCAGTCAGTCGGAGTCTTATAGGGAGCATTTGAACCAGTACGATGTGCTCAAGATCAATATGCAGGATTTTCTCAGTGCGACGGGAAGTATGGATGAAATGCTCCAGCTCTTGCAGTCGAAAATTATTGCTGATCTGAAACGGATATATCCGGATTATGTGGATGGAAGCCATCTGGTATTTGTGATGCGGGATGTCTATGCCCATACACAGCATCCCTTCGTGATCCTGATTGACGAGTGGGACTGCCTGTTCCGGGAATACCGGCAGGACAAGGATGCCCAGAAGAAGTACCTGGATTTCCTGCGGTCATGGCTGAAGGACAAGGAGTATGTGGCTCTGGCCTATATGACAGGTATTCTCCCTATAAAAAAGTATGGATCCCATTCTGCTCTGAACATGTTCACCGAATACTCCATGACCAATCCCAGGGAGATGGCTGAGTTCTTCGGGTTCACCGGAACGGAGGTGGAAGGGCTGTGCCGCCAGTTCCACAGAAGCTTTGAGGAGGCCAGAGCATGGTATGACGGGTATGAGCTGGTGACCATGGAAGGGGAGGTCAGGAAGACTTACTCCATGTATAGCCCCAAGTCTGTGGTGGACGCAATGCTCAGCGGGATCTATGACACCTACTGGAACCAGACAGAGACTTACGAGGCCCTGAAAGTCTACATTCGTATGAATTTTGATGGTCTCAAGGATGCGGTAGTACGTATGCTGGCAGGGGAACGGGTCGGCATCAATACGGGAACATTTTCTAATGATATGACGACTTTTCAGGGGAAGGACGATGTACTGACCCTGCTGGTGCATCTGGGATATCTGAGCTACCGGTGGACGGATAAGACTGTCACCGTTCCCAACAAGGAAGTGTCCCAGGAATATGTCAATGCCATCAGCACCATGGACTGGCATGAGGTGATTCGTTCGGTGGAATCCTCCAGGAGGCTTCTGGAAGATTTGTGGGCCATGGATGGGGAGGCGGTGGTAGCGGGCATCGACCAGGCCCACAGGGAGATCTCCATTCTCCAGTATAATGACGAAAATTCGTTAAGCTGTACCATCCACCTGGCGTTTTACTTTGCAAGGGAATATTATACCATTGTCCGGGAGCTGCCTTCCGGGAAGGGCTTTGCGGATATCTGCTTTATACCGAGGAAGCTGTATGGGGACAAACCGGCGGTTGTGGTGGAACTGAAATGGGACAAGAGCGCGGCCGGTGCCATCGCCCAGATCAGGGACAGACAGTATGTGGATGCGCTGAAGGATTACCGGGGGAATCTTCTGCTTGCCGGTGTCAATTATGATAAGGAAACGAAGAGTCATAGCTGTGTGATCGAGAGGGTGGAAAAGCTTTAATGAAAAAGACAGATCGGCTTATGCCGGTTATTATGAGGGGTTACCTATTATGGCGAAAAGTCATGGGATGGGGCAGTATCGCTTCATGAGATGCTGGATATTCCGGAAAGATTACAAAAGAAGCTGGATCTGTCGCTGCAGACGGCTCAGGAATATGTCAAAATGTTTGGAAGACAGACCATGTAAATTCAATATAAAAAGGCAGGGACAGCAAGAGGTTAGTATCTTGTTGTTCCTGCTTTTTTCGTAGACTATCAGAATCTGCGAAAGAAAAATATACGGATTTTTAACAATATAATAAAATTTT
>CAJTOW010000067.1 GCA_910577655.1 uncultured Lachnospiraceae bacterium | reverse complement strand
GGCGCATAGTGGGCTATGTAACCTGAATTTGGCCCAAATATCCCAAGGGACGCCTACGGTGTACCGCGAAGTGGGGCGCACAGATGCCGGGAATGAATTTTCAGACACGCTCTAGCCCGCAGGAATTCATCCCAGACATTTTTTATATTCCGATTGAATCAAAACCTGCTTGCCCTGGAAAGCAAATCCATATTTCCGGATTTGTTTTAAGTCAAATCCTTTTCCAGTCAAAGATGCCGCATATCCCTTATCTTCAATCTGTCTTAATGCAGCCTGTGCTGTATCTTCCAATGTCTTTTCATCAAGATCCGGATCAAAAACCTTAAATTCCAGAATAAATGCCTTATCTGTCCTGCTCTTCGGTTCCAGCATCACATCGTATCTTCCAAATCCGCTTTCCCGGTTAGAGGTGATCAGATACTGTTCTGACAAGTCTACCATAAGGCCAAGTACAAAACCATGGTAGAAGCGTTCCGGTTCTGTTTTTGACGGAGTATTTCCCGAATCGAAAAAGCTGAAAGTCTGCAATGCCACCTCATTCATATAAAGATTCATTTGTTTTACATCATCACAGAACATGGCACGGATGAAGTCATTGTAGGCCGGGACAGACTCAGAAAACCATTCTTCTATCATTCCCTCAAACATCAGGCGGACCTCACGGTTTGTCAGCATCAACTCATAGGTGGTTTTCCCAGTTTTTGTATTTATATGAAGATCCTTTACCTTCAGATATCCGCTGGCCAGCAACAAGCTCCAGATCGCACTTTCCCTATGCTCTAACTGTTCAAAGACCACCTGCTCATCCAGCCGGATCTTCAGGGACTTTCCATTCAAAAGATCTTCCATGACCATCTTAATATTTTTATTGCCCTTTTGTATCAGCCGGTTTACCAGCCTGTTACTGCTGGTATTGGCCCAGTATGCGGCAAATCGCTTTTCCTTGATATAGTTTAACAAAGACCAGGGATTATAGATTTCTTTTTTCTCTCCGAAACGAAAGCCATCATACCAGTCCTTCACTTCCTGCCTATAATGTTCCAATCCATATTCTTTCAGGGCCTCTTCCACTTCCTCCCAGGTGAATCCAAAGGAGTCTGCATAGCTGTTTGTTGTGGCAGAGACGATTCTCGGGTTATTTAAATCGGAAAAAAGGGACTCCTTCCCAAGGGACGCCTTCGGTGTACTGATTCTAGTAATGCCTGTCATGAGAGCCCGTTCCAGATAAGGATTGGTTTTAAAGGTGGAATTAAATAAACTGCGTACAAACTCCACCAGCTCATCCCAGTAACCATACAGGTAAGCCTCCTGAAATGGTGTATCATATTCATCCAGCAAAAGGATTACATGTTTTTTGTAATAACGCGAAAGATAAAGGGACAGCATTTTCAAGGCCCCTGCCGCCTCATAGTCATTCATGTCAACGGTTATCCGTCCAAAGCTTTCCTTCTCCTTTTCATTCATGCAGCCGCTGTCTGGCAGAAAATCATATTGATTGTATAATTCTTCTATAATCTGACAGATTCTTTTTTTTGTTCCGAAAGCGGTGGTTTCTTTTATATCTGCAAAGCTGAGCGCTATCACCGGATAGGTTCCCTGAAGTTTGCGGTATCTGTCTTCCTTCCATATTGACAGGTTCTCGAATATCTGTCCCTGCTCTTTATATTTAACGGAGAAAAAACGTTCCACCATATTCATATTCAAGGTTTTACCATATCTTCTGGGACGGGTGATCAAGGTTACATCATCTCCGCTCTCCCACCATTCTTTTATAAAATTAGTTTTGTCCACATAAAAATAATGATTGGTTACCACTCTCTCAAAGCTCTGAATCCCAATCCCTACGGTTCTCGCCATCATCGCCTCCATTCTGTGCATGTTTCGCAGCACATACCCTATTATGCCTATTCCCTCCCGGCTTTTCTCCCCCTGGCTCTGCATTTCTCTTCTGCATGCCCGCCGAATTCGGCCAGCCTGCTCTTACTTTCCTCCAGCTCCAGTCCAAAGTATTTCATTCTGTGTTTCAGTCTCTCATAGAACTGTTCTGCCTCATCTTTATTCTCGAAACAGCACACGAAATCGTCCCCATATCCTCTCAGTCCCGGCTGTATTCTCTCCCCAAACCATGTTTCTCTCCGGCCGGCAGATGCCAGCTCTGGAACAGCCCCACATAAACAGTAACAACAAGCCAAAATAAATAAACCTACCTTGTACCTGGCCGGTCGAGGTAGGTTTATCGCTTATCCGGGAGGCTAACCACTTTGTGGGCGGTTATTTTCCTTATGCCTAAAATATAACACAATCGGGAGGGGGATTCAACCCTCTTTTTAATATACCAGATCTAAACTGGTTACTGTTCACGGGGGGCATCTTCTCTGTGTCCAGCCGCCGGAAATGGAATGTAAACGCATGGAAATCCTCCTTCACCAGCGGCACCGTAAAACCAATCTGCATCAATTCGTCACCGCCATATATTTGTCCGCTTCCCGTTTCCAGATAACTGGTATCAGGATCCAGGTACTGTATCCTGAAGCGGCCGTGGCAGCATAAAGGGTCATAGAATTTCTGGAAGACCATAACCTGGCATTGGCTGCGGTCAGGCCCCATGACGGACCATACCATATAATTCCGGTTCGGGGCCTCCTGCCGGGAGAAGATTCCCCCCTGCATCCATGCTCTTTCCCCCTTATGCTCCGCAATCTGGCCTGCGATCATTTCCAGCTCCTCTTCACTGCATTTTGTCAGATCCAGTTCATACCCCAGATTGAACAGACGCGCAATCTGGTACCTGGTATCAAGGGGTGTATATCTTCCGGTCTGATGATTTGGCGTGATACTGACATGGGCGCCTATGGCCACAGGGGGATACAAAAGACTGAATCCATCCTGAATTACCGTCCGGTCAAATGCATCCGTATTGTCACTGGCCCAGTTCTGTGCCACATAATAAAGCATCCCCGGATCAAAACGCGCCCCGCCGCTGGAACAGCCTTCAATCAGCACCCCCGGATATGCAGAGGTCACACGGTGAAGCACTTCATAAAGCCCAAGGATATACCGGTGGGCAGTCTCCCCTTTTTGTTCCGGCCCCAGAGCCAGGGAGCAGACGTCGGTCAGGGGGCGGTTCATGTCCCATTTGATGTAGTCCACATCACCGCTGCCCAGGTAAGAATCCAGCACACCCACAAGGTAGTCCTGCACCTCCTGGCGCCCCAGGTCAAGCAGGTACTCATGACGCCCTTCCACCGGCTCATACCCCGGAATATGCAGCACCCATTCCGGGTGCTTCCGGTACAGAAGACTGTTCTTACAGACCGCCTCCGGCTCAAACCACAAGCCAAATTTCAGTCCCTTTCCGTGGACAATACCGGCTGCCCGCCGGATCCCGCCAGGAAGCTTTTCCAGGTTGCACTGCCAGTCTCCCATAGAAGAACTGCTGCTGTTATCCGCGCGGAACCAGCCGTCATCCAGCACGAACAATTCCATCCCCGCCCGGGCTGCCAGCGCTGCCTGGGTCTCAATCTTATCCATACTGACGTCATAGTACATGGACTCCCACGAATTAAGCAGAACAGGACGCATTGTCTCTGCAAAATGCCGCGGCATCAGATGCTCCCGGTACAAACGGTGAAAGCCGTGGCTCATACTGTTCAGCCCGCTGCCCCCGTAATTCAATATGGCCTCCGGGGTTGCAAAATGCCCGCCGGGTTCCAGCCTCCAGGCAAATCCCTCCGGATGAATACCGATCTGGGCCCGCACATTTCCAAAGGAATCGACTTCCGCCTGGGCCAGAAAATTGCCGCTGTAGACCAGATGCATGGCGTACACTTCGCCGGATGTCTCGGTCGTGCCAGGTGAAAGCAGCGCAAAAAACGGCTGGTGCTGGGGACTGCTGCTGCCGCGTACACTCTCGATCTTCTGGATACCGGAATGGAGGGCAAAACGGCTGCGGTTCGCTTCCTTTGCATGCGTCCCATACAGTGACAGGAATTCATAAGAACGTGCAGGAAGCTCCAGGGATGCGCTTTGTACATTTTCAAGAACCAGGGTCTGGGTTCCGGTATTTTCAAAACACTGGTGACGGGCCACCATATTCATGCCTTCAAAAACAGAGTAATACATATATACACGCAGGCCTGCCTGTTTATCCTCGCAGATGACCTCCAGGGTAGCGGCATCTGTATCTCCCTGAAAGACAGAGGGCAGACCGGGGATCCCCGGCTTGCCCTCCAGTACCCGCCAGCTCTTAAATAATGGCTCCACAACGCTTATGCCGTCCTGCCTCTGCACCTGAAGGGACGGAATACGGAAATCCCCCCGCCCCCGGGCAGGATACTCAAAGGGAAAATCGTCAAAGGAGACATTTGGGACAGAACAGTCATGGGCAGTACTGTATGCCCGCTTATAATAAACCGGCGTCCCGCAGCCGTGCCAGCGCCGGAGACTTGGGCCAAAATACCGGTGGACGAGATATTTCCCGTCCACCACCTCCAGCACATAGCTGACCGTACCGCTGTCCAGTCTGGCGCTCTGCCCCGCTTCATCTATGTAGATATTCACGCACGTTCCTCCACATTCTTGTTAAAGCCCACAAACCAGGTCAGGACAAATGCAACGATAAAGGCAATAATATTGACAAGGATATACAGCGGAAGCTGTTCGTTAAGATACAGGAGCGTTCCCGGTATCCCGGTAATTGCCATTCCCGTAGCCCGCAGGTTCAGCAGCGAAGCCAGGAAGCCGCCCACACCGCCGCCGATCATTGCCATGATAAACGGCCTGACAAAACGGAGATTTACACCGAACACAGCAGGTTCTGTGATTCCCAGCAGCGCAGACAGGACTGACGGGTAGGCAATCTGCTTTGTCTTCTGGGAATGAGCCTTCAGGGCAACTGCCAGAACCGCGCCGGCCTGGGCCACATTGCCACAGGTACCGATGGGATTCAGGTAATTCCAGCCATCCTGGGCCAGCATGCTGATCTCAAGGAAATTCAGAATATGGTGGATACCGAAAATTCCCAGCAGCTGTCCGAAACAGCCGTAAAGCAGGCCGCCGATTCCAAGGGGAAGGAACAGCAGATTTTCGACCAGCACCAGCACGCCGCTTTCCACCATATGAAGCACCGGCCCTATGACAAACATTGCCAGCACGGAACCTACCAGCAGAGTGACAAAGGGGGTAACGATCAGATCCACGGCATCCGGCACATGGCGGCGGAGCCACTTCTCAAATTTCGAGGTGAGAATACCTGTCACAAATGCAGGAAGAACCGAACCCTGGTAGCCTGACACACTGAGAAATCCAAAGAATACCAGGGGCTCTGCCGCGCCGGAGCCCACATCATAGGCGCTTGGCAGGCTGGGACTGACCAGCATCAGACCAAGGACAATGCCGATAACCGGGCTTCCCCCAAAGTTGCGGAACGTGGACCAGCAGACCAGGGCAGGCAGGAAAGCAAAGGCCGTGTCAGTCAGAACCTGGGTAAATATGAGCAGCCCCCGGGGTATGTCGGCAGGGGTCATGCCCAGCAGATTCAGTACCACTTCCTGGGTCAGCAGCCCCCGCAGGCCCATGAAGAGACCGGTGGCCACCAGCACCGGGATGACCGGAACAAATACGTCTGAAAACATGCGGATCGCCCGCTGAAGCCTGTTGCCGTAAACAGGAGCGGCTTCCTTTTCCCCTTTGGCGCCGGAATCCGGGTCTCCGGTGATTTTGACCACCTCATCATAAACACGGTTGACCAGTCCGGTTCCCAGAATAATCTGGTACTGGCCCGAGTTAAAGAAGGAGCCCTTGACCTTATCCAGATCCTCTATGGCCTTTGAGTCGATCTTCTCCTTGTCGGTCACGATGATACGCAGACGGGTCGCACAATGACGGACTATGGAAATATTCTCCGTGCCGCCGGTCAGTTCGACGATTTTAATGGCTAATTCTTTTTCTGTCATTTGCTTATCCTCCCAATTTGATATTTTTGTTTTTGGCTGTTTCGGACGGGCGGCAAATCGGATAAGAAAGTGTGTTGCAAATCCCATACCCCGTCAGACTGGTATGGAATATCCGGCTTGCCATGATCCTCCGGACCGTAAGCTCTGTGCGCTCCGGTGCACCGGTTATTCTGATACTCAGCCCTTTTGTCTGGGGAAAGACACGGGCGGACATTGTTTCTTCCCCACCATTTATGAAAATCTCAAGACTGGATACATCTGACCAGATTTCGATGCTGTCCAGCCGTCCAGGGGAGCATGTGCGGATTTCCTCACTGCCTGCCCAGTTCTGCCGGACAAAGACAAACTGCTCTCCGTCCCAGTGTAATGAAGCCTCCCCCAGTTCAAAATGCAGCCCTGGGGGACAATCCGCGGCCCGGAATAACAGGCGGCAGGTCCGTGTGTCTGCCTCCGCAGTATACTGTCCCTGTCCGTCGCAGATAATCCGGATCTCCTCCCCCAGCATCCGGCTCAGCTCCCGGACCGGCTGCTGGCAGAGCCTTCCGTTTCTCACCGCCAGCTCCCGCGGAAGGGTCAGACAATGGATACCCGGTTCTTCCTCGGCAAAGACCCGCTCCTGGTCGTCATCCATCCGTGACATCCAGGCAAACAGAATGCGGCGTCCGTCAGGCGCTTCAAAGGTCTGGGGCGCAAAAAAGTCAAACCCGCTGTCAAACATCTGACAGCCCTGCCCCAGATCCTTGTCCGGGATTGTCCCTGTCTCCGGATCAAAGGAGGTCATCCGGTAGAATGAATGGGCGGAAACCACCTGGTCATGGGCATTGTCCCGCTTCTGGAGACAGTAGAGCAGGATATCCTGACCGTCCAGACAAAACAGATCCGGACATTCCACCATTTCATAGTCCTCTGCCGCCGCCAGCATGTGGGAGTAACGCCAGTGTATGCCATCTTCTGAGCGGCACAGGGCGACTGCGCCCTTCCCATTCTTCCTCTGCGCGCCGACTACCATGAAATAACGGTTTTCCGAAGCCTGGAAAACTTTCGGATCACGGAAGTGCTCCGTGAAACCAGGCGGAGTTTCCATGATGATCCCTTTCTTCCTGAAATGCTGCCCGTCTGAACTGACTGCCAGACACTGGCTGCTCCTGCGGTGACCGCTGCTCTTGTCACTTCCGGTATAAAACACACATAATTGCCCATCGATAACCAGTGCGCTGCCGGAATGCACACCGGACTGGTCAAAGGGTTCCCCGGGCTGCAGCGCGCCGCCGTGAAATTCCCAGTTTACCAGATCCTTTGATGTGAAGAATCCCCATTCCTTGTGGGAATGATCCTTTTTGAAACGGTTCCACTGGAAAAATACATAATATCTGCCGCGGAACCAGACCAGGCCATTGGGATCGTTCATCAGGCCCTGGGGCGGCTCAAGATGATAGCTTTGTCTCTTATCAATCTTCACACATGCTTCCTCCTCCCGCTATCTGTCTGTTGTCTTCCTCTGCTTATAATGAAACTATAATCCGCTCCTTTTTTCCATGTCATTTTCAAAACTAAATATGGAAAAAACACACCTTATGTGCTATACTTACACAGGAGGTGTGTTCTATTATGAAGGAATACAAGGAAAATCATCATTCTCTGCTCTATAAATCCAATTCTGATCTTGCCCTTTACAGTGCAGGCTATGAGGAATGCCGCCCCGGACAAAACTATGGGCCCCGTGTGCGTCCCTATCAGCTGATCCATTTTGTACTTTCCGGAAGCGGAAGGCTCCATATGAATGAACATATTTTTGATATTTCCGCCGGAGACGCTTTTTTAATCCCTGCCGGGTCTGTTTCCTACTATGAGGCTTCCCAGGATGACCCCTGGGTTTATGCATGGATCAATTTCCTCGGGATCCAGTCCCAGACATATATGCTTCGTATTATGACGGCTGCAGAAGGCTATGTGATCCACAGCCTGCCGGTGGAAAAATACCAGACTGCGATTTTTAAGATTCTTAACCTTCAGGGAGATAACACCAGCAGCTTTCTTGCCGCCAATAGTATCCTGCTGCAGATCCTGTCATTTTTGTTCGGGGATATTGATTTTCGTGAGCAGGACTGGGGGCAGAGGTATGCCGCCGATGAGATCCGGTTCTATCTTGACATGAATTACCCTAAAAAGCTAAAGCTGAAGGACGTAGCTGCCCATCTGGGATATCATCCCCACTATATGACCCGTATTTTCCGGGAACGCTTTGGCGTCGCACCCAAGCAATATCTGACGGATCTTAAAATGAAAAAAGCATCTGCACTGCTTCGTTCCACACGGCTGCCTGTAGGTGTTGTTGCGGAATCCCTTGGATTTGAGGATGCCCTTGCATTTTCCCGGCTCTTTAAGCAGGAATTCGGACAGTCACCAGGCAATTACCGCAGGCACGCAGAATCTCCGTCCAGTGAAACGACGGCTGGCTTATAGTTTCAGGCTACTGGTTCAGCGCATCCCCCGGCCAACAGCTTTTTCTTTACTTTTTTCAGAATTATGGATATGATATTAATAAGTAACTTGTTCCGTGGGCATCTGTAACATTAACAGCAGACACAATTTCACCTTTTTTGCAGACCGGAACACGACAGAGGGGAAGAAGCAACAGTTCAGATACCTCCGATCTGTTACGGGAAGATGCCAGACCGGATTTGAGAAGCTGCCAATCATTTTGACAATGGAGATACCCCGATATAATCCGGTTCAGCGCAGCTGATTTAGTGAAAGGAGTGTGCAGTTATGGAAAAAATCAAAAAAATGCCCATTGGTATTGAGCATTTCGAAACAATCCGCAAGGAAGGATTTTATTATGTAGATAAAACCGGTCTGATCACCGATCTGCTGAATAACTGGAGCAAGGTAAATCTTTTTACCCGCCCCAGAAGGTTCGGGAAATCCCTGAACATGAACATGCTGAAAACTTTTTTCGAATATGGATGTGACAGCGGTATTTTTGATGGATTGAACATATCCCGGGAGACAGCCCTTTGCGAAAAATATATGGGACGCTTCCCGGTGATCTCCATCACCCTGAAAGATATCGAAGCCCGGGAGTTTCAGGAGGCACGCACAATGCTCTGTTCCACCATCGGAAATGAGGCCATGCGTTTTCCCTTTCTTTCTGACAGCAGCCAGCTTTCCAACAACGAAAAGAGACAATACCAGAACCTGGCCCGGATCAGCAGTCAGGCATTTGTGGGAGAAATCATATCCGATGCCGCAATCAAAGGCAGCCTTCTCACCTTGTCACGGCTGCTTAAAAAACACTTTGGACAGCAGGTCATTATTCTGATTGACGAGTACGACGTACCCTTAAGCAAGGCCCAGCAGTCAGGTTACTACGATGAAATGACCGACCTGATCCGTGGTCTCCTGAGTCAGGTGCTGAAAACCAATGACAATGTGTATTTCGCGGTACTGACTGGCTGTCTGCGGATCGCCAAGGAGAGTATTTTCACCGGCCTGAACAATTTTAGTGTTTTTTCCATTACAGATGTCCGTTATAATGAATATTTTGGCTTTCTGGACCAGGATGTCCGGTCCATGCTGGATTACTATGGACTCACAGACAAATATGACCTGATGAAGGAATGGTATGACGGCTACCGTTTCGGAAATGCCGATGTATACTGTCCCTGGGATGTGATCAACTATGTGAATCTGCTGCGCTTTGAACCCGAGGCGCTTCCCAGGGCGTTCTGGATTAACACCAGCGGAAATGATATCATCCGGAGGTTTCTCCGGATGGCAGGCCCCAGAACCAGACGGGAGCTTGAACGGCTGGTTGAGGGCGAAAGCATTTCCAAAAAAATCTGTCAGGAGCTGACCTATAAGGATCTGTACAAAAATATTGACAATCTCTGGAGCGTGCTTTTCACCACAGGATACCTTACCCAGCGGGGCGAATCCGATGGGGATGTCTATACTCTGGCGATCCCCAACCGGGAGATCCGGCAGATCTTCATCAGCCAGATTCTGGAGTGGTTCCAGACGGAGGCCCGGAAGGATACACCAAAGCTGGATGCATTTTGTGAGGCATTCACCAGAGGCGATGCCGCCATGATTGAACAGTATCTGGGGGATTATCTTCAAAAAACCATCAGCATCCGGGATACCAGTGTACGGAAAGAGAAAAAAGAAAACTTTTATCATGGTATCCTATTAGGCCTTTTAAGCCACCGGGAGGACTGGGATATTGATTCCAATGCGGAATCCGGAGATGGTTTCAGTGATATTCTGGTGGAAACTGAAGACGGACAGACCGGCATCGTCATTGAAGTCAAATATCCGGACAGTCAGAATCTGGAGACCGGATGCGAAAAAGCACTCCGGCAGATCGAAGACCTGGGCTACGAATCGCGGCTGCGCCAGGATGGGATGACCACAATCCTCAAATATGGCATTGCCTGCTGGAAGAAAGGGTGCATGGTCCGGATGGGGTAATGTTTTTATCTGCCGGAGGGCCAGCCCTTCTCTATTTTATCCGTAACAGTTCAGTCAAAGACCCCGCAGCGGGCTGAGTATGGGAAATCTATGCTTCAGGAATGTCCAGCCGTTTGACCAAGGACTTTGGCAAAGGTTTTTCTGTGCGGACACTGCAGCAAATGAAGAAGTTTTATGTGATGTTTCCAAATACGAACGCACTGCGTTCGCAATTGACCTGGACACACTATCGTCTTCTGCTGTCGGTAAAAAATGATCCTACATTACCAGAAAAGCTCCCTGACACGAAAATCCATGTCAGGGAGCTTTTCTGATTCCTGGCAGCCATCCTTACTTTCTATAAAGGTCACTGCTGCAGTTCTCTCTATTTTCCAAAATCATACATCTTACCGCTTACTCATACTCCACTACATCCAGCCACTTCTCCAGCAGCTCCTTCTCCTCCGGGATTCCTTTGCCCAGACGGGAGGCTGCAGTAATGGGAATCCATCTCTGGACATACTGCTGGGCAGTATCGCTCATCTCGCAGAAGGTCTCCAGGTAGAGGTCTGCCATCTTCTGGTCCTTTAAGGCAAACAGCAGATAGGTGGTTGCCGCATCTGCAGATGCATTGCCCTGGGTTGCGTGGGACCAGTCAAGAAGGTAATACTTTCCGTTGGGAGCCACGATGATATTGCTGGGGTTGAAGTCACCGTGAAGTACCTTGTTGTGCTTGGGCATGCTGCTCAAGCGGGTGTGCAGCTCATAGCGGGTGGTGGCCCCGATGGCCTTGGTAGCGGAGATCTTATCGTTCCACTTGTCTTTCAGCTTGTTGAGCTTGGGACAGCGCTTGCTGTGAACCTCCAGCTGTAAGGCTACAAATTCCTTCATGTATTTTGCCAGATTGGCCGGATCCTCAGCCATGATCTCCTCCAGGGTCCTGCCCTCAATATAATCGTAGGTGATGGACCACTTGCCGTCTTCCATGACATCCACGCCCCGTACATGGGGGATGGGAAGTCCCGTCTCCTCCACGCGGGCCTGGTTCAGTGCCTCATTGAGCACATCGGCCTTGGGATAGTTTGTGTCAAATACCTTCACTACTTTATCGCCGTCACGATAGATCTGCTTGTGTGCGCGTTCTGCTAACATATTATTCATTCTTCTTCTCCCTTCTGATTCCCCGTGATGCTGCTCCCGGTTCTGCCCCGGAGCAGCTATATCTTGTTTCCTATGCCTTTCGTCCGACTATGGAAAGCCGATTTTACTTTCCATAGTAAGCTCTTCCCAGAACCATGCTTCTGGGTCTGGGAAAAGGCGCCCGCCCCTGCGCCGGCTTTCGACTATGGAAAGTCGATTTTACTTTCCATAGTAGGCTCTTCCCAGAACCATGCTTCTGGGTCTGGGAAAAGGCGCCCGTCCTTGCGCCGTCTATCGACTATGGAAAGTTGCTTTTACTTTCCATAGTAGGCTCTCAGATACATATCCTTGATCTCGCTCATCAGCGGATACCGGGGATTCGCTCCGGTGCACTGGTCATCAAATGCCTGCTCCACCATAGCATCCAGATTGTCAAGGAAGTACTGCTCATCCACACCATACTCTGCAATGGTCTTCTTCACGCCTACGGCTGCTTTCAGCTCCTCGATCTTCTCGATCAGCTTCTTCACTGCTTCCTCATCGTCCTTTGCCTGGATACCCACGAACCTTGCGCACTCTGCATATCTTGCGCGGGTATGGGGATACTGGTACTGTGAGAAGGTTCCCATCTTTCTCGGGCACTCGGCAGCATTGAACTCCACAACCAGGGAGATCAGCAGGGCATTGGCAATGCCGTGGGGAATGTGATGGAATGCACCCAGCTTGTGTGCCATAGAGTGGCAGACACCCAGGAATGCATTGGCAAATGCCATACCAGCCATGCAGGATGCATCGGCCATCTTCTGACGGGCATCTACGTTGCTTCCCTCATTATAGCACGTGGGCAGGTATTCGAAAACATTTTTCATTGCCTTTAATGCCAGACCATCCGTATAATCAGTTGCCATAACAGATGCATAAGCTTCCAGGGCATGGGTCAGCACATCCACGCCAGAGGCGCTGGTCAGGCCCTTGGGCTGGCTCATCATGTTGTCTGTATCCACGATAGCCATGTTGGGCAGCAGCTGGTAATCAGCCAGGGGATACTTGACACCAGTATCCTGGTCAGTAATAACAGCAAAAGGAGTCACCTCGGAACCGGTACCTGAAGAGGTGGGGATGGCTACAAAGTAGGCCTTTTCGCCCATCTTCGGGAAGGTGTATACACGTTTCCGGATATCAATGAACCGCATGGCCATATCCTGGAAATCTACCTCCGGATGCTCATACATTACCCACATGATCTTGCCTGCATCCATAGCGGAACCGCCGCCCAGTGCGATGATCACATCCGGCTGGAATGCCGTCATAGCTCTGGCACCCTCCTGGGCATTGGCCAGAGTCGGATCCGGCTGTACATTGGAGAAGCACTGGTACACAATGCCCATCTCGTCCAGCTTGTCGGTGATCGGTTTGGTATATCCGTTCATATATAAGAAGGAGTCGGTTACGATAAAGGCTCTCTTCTTGCCCATTACATCCTTCAGCTCGCTAAGTGCTACCGGCATACAGCCTTTCTTGAAGTATACCTTCTCAGGTGTGCGGAACCACAGCATATTCTCTCTCCTCTCAGCCACAGTCTTGATATTCAGCAGATGCTTGACACCTACATTTTCGGAAACGGAGTTGCCGCCCCAGGAGCCGCATCCCAGTGTCAGGGAGGGAAGGAGCTTAAAGTTGTAGAGATCACCGATTCCGCCGTGGGAGGATGGAGTGTTGACCACGATCCGGCAGGTCTTCATGGCTGCCGCATGCTTCGCCATCTTCTCCTTCTCATTGGTGTTGATGTAGAGGGAGGCCGTATGTCCATAGCCACCGTCCCTTACCAGCTGCTCTGCCTTGGTCAGGGCTTCGTCGAAATCCTTTGCCTTGTACATAGCCAGTACCGGAGAAAGCTTCTCATGGGCAAATTCCTCGGAGATCTTCACGGACTCCACCTCACCGATCAGGATCTTGGTATCCTCCGGAACCTCTACGCCTGCCATGGATGCGATCTTATGGGCACTCTGTCCTACGATCTTGGCATTAAGACCGCCGTTGATCAGAATAGTCTTGCGGACCTTATCAATCTCGTCACCCTTCAGGAAATAGCAGCCGCGGTATTCAAATTCCTTCTTAACCTCAGCATAAACCGGCTCCAGCACAGTCACGGACTGTTCAGACGCACAGATCATACCATTATCAAAGGTCTTGGAGTGGATGATAGAGTTGACTGCCATCTTAATGTCCGCCGTATCATCAATGATTACCGGCGTATTACCTGCGCCCACGCCCAGGGCCGGCTTGCCTGAGGAATAAGCAGCGGTTACCATGCCGGGGCCGCCGGTCGCCAGAATGGTGTCTGCGTCACGCATAACCTCCTGGGTCAGCTCTAAGGACGGCACGTCGATCCATCCGATAATACCTTCCGGTGCGCCTGCCTTCACTGCTGCATCCAGCACGATCCGGGCAGCTTCGATGGTACAGTTTTTAGCCCTGGGATGAGGGGAAATAATGATGGCATTACGGGTCTTTAATGCGATCAGGGTCTTAAAGATAGCAGTAGAAGTGGGATTGGTCGTAGGAATGACTGCTGCAATCAGACCGATCGGCTCTGCCACCTTCTTAATACCGTAAGCAGCATCTTCCTCGATCACACCGCAGGTCTTAGTATTTTTGTAAGCGTTGTAAATGTACTCGGCTGCGTAGTTGTTCTTGATAACCTTGTCTTCTACTACGCCCATTCCGGTTTCTGCCACAGCCATCTTGGCCAGCGGGATCCTCTGCTGGTTTGCTGCCTTTGCTGCCTCATAAAAGATCTTATCTACCTGCTCCTGGGTATAGGTAGCGAACTTTTCCTGGGCCTTGCGCATTGCCTTCATCTTCTTTGTCAGGGCTTCTACGCTGTCAATCAGTTCTGGGGTGGTGTTTTCGACATTCTTAACCATTCTGCTCTTTTCCTCCAATAGAAATATAGGTTTGCCGGGTTGACGGGTTACGTGCCAGATGAATAGTTACTTATTTTGTATCTGGCTGACCGGACAGATATCCGGAACTGCCAGATGCCTGCAATGTTGACTTGTTGCTATTTTTTCGTTATTTTTTTAACGCTTTCATGATTCTTATTTTACCACTTGTTAAAAAAATATCAATCCATAATGTAACCAATTTTTTTAAAAATTTGAAGGCACGTTTCAGCATTTTGTATGGTAGGCTGTTCACGGGCAGATTGTTATCAAAAATTCGCTAAAAACCTTCATAAAGCTTGATTTTTTCCTACACATACTGTATTATGAAAGTATTAAGATATGCAGCATTTATACAATAGGAGGATCTATCCCTTGAATCAAAAGATAAGACGTTTCTTATGCTGCTGCCTTGCGGTATGCCAGCTTTTTACCATGACCGCCCATGGGCAGCCGGACTGGCCTGCCGACACGGGGATCCAGGCAGAGGCCGGTATCGTCATAGATGCGGATTCCGGCGCGGTGCTGTTCGGCCAGAAGATCCATGTGAGTTCCCCGCCTGCCAGTATCACCAAGCTTCTGACAGCTCTTGTGGTGCTGGAACACTGCCAGCTGGATGAGACCATCACGATTTCCGAGGAAGCCCTGGCCAATGTAGAGCCAGACAGCGGAGACAAGATGTATCTGGTGGCAGGTGATACCATGACTGTGGAGGATGCCCTCCATGCCCTGATCCTGGTATCTGCGAACCAGGTGGCCAATGCCCTGGCAGAACACGCAGCCGGCAGTATGTCAGACTTTGTGGAGCTGATGAACCAGAAAGTGGCGGAGCTTGGCTGCACGAATACCCATTTTGACAATCCTTCGGGCCTCAATGGGGATACACAGTACGTGTCGGCTTATGACATGAGTCTGATCGCCCGTGCTGCCTTTGCCAACGAAGACCTGCTGCGGATCAGCTCCACGGTCAACTACCGGACCGCTCCCACTGCCAACAATCCGGACGGCCGCTCCCTTCGCCATGAGCACCGTTTCCTTTATGTCACTGATCCCAACAGTGTCAATTATTATCCTTACGCGGTGGCAGGCAAGACCGGCTATCTTCTGAAAGCGGGCAATACCCTGGTAACCTACGCGGAGAAGGAGGGAAGACATCTGATCTGTGTCATCCTGAAAGGCTCCTATGAGAGCTATTTCCAGGACACAAAGACACTTCTGGAATTCGGCTTCAACAGTTTCCAGAATATCAATATCGCAGACCAGGAACAGAGCTATGTCACTGGCGACACTCCCATGACCTTTGGAGAATACACCTTCCAGCCCTCCCAGCTGATGATCGAGACCGGGCGGGTAGTGACCCTTCCCAAAAACGCATCCCTGGCAGATGCCACGCTGACTCTGGAAGAGCTTCCAGACGATCATCCCCCCGATGCGGTGGCCCTGCTGTCCTACAGCTACAATGACCGGAATGTGGGCAGTGCCTTCCTTCTGGTGAAGGATCCGCCGGAAGGCTTTGGACAGCCGCCGGAGCCGGAGATAGAAACCAGCGCCGGAGATGAGACGCCAGCCCCCTCAGAAAGTACAGCCTCCCCGGAAGACAGCGATGGCGGCGGTTTTCTGGCGAACCTCAAGCTGCCAGAACTGAAGCTTCCCAGTCTTCCCTCCCTTCCTTCCGGCGCTGCCCTGATCGCCGCTTCAGTGGTTCTTCTGGTAGGCATCAACGGAGTCCTGGTTGCCTTTATCTCCCACCGCCGGAAGAAAGAGGCCGAGGCCCTGGCACGCCGCCGGGAGCGCCGCCGCCAGCGGCTCATGCAGGATGGAGACCAGGAAGAATTTGACCGGCTCATGGCCGAAAGGGCAGAACGGCTTCAGAAAAGGAAACGATGACGCCTGATTGCAGTTCTTTTGTAACAGTTCAGATACCCCCTGAACTGTTACGTTCTTTTACCAGAACACAAGATACGCCTGATCAGAAAGGGATTTCCTGGAAATCCCTTTCTGATCAGGCGTACATTTTTCATTCCAATCCATAAGTTAAGGCTCCATATGCGTCCAGTATTCCGCCGCTGGACAGCTTCCCTTCCATTCCCTCCAGCTTCCTGACCGATGCCAGGATGATCCGTTTCACATCCTGGAGAGTCAAATCCTTACGGTAAGAATACAGCATAGCCGCCACTCCGGTCACCATAGGCGCGGACATGGAGGTTCCGGTCATAAAGCCATAGCCCCCATGGGAGATAGTGCTGACGATATAGGTTCCCGGAGCCGCGATATCCACGGATCCTGCCCCATAGTTGGAGCTCTTGGCCAGATTTCCGTCAAACATCAGGTTGGCCACGGAGATCACATTGGGCAGATGAAAGGAAGCGGGATAGTCCATCAGCTTCCCCTCATCAATATTCACCCCATTACCCTCTGCGTCGCCATTGCCCGCGGAGACTACAAACAGCATTTTCGATTCCCGCATTACCTGCTCCAGATTGGGGTAATATACCTCCGTGCCGAAGCTCAGGTTGCAGATGGTAGCCCCATTAGCCTCTGCATACCGGATCGCCTCGATCACGGCGCCCTCTTCCCCGATTCCGAAGGTGGTTCCCAGCACCTGCACCGGCATGATCTTAACATACTTCTGGTCAGCGATTCCAGCTATTCCCAGCCCTTTTCGCAGGGCCGCGATAGTACCGGCCGCATGGGTACCGTGATCCGCATCTCTTCCTGCGGATATCTTGTTGGTATTATCAAAGAAGTTCCAGCCAGACACATCATCCACATAGCCGTTGCCGTCGTTGTCAATACCATCCTCCGGGATCTCATCTTCATTCACCCAGATTGCGTCCTTAAGCTCCGGGTGGGTGATGTCAATCCCTGTATCCAGCACCGCCACGATCACCGGACGGTGCTCCTGTGTACTGCTGTCATACAGATCCCAGGCAGGACGGATATTGATGTCAATGCCTTCCACAGAATCTGTGGTTTCCACCTCATAGGCATCCGGCCCTGCCACCGGCGCGGGAATCCCCAGCTTATTGGCTATGTCGATACGGCTGGCCAGACTGGGATTGCTGTCCCGGAACTTATTGACTACCTCCAGGTACTGGAGCTCCCCGTCATTTCTCAAGCCCCACTGATAGCGGGCATATGGATCGCTGGCCGAGAGATTGTCCACGCCCGGGCCATAGACCCGGGCCGCGAAGGTATAACCAGAAGCCGCGTCCGTCTCTATCCTATATGCCACCGGCACCGCAATACAAAGCCCTGCCAATGCCAGCGGCAATATCCAGTTTCTATAACTCATCTTCATACTCCTTCCAACAGAATATGTTAAAAAGTCTTGCACCAGCGCCCCATTCCTTCCCGGCGGAACTAATGGCTCACAAAGTCATCTGTAACCGTTCAGATCCCTCCTGAACCGCTGCAAGCATGTTCCAACGCATTCTGACTGTCTATATATCTCCAGTTTGACAAGTGTTCCCATTATAGCACAGATTATCCTGGTTTGTATGAAGATTATGTGAAATTTCTATTTCAGAATTCTGATAGTTTAGTAACAGTTTACGGGGCAAAAAAACGTGGGAAAACAAATATTATTTTCCCACAGCCCTTTCAAAAAAATACAGAATATATACAGTCTCACTCAATTACAGACACATGACGATTCTTCATATCTGTAATCAGACTCTCCCGGAGGATCCGTTTCAACAGTTCCAGCTCATCTGCCTGAAACACACTCAGACGTGCCATCAGGATATGGGTCCAGAAAACGCCTTCTTTTCCCAGAGAAGCTTTCACACAGTCTGTACGGTCACAAACATACTCCCATGGAGAAAAGGTCAAGGCATTACAATTCTGGCAGGAGTTAATCACAGTAAACAGGCTGGTGCTGCTTTGCAAAATATTCACATTTGTGATATTTAAATTCCAGAATATCTGATCACTCATTTTTCGAATCTCACGTTTATGATCGCACAATATATATGTCTGATTGCACAATTCCTTCGGCTCTATCCAGTACAGCCCATCTGCATTGATCTGAAGCTTGTCCATGATATCATGATTCCTGGGTATCAAAAGCATGATTTCTTCCCTTACCAGCGGATAAATCCAGATCCCATCTACGGTCCGGTAATCTTCATTAATAATTGTTGTACATGCCGCGTCTACAATATCATCCTTCAATGCTGCCAGCAGTCTGTCTCTCGAACTAATGGTATCATTGATCTCCAGCCGGAATTCCGGATACAGACCGTTCAGTCTGGACATAATCACAGGGATAAGCAATGCTCCTCTCTGATCTCCAATACCAAAACGGATTCCCCTCTGTCGGCCCCCCTTCAGCTCTGCCAATCCGGTATCATATTGCTCCACAAGAGAACGAATCAGTGCCAGATAATCCCGGCCCTTGACGGTTGGGCGTACGCCCTGGGGAACCCGTTCAAAAATGACGAATCCTATCTCCCGTTCATAGCTATGGAGGAACTGGCTCAGTCCGGGCTGGGATATATACAATGATTTGGCGGCGAGAGAAATACTACCTACCTTTTCAATCTCCAGTAGTGTACGGAATTCCTTCATCTCCATAGTTTTCGCCTCCTCATTCAGCATTAAAACGGCCCTTGACACCTTATGGCGGCTAACTCTCTGCAAATCTCCAGACACATCCCTGCCCCAAACTGTACCAGCTATACCAGTTCTCCGGCTCCAAGCACATCCCAGGCCTGAATATCCTCTACCAACTGTATTTTATGTATAAAATACAGTAGCTTTTGCAAATATTCTTCATGAACCTCCACCATGGGGGTATGCCCACAGTCCAGCCAGAACAGTTCGGAATTCTGTATCTTTTCAGCTAACAGTTGGGCGTGCTCCATAGACCGGCTCTGGTCTCTGAGACCATGAAGGATCTGTACCGGACATGTGATCTGGCCCAGCTGGTTCCGGAAATCACTTTCCCGCACCGAATAAGCCGCCTGACATACTGTATCTTTCTTCAAAGTCATGGCATAAGCCTCCAGCTGCTGGTAAAGCCCCCTGGTAACAGGACGCGCAAAACACCTTTTACTGAATGTCCAAAACAGATCCCGGTCCGGCCAGCTTTTTTCCAGTCTGGCCGGAAAGGTCGGGTCACCATGTCCCACCGCACATGCTCCGGTATCTGCAATCATAAGTCCTGCGATTCTCTGTTCCTTATCATCGATTGCTGCGGCAATGCTTACAACACCACCCCAGGAATACCCTGCCAGCACCACTGGTCCCAGATGCAGCTGGCCGATAAGACTTAGCACTTTCTTCCCAACTGCCTCAACCGTCCATGGGCCGCTGGAATGATTCCAGTCAATAATAGCCGACTGACAAGGCAGGTAATTGGCAAGTCCGTCAAATACATGTGGGGTTGTCATAGCACCTGGAATGAACAGCACCGTCGGCTCTCCGCTGTACAAGGTTCCTATATAGTTTAACATATTTTTCTCTTCCATACCAATCTTCTCTTTTCTGCTGCCTTTTTTCTCAAAGCTACCACATTTTCAGATTCCAAGCAGCTTTGCCGGAAGCTCCTTTGACATATAGTCTATATGCTCCATGGGAACCCCATTATCCGCAAAGTACTGCATGTAACGCTCCATGGCATCTTCCCAGGGGGGATTCGCAAGCTGGCCTCCGTCGGTAGAGATAATCATATGATCCGGGCCAAGCTTTTGATAGCACTCCAGATTCTCCGAAAGATTCACATGAAAGCTCCCATCCGGCATGGGCTGGGCGAAATACCGCCCAATACATACATCATAATCCCGGACGAGTCTTTCCTGCTCTTCCAGCCCGGTCCGTGTCACCCAGTACTCTGGGTGATCCACCAGAATCCTCTGCACCCCTGCATTCTTTGCGGCCTCAATAACTGCCCTGCCTTCTTCCATGTCCAGATGCCCTGTTGCCAGTACCACATCATATTCCCGGATCATGCGCAGGACCTCTTTCACCGGCTCTGTCACGCGCCCATGTTCCGCACACACAATCCCATCCTGGTATCCCTTCAGCCTCCGTTCATTTCGTGAATCCATCGTCGGCATCCAGACAATTCGCGCCCCCAACTTCAGGGAAGTCTCTACCGCCGCCGGATTGATCCCACCCGCAGGCTTGTTCAGGACAATACTTCCATACATTGTCAGCTCTGACTCCGGATGCAGCCGCCGGCACACTTCGTTGCACAGAGCGGCCCGAGCCGCCGTAGTTCCGTAATGCCATTTCACCACAATCGCCTTTGCCCTGGCCCGCACACCCGCTTCCATGAGTTCCATATCCGAATAAGACCTGGGATACAGATCCGGTTTTGCATGGACATGGACTTCCACGACACCTTTTAATGAAACTTTATCCATATATCCTCCTAACCTGGATAAGCCAGAAAAGCACTGCACAAACCCATATTCTATAAAATCCCCGGAAGAAACAAAGAGAGCTGAGGTACAAATGCAATCAGCAGGATCGTAATAACCATGGCAATCAGATAGGGCCATACCCCTTTCACAATCTCCACAAATGGTGTGTCACAGACTGCGCAGGCGGTAAACAGATTCATCCCAAAAGGCGGTGTCGCCAGTCCAATCACTAATGTGATACAGAATGTAACGCCAAGATGAATCGGGTCAAGCCCAAGCTGAAGCCCAATCGGTACCAGAATCGGTGCCAGAATCACTACCAGGGACAGTACCTCCATAATACATCCTGCAATCAGCAGCAAAATAATCATCAGAACCATAAATACATATGGATTATTGAGATACGGTACAATGGATCTTGCAATAACCACCGGAATCCTGGCGGTGTTCAAAAGAAACGTGAAGATTGCTGCCATGGCCATAATAAACATAACCATTCCTGTAGTGGAAACTGTCCGCTTCAGGGAGAGTATCACATCCCCAAACTGCATTTCCCGATAAACCATACCCCAGAATATAGTATAAAATACAGCTACCACCGCCACTTCTGTAGGAGTGAAAATACCGGAATAAATTCCTCCCAGAATGATAACCGGCAGAAACAATGTAGGGAGCGCCTGCACCACAGCCTGCAGAATCTCGGTCCTTGTGTAATGTTCTTTTGTCTTTTCTGGATCAGACGTCAGTTTCCTCGTCTTTCTTTTACTCAAAACCATATTTGTGATCACCATCGCAAGCGCAAGCAGTATTCCTGGCGTAACTGCTGCCAGGAACAGATCCGGTACTGCCACACTCATCGTGGAGCCATACACAATCATGCAGATGCTTGGCGGAATAATCGGCCCCAGAGCCCCCGCCGCCGAAAGCATAGCCCCTGTTTCACCTCTGGTATAACCGGAATTAAGCATAGCCGGAAGCATGATACAGCCGATGGCTGTGACCGTAGCAGGACCAGAACCGGTAAGGGCGGCAAAGATCGCACAACATACAATCGTAACCGTACCCACGCCGCCCACAAAGCCCCCCAGAAGTTTTTCCATACAATTTACCAGACGCTTGGACATCCCACTGGATTCCATCAGATAACCTGCAAGGGTAAACATAGGAATTGCCAGCATGGTAAAGCTGTCCACTCCATTTACTGAACTTTGTGCCACGATCACCATAGGCTTTAGTTCTGTGACCAGCAGAAAAAACATACTGGAAAGCCCTATGGAAAATGCTACCGGCACTCCAAATCCCAGCAGCAGGGCCATAATACCCAGCAATAATGCAGCCTGAGTCATTCTGTTTCCTCCTTCCCCGCCGCGATCCTGGCCAGAATATTGCTTATGGTGCCGCTGATCATACCTACGCACCCCGCCGGAAGCGCTCCATAGACCATGGATGTAGGGATTCCCAAAGTGGGCGTGTGGGATTTAGAGGAAATCATGATCATAGTAAAACCGTAGCGAAGCAATACCAGACAAGCCAGCAATACCAGAAGCTCAATCACAATCTGGTGAATCCCCTTTAAAGCTCCACTGAGCTGGTCATTCAATATGGTTACTGTAGCGTGGCCACCATTTTGGGTACAAATGCTGGCACCCAGCATAATCACCCAGATAAACGCATACCGGGCAAATTCCTCTGTACCTGCCATGGAAGCTCCCAGAATGTAGCGGGTAAAAACCTGCAGGGCCAGGGACAGCGTCATAGCTACCAGAAGCAACAGTGCCAGCGCTTCATAGAGTTTATTGATACTATCGCAAAACCTGGATACAATCCGTTGCATATGTCCCTCCTCACTTCAAGGTTCCGGTCAGCGCTTCGATCTTGTTCAGACGCTCTGAACCAAACCTGGCAATATAATCATCATAAACCGGCTGGACTGATTCACGGAAGGCATTTTTGTCCTCCACCTCATTGACAGCAACGCCCTTCTCATCAGACATGGCCTGGAGCAGTTCTTTATTAAATTCTTCCATCTGGCTTCTCTGGGTATCCCTGGCATATTCTGCTGCCTCCTGGAGCCATCCCTGCTCCTCCTGACCGAGACTCTCCCAGAGAGATCTGGAAACCGTCAAACTAATCGGATTATACAGATGCTCTGTCAGACTGATATAACCACATACCTCATAAGATTTGTAGCTGTACATTGGGCCTATAGGCTGTTCCAGACCATCTATAGTACCCTGCTGGAGACCCGTGTAGCACTCACTGGATGCCATAGAAACCGGATTGGCCTTCAGGGCTGAAAATGTAGCAAGGTAGGTTTCATTTCCTGGCACACGTATCTTAATACCAGCCAGATCGTCTGGTGTATTAATAGGCTTCACTGTACCAATGACACTTCGGAAACCGCCCTCTCCATAAGCCAGAATCTTTACATCATACTCATCATATAACTGATCAATCAGATCACCCGTGATATCTTTATCATCCATAACAGCCCTTGCCTGCTCTTCATTCATAAATAAATAGGGCATATCAAATGTGCAGAACTCAGGAATATGGGAGCTATAGCTGAAATTGGATATGATAGCGCAGTCAATCGTTCCCAGCTTCATGCCTTCAATCATGGAAGCCTCACTCCCCAGCTGGGCATCCGATAATATATCAATTTCTATCTTCCCGCCGGACAGTTCTGATACCTTACCGGCAAATTCTTCAGCCAGCATCTGATATGGATCATTGGCGGCAGGATCAATATGTCCCAGCTGGATTACCAGCTCTGCCTCCTGATTCGCAGCCGGCACCTCGGCTGACGTCTGGACAGTCCCGTTGGTAACGGATCCTCCATTTTCTTCCGGTGACTTCCCGCATGCTACCAAACCTGCCGCCAGACATCCCGCCAAAACAAATCCCATAATCTTCTTCATAGTCCTTTTCCTTCCTCCTTTTTGTTGTGCCGCAGCCATTCATTATGTTCCTCAATAGCTGCATTGTATTAACAGTCTTTGTTGCGTTTTTATTATAGCATTCTCCGATTCCCTGGAACAAATACGAATAATCAATCTGGATCCATAAGCATAGATTATGGGGCACCGCATGATGGTGTGGGATTGTCCGCCGAAAGGCTGCGGCAGCTGGAAGAAAAACCGCACTATATGGAAAGCGCCGATGAACGACTGGATTTGCGGCATGAGCTGGGTCTGCTGTTAGAGCGTGTCTGAAAATTCATTCCCGGCACCTGCACGTCCCACTTCGCGGGATATT
>CAJTOW010000066.1:21048-24166 GCA_910577655.1 uncultured Lachnospiraceae bacterium | reverse complement strand
TTGCATCTGCAGCGGCTCTGTTGGCTGTCGGCGCTTCCATGACTTCCTTTGCAGCTACCGGCTGGGTGGAAGAGGATGGACAGTGGTATTACTATGACAAAGACGGCAATAGGGTTGAGGATGACTGGAAGAAGTCCGGAGACAACTGGTACTGGCTGGACAGCGAAGAGGGCGGCGCAATGGCAACCGACAAGCTGGTAGAGGATGATGATGACACCTACTATGTGGACAGCAACGGTGTCATGGTTCGCAATACCTGGGTGAAGGTTGTCAATGAAGAGCAGGATGAGGACGAAGATCCGGCAGAGTACAATTATTACTATATGCAGTCCAACGGTAAGGCATATAAGGCTGGAGACGGCGATACAACCAAGTTCAAGACGATCGATGGCAAACGATATGCCTTTGACAGCGATGGCAAGATGCTGTACGGATGGGTGGATGCCAACGGTGCCAGAATCACCGATGAAGACGGATGGGCAGAGAATGACAAGACCTCCGGCCAGTATTATCTGGGTTCCTGGGACGATGGAGCTATGAAGACCGGCTGGCAGAAAATCTATGTCCACGACACAGAAGAGGACGAAGATATGGAACACTGGTTCTATTTCAAGTCCAACGGGAAGATGGAATACAACAATGACGACACAAAAACTGTCAAGGAGAAAAAGATCAACAGCAAGAAATACGGCTTTGACCACCGCGGTGTTATGGTCTATGAATGGACAGTTGCTACCAAGACAAATGCAAGTCAGGCAAGCACCAGCAGCTGGAAATATTTCAACAGTCCAGAGGATGGTGCCCGTGTAACCAAGGGCTGGTTCAAGGTTGTCGCAGCTAATGAGGACAACAGCTTCAGCAAGACCATCGTAGACCTGAAGAAGGGCGATGGCCAGACCTTTGACTATTCCAATGCAGATGATGAGACCGAGAAATGGTATTATGCTGATGGTGATGGAAATATCAAGGCTGGTGAGATCGCCAAGATCAAGGGTAAATACTATGGTTTCCATCCGGATGGCTGGATGCTGAGCGGCCTGGTATTCATGTCTGTGGATGACGACGGCAAGATTGACATCCCGATTGATGATTACAAGAGTGTTGACTCTGATGAGCTGGATGATATTATTGATGACAAGCTTGCTGACTTTGATAAGCTTGATGCCAGCCAGAAGGGCCAGGTCGGCAACTGCAGTCTGTACTACTTTGGAAGCGATGAGGATCATGACGGCGTCATGAAGACCGGCAATGTTACCGTCGTCCTGGATGGTGAGAGCTATGCCTTCCAGTTCAGCAAGAGCGGCGGCGCTGAAGGAAAAGGTAAGGGCGTCATGGGTCTGGACGATGATAAGTATATCTATAAGTATGGCCTGAAGATCAAAGCAGACACCGATGATAAGTATCAGGTTGTCTATGTTGAAAACGATGGATCCGAAAACGGTCTGGATGTCGGCAGCGACGGTGTCTTCGTAACCAAGATTGACAGCCAGGATCTGCGCGCTGAGGCTGCTAACTTAGGCCAGAACAAGGATGGCGAGTCAGTATCCGTTGTATCGGGAGGCTATGAGAATTCTGATACTGGTAAGTTTACCGCAACCACCTGGCATCCTGGTTATTACCTGGTAAATACTTCCGGTGCCATCAGCAAGAAGAAATCTGCTGCAAAAGACGGAAACGACTGGTATTTCTATGTCAACAAGGACAAAAACATTGCGATGTACACCAACAACAAGAACTTTAAGTATGACGCAAAACATTCTGATCTGAATCCGGATAATCTGGATGGAGTTGTTCTGGAGGACTGGGACAAGTGGCCGACCGGTGGATTTGATCCGTTGTATGATAATTAATTTCACTTGGAAACACTGCTTAAAAAGTATCTGTATGACCATAAAAATGTTCCAGAACCTTTGAAAAGTATGAGAGGAAAAGTGTTTGTGAACATAAGTCTATAAATGCAGATCTTCCATAATAATGATTGGGACTGTCGGAAAATGGCTGTTTTTACAATATATTATCAGGATATATTGTGGATAGGGAACCATTTCCTGACAGTCCCATAATTTATATATAACATTAATAATATGTATTCGCAATACTGATCCAGCCTGCCAGTAATTAGGCTTTCAGCACCATCTATTTTGCCTTTTTGTGCAAAGGAATTATCACTTTTTGATCTGATTTGACCTCAGGCGGGCGTCCGAGACTTCTTGTCCCCGATGCTTTTCAGGGGGCAAGAAGATAAGGCCGCCTGAACTGTTACGTAATTTTATCAAATAACAAAGCTTTTATCTCATTGCGCCCTGCCTTCCAATATGATAAAATCAGAACACAAGGAAATCCAGGCATATAAAACGCATCCCATCCTCTGCATTGCCAGCCGATGAAGTAAAAAGGACTGATTGACACCATACACTGTCACTCGGTCCTTTTTTGTTTTCAGAAAATATGATGCGTGCTTTGGCATTTCCCTGGTAACTGTTCATTTATCAAACACAAAGGAGGATTTTGTATGACCGAAACTTTCAAAGCGTATCTGATCAGCAAGGACCTGGCACCGAACACGATCCGTTCCTACTGTACTACCGTGGAACAGTTTCACAAGGCTTATCCCCAGCTGACCCGCCAGAATCTGAGGGACTTTAAAATGTTTCTGATCGAGACCTACAAGCCCCAGACCATCAACCTCAAGATCCGGGCCATCAACTGTTATCTGGAAAGTCTGCATAAAGAGAAATGGAAGCTGGCGGCTGTCAAGGTTCAGCAGAAGCCATTTCTGGAAAATGTTATCAGCGAAGCGGACTATCTGTATTTTAAAAACCGGCTCAAAAGCAGCGGGGAAATGTACTGGTATTTTGTGGTGCGTTTCATGGCGGCCACCGGCGCCAGAGTCAGCGAACTGGTTCAGATCAAAGCAGAACATGTGAAGATCGGGTACCTGGATCTGTATTCCAAGGGTGGGAAATTAAGGCGCATCTACATCCCCTCTTCCCTGCGGAGGGAGACCCTGGAATGGCTGAAAAGCCAGGGAAAACAGAGCGGTTTCATCTTTGTCAACAAATATGGGGAGCAGATCACCACACGCGGAATCGCCGGACAGCTGAAACATTTTGCGCTG
>CAJTOW010000066.1:0-21038 GCA_910577655.1 uncultured Lachnospiraceae bacterium | reverse complement strand
AAGCTTTCTGGACCGGTACAATGACCTGCCTATGCTGGCGGATCTTATGGGCCATGAAAGTATCGAGACTACCCGCATTTATCTGAGGAAGACCAGCACAGAACAGCGGGCAATCGTGGACAAAATCGTGGACTGGTAATCAATGATGATGTAAGGAAACAATGTAAATACGGCATTAGCGCAGATCCGCCAGTATAGGCAGGTCATTGTACCGGATTTCATTTGTTCTCAAAATCAAAGGGCTGTTGCAGAATACAGCTCTTCCGCAGGGTATAGCAGATATCCTCAGATACCAGAACCAGATCCTGCGGGAAAACTGTTTTCTTACAACAGCCTTTATAAAAGCAAATTTGTTTCAGATCATTTTCTGTCAGTCTTTTCAAAAAGTGCCAGGTTTTGATCACCTATATATAGATGGCCCGTCTGAACTGTTACTATTTCCCCGGCTTTTTCCGCAAGAGACCGCCTTTAGATCACATGCCCCTGCTGCTTCATCACTTCGATTACCTGATCCACGTATTTCGTGCACAGCTCTTGAGTGGCGGCTTCTACCATGACCCGGACCACTGGCTCGGTGCCAGACTGGCGCAGGAGAATGCGGCCGTCGCTGCCCAGAGCCTCGGCCACTTTGGCTGTCTCGGCCTGAACCAGAGGATCGTCCTGGGCGGCCTGTTTGTCGTGAACGCGGACATTTTTCAGAACCTGGGGGAAAATCTTTACTTCGGAGGCCAGCTTGCCCAGGGTCTCCTTCTTCTCCAGCATCACCTCCATCACCTTCAGGGAGGTCAGGATCCCGTCGCCTGTGGTAGCGTGTTTGCTGAAGATAATATGGCCGGACTGCTCACCGCCCAGGCAGTTGCCGTACTGGGCCATATTCTCATAGACGTACTTATCTCCCACCGCTGTCTTCTCGTAGGAGATGCCTTCCCGGTCAAATGCCTTGTACAAGCCGAAGTTGGACATGATGGTGGTCACAACCGTGTTGTTGAAAAGGCTCCCGTTTTCCTTCATGTATTTGCCGCAGATGTAGAGGATCCTGTCGCCGTCTACCACCTCGCCGTGCTCATCCACGGCGATACAGCGGTCTGCGTCGCCGTCGTAGGCAAAGCCGATGTCACAGCCATTGTCCCTCACATACTGCTGCAGTACCTCAATGTGGGTGGAGCCGCAGTTGGTATTAATATTCAGGCCATTTGGCATATTGTTGATGACAAAGGTCTGGGCGCCCAGGGCGTCGAACACATTCTTGGCAATGGAGGAAGCGCTTCCGTTTGCACAGTCCAGAGCAACCTTTTTGCCCTTGAATGAGCGGGTCGCAATGGCAATCAGGTAGCCGATGTAGCGGTTGCGGCCTGCGGCATAGTCCACGGTACGGCCAATCTGGTCCCTGGTTGCAAAGGCCAACTCCCCCAGATCGCCGTCCAGATATTTCTCGATCTCCACGATCACGTCCTCTTCCAGCTTCTCGCCCCGGCCGTTTAAGACCTTGATGCCGTTGTCGTAGTAGGGATTGTGGCTGGCGGATATCATGATACCGCAGTCAAATTCCTCCGTACGGACCACATAGGACACACTGGGAGTGGTGGTCACATGAAGCAGATATGCATCTGCCCCGGAGGCGGTCAGACCTGCCACCAGGGAATACTCAAACATATAACTGCTCCGGCGGGTATCCTTGCCTATGGCTACACGGCAGCGTCCCTCTGGATTCTGCAGAGATGCCCTGCTGCGTTGGCCGTAATACCAGCCCAGAAAACGCCCTACCTTATAGGCGTGCTCCACTGTCAGGTTCACATTGGCTTCCCCGCGGAAACCGTCTGTTCCGAAATATTTTCCCATTTTACTTATCTCTCTCCCATTATTTTTGGGTTACAGTTCACGGGGCGGGGAAAACTGGACAAAAACAGACGTCAAGCTGGCTTGTAAGACTGTTTTTGTCCAGTTTTCCACATCGGGCGGACACCCGATGCTTCTTGTCTGACCTGGCCGGACAAGAAGATGCCACTGTGAACAGCAACATTTTTTGAAACTCCCAGCAGACGCTTACGGCATCTGGCCTGATTTTTCCAGTTCTTTCAGGTACCGCTCCAGGGCATCCTTCCAGTCCGGCAGGCGGACAAAGCCATTGGCACTGAGTTTTTCCTTGCTCATGCGGCTGTTGAAGGGACGTTTGGCTTTGGCGGCAAACTCCTGACTGCTGACGGGTGTGACCTTCACCTGGTTCATGCCTGCCTGACGGAAAATCTCGCAGGCGAACTCATACCAGCTGCAAAGTCCTTCATTGGTGGCATGGTAGCGCCCATAGCGGTCAGTCTGGATCATATCCACCAGGAGCCGTGCCAGATCGTAGGTGTAGGTGGGGGATCCCACCTGGTCATCCACCACATTGACAGCACCGTTCTGGCGGCCCAGACGGAGCATGGTCTTGATGAAATTCTTGCCGCCAATACCGAAAACCCAGGCGATCCGCACAATAAAGTACGCATCCAGCAGCTCTTCCACTGCCAGCTCTCCCTGGTACTTGGTCTCACCGTAGACATTTAACGGGTCGCGGTGATCATCCGGCTCCCAGAAACGGGTTCCCAGACCGTCGAAAACATAGTCGGTACTGATATACATCAGCCTGACCCCCTGTTCCTGGCAGACCTGGGCCACATTGCGGGTTCCCTGGCCATTGATCCGGCTGCACAGTTCCACGTTGTCCTCCGCCGCGTCCACTGCGGTATATGCGGCACAGTGGATCACCGCGTCGGGCTTCTCCCGGGAAATGACCCGGCGGCAGCTCTCTGCGTCGGTAATATCCATCTCCTCGATATCCACGCCGATGCCTTCCAGGCCCTGGCGCTCAAGTTCGTTCATCAGATCGGTACCCAGCTGCCCTTTGGCACCGGTGACCAGTACTCTCATACTCATAATTTTATTCTCCATGCTTTCAGTTATATCCCATATGCGCGGCAAAAGGTGTCTGGCTTCACTACAGCCGGTCTCCGTACATTTTCTCAAAATACTGACTGTACTCTCCGCTGACAATGTGCTCCCACCACTCGCGGTTCTCCAGATACCACTGGATGGTCTGAACGATACCTGTCTCGAAGTTGTAGACCGGTTCCCAGCCAAGCTCTGTCTCCAGCTTCTTCGGGTCAATGGCATAACGCATGTCATGGCCCGGACGGTCTTTAACATATTTGATCAGGCTTTCAGGCTTATCCAGAGTATGAAGGATTGTCTTCACCACTTCCAGATTAGTGCGCTCATTGTGACCGCCGATATTGTATACACAGCCGTCGGCACCTTTACGGATGATCAGGTCAATGGCCTGACAGTGGTCATATACGTGAAGCCAGTCACGGACATTTGCCCCATTGCCGTAGACCGGCAGCTCGCCATCGCTGAGGGCACGACTGATCATCAGCGGGATCAGCTTCTCCGGAAACTGGTAGGGGCCGTAGTTGTTGGAGCAGCGAGAAATGGATACCGGCACCTTGAAGGTTCTGTGGTATGCCATAACGAACAAGTCTGCACTGGCCTTGGAGGAGGAGTAAGGACTGGAAGTATGCAGAGGGGTCTCCTCCGTAAAGAAGAGGTCCGGCCGGTCCAGGGGCAGATCCCCATATACCTCATCGGTAGACACCTGGTGGTAACGCTTAATCCCATACTCCCGGCAGGCATCCAGCAATGTGGTGGTACCAAGCACATTGGTGCGGACGAAGACATCCGGGCACTCGATCGAACGGTCCACGTGGCTCTCAGCCGCGAAGTTGACTACCACATCCGGCTTCTCGCTGGCAAAGAGCCGGAAGATAAAATCCCTGTCCGCAATATCACCCTTGACGAATTTGTAATTGGGCTTGTTCTCCACAGGCTTTAAGGTCTCCAGATTGCCTGCGTAGGTCAGGGCATCCAGGTTGATGATCATGTCTTCCGGATATTTCTCAACCATATAATGTACAAAATTGCCGCCGATGAATCCGGCTCCGCCGGTTACGATGATTTTCATAGATTATTTCCTTTCTTCTGCATGTGTCCTGATCATGGTGGCTGTCCGGCGTCAGGAAGACTGCGTACTGGTTAGTGTGTTCCCGGCCGGTCCATGAAGGTTTGCTTTATTTGTCGTAGCTTTTCAATTTGTCGATGTATTTGCCGTCCAGAACGTCTTTGAGATACTGGCCATACTGGTTCTTCTTAAGGATCTCATAGGTCTTTAGCACCTGTTCATGGGTAATCCAGCCGTTGTGGTAGGCGATCTCTTCCAGGCAGGCGATCTTGCGGTGCTGGTGGCTCTCAATGGTCTTGACAAAATTAGTCGCTTCCACCAGGGACTCATGGGTTCCTGTATCCAGCCAGGTAAAGCCCTGGCCCAGAAGAGTCACATCCAGCTGGCCGTTCTCCAGGTAAATACGGTTTAAGTCTGTGATCTCCAGCTCGCCCCGGGCGGAGGGCTTTAAGTTCCTGGCGTATTCCACCACCCGGTTGTCATAAAAGTACAGGCCTGTGACCGCGTAGTTGGACTTGGGATGAAGGGGCTTCTCCTCAATGGAGACAGCTTTGCCTTCTGAGTCAAATTCTACAATGCCAAAACGTTCCGGATCATCCACATAATATCCAAAGACCGTTGCTCCGGTCTGCCGGGAGGCTGCCGCACGGAGACGTTTCTTAAGGCCCTGTCCGTGGAAAATGTTATCACCCAGAATCATGGCCACAGAGTCGCTGCCGATAAAGTCCGCACCGATGATAAAGGCCTGGGCCAGTCCGTCGGGGCTGGGCTGAACCGCATACTGCAGCTCCACGCCAAACTGGCTCCCGTCCCCCAGCAGCGACTCAAACCGCGGGGTATCGTCGGGTGTGGAGATGATCAGGACCTCCCGGATGCCTGCATTCATCAGCACGGACAGCGGGTAGTAGATCATCGGTTTATCATAAATCGGCAGCAGCTGCTTTGAGGTAACTTTTGTTAGAGGGTAGAGACGTGTTCCCGAACCCCCGGCAAGGATAATTCCCTTCATGACGTTTCTCCTTTTGTGATTGATAGTAAACCTCCATGCGCCCAGCAGATACCTGAGCTTTTACGGCTGATCCGGGCAGTTCAGGGGATTCCTGGAAATGCCCTTTGATCTACTGTAATATAGCACAGTTTGGGGTGTGATTCAATTACAGAATGTGGAAGTTAGTCTTAAAAATATTACTCTTCACGAAATACATCTTCTTGTCCGGCTACGCCGGCCAAAAAGCATCGGGCAGGCATCTCTGACGGATTTATTCGGTATTCTGATCCGGAAGCTCCTGACTGTCGGCCCCGGTCAGCCCACTGGCCCTCTCTGCCTTGTACCTTTCGATCATGCGTTCAATACGGGATTCTGTCAGTTCCTCGTTTGCCGGGAGGATATTGTTGTCCTCATCCACTTCTACGGCGTAAAGCAATGTACGGGCATTATTGAACTCATAGCTGCAGGTTACCAGAATGTACATATTCCGCAGGGAGAATTCCGGGATCTCCGCATATTTGCAGGGTTCCAGGCGTTCCAGCGCCCACTGGTCAAACTTCTCCTGGCTTGTAAACCGGGTCTTGCGGATGATTCCGCTGGGCTCGGAATAATAGCAGGAGATGGCTTTGAGATGAATCTCCCGTTCCGGAGTGTAGATAGTGAAATACTGGTGATCCTTAAAGTACTGCTCTTCCTTGTACCTGGTCACATCCTTGAACATGGAGCCGTCCCGCATGTGGTGTCCGTAGATGGGATTGTTCCAGCCGGAGAAATCCGGTTCGCTCCCACTGTCTAAGTATATGGTTCCGTAGACACTCTCATTCCCATAGAAATCCTCGTGGAGGTATTTCTCATTGTCTGCGGCGTAGTATACGATGGGGTAGTCGATCTGGGTGTCCGGGATCGTAATCCAGGCTACGGTGTCCGGGTTCTCTTCCCAAAGGGATTCGAAATCAATGGGAGACACGTAGGGCGGCTCCGTTTCCTCAGGTTCTGTCTCGGTTTCTTCAGGTTCCGGCTCAGTCTCGGTCTGTACGGCTTCAGTGGTCTGGGCCGCCAGCTGGCGCAGGCGCTCCTCTTCCTCCCGCTGCCTCTTCTTCTCCATCTGCTCCCGGATCACCAGAATGCCGCTGATAACTACACACAAGATCAGGAGCATGAGGATCACGTTCCTTCCGGTGAATAGTCCTTTCTTTTTCTTATGGTCCATTTCTTATCCGCCTCCTTCCGCCTTGCGGCGGATATCCGCCCCTGCCGCCGGCATGATGATGGGATGCATAGGGCCGGAAGCCGGAACGGATATTCATTTACAGTGTACCTCGATTATACCTGAATTATCCTGGTTTTACAACTAAAATAACATCACTTGACCAGTACTGGCGCCTATAGTAAAATGTAGATACTGGTAATTGCTGATTATAGAAGGAGGCCTTTTATATGGAAAAAATCGCAAGCTTTACTGTGAATCATCTGAATCTGATGCCTGGGGTATATGTCTCCAGAAAGGATACCATAGGTCAGGAGGTACTGACTACTTTTGATCTGAGAATGACCGCACCCAACCGGGAGCCGGTGATGAATACGGCTGAGATGCATACCATCGAGCATCTGGGTGCCACTTATCTGAGAAACCATGAAGGACTCCGGGACAAGGTCATCTACTTTGGCCCCATGGGATGCCGGACCGGATTCTATCTGATCCTGGCCGGAGACCTTACCTCCCGGCAGGCGCTGCCGGTGGTGACGGCTATGTTCGAATTTATCCGGGATTTTGAGGGAGAGGTTCCCGGCGCCGCGGCCCGGGACTGCGGAAATTATCTGGATATGAATCTACCTATGGCCAGATACCTGGCTAGCCAGTATCTGGAGCGGGCGCTCCTTAAGGCTGGTGAAGAAAATCTGAATTATCCGGAGTAAATACTCTTTACAAGGTGTATGAACCATGTATGGATCCAGAGTGTGTCTGAAAATTGCTTTCTGGCAGATGTGCGTCACAGTTTGTGGGATATTTGGGCCAAAGGAAGGGCGCATAGTGGGCTATGTGACCTGAATTTGGCCCAAATATCCCAAGGGATGCCTGCGGTGTACCGCGAAATGGGACGTGCACACCGAAGGCGTCCCTTGTGGAGATGCCGGGAATGAATTTTCAGACACACTCTAACCTGGATAAACCAGAATAGCACTGCACAAAGCTTTGCCATGTTGCACAAGAAATTCCGGTCAGGTGCCTGACCTTCTCAACGGATAAAGTTGGTGGCAACCCGTGCTTCCTTCTCCGGCAGTCCGTACTTCTCCCGGCCTAAAGCAATGCTCTTCATCAGAAAGGACATATTCCTGGCCAGGGTACGCATGGTCTGAAGACCTTCGCCGTCCTGAAGCGCTTCCGGGGCATTGTTGCCGTGGATACTGTTCCAGTACTGACCCGATGCTACCGGCATACCGCTGATGGTAAAGTATTTGTTCAGCTCATCAAAGGTGGCGGACAGACCGCCTCTCCTGGCGGAAACCACGGATGCGCCTACCTTCATGGTCTTGTCAAAATGGGTGCTGTAGAACAGACGGTCCAGAAATGCGATCAGGGTCGCATTTGCGGATGCATAGTAGACGGGGCTGCCGACCACCAGACCGTCGCAGGCCTCAAACCTGACTGCTGTCTCATTGACCAGATCGTCAAAGACACATTTTCCGGTCTTTGCGCAGGAGCCGCAGGCGATACAGCCGCGGATATCCTGACCGCCTGCCTGGATAAGCTCCGTGGCGATGCCATTTTCCTGAAATATTTTCTCCATCTCGTGTAATGCCGTATAGGTGCTGCCTGCGGCGTGGGGGCTGCCATTAATGAGTAATACGTTCATGTGGGAATCCTCCTCTTAAATTGTCTGGTTAATCCTGCCAGTTCTATTATAACCAGGAAGGCTGGAGGATACAAGCTTTTATGCTGCATGAACATATAAGGGATACAGTTCACACATCTGCTGAACTGTTATGGCATTTTGCCTACTCTTTCTTCTCTATTCCATTCCGGGTATTGAGATACTCCATAATCCCCATATGAATCGTCCAGGCCACCTTATTCTGGTATTCCTCTGTGCCCAGGGCGGCAGCCTCGGCCCAGTTGGACAAAAAGCCGCATTCCACGATCACAATGGGCTGCTTCACATGGAGGAGCAGATAATAGCTCCCATTGGGCTTCTCCTGTCGGCGGTTCTTCTCGCCCAGGACAAAATCGAAGCGTCTCTGGATGATCTGCGCCAGCTTTTTCCCTTTCTCCGAGGTCTTATAGTAGAATACCTGGGCGCCGGAGACACCTTCCTCGTGGTAGCTGTTCTGATGGATACTGACCACCAGCTCCGGTTTCACCTCGTTGATCAGGGCACAGCGGCCCCGCATATCTGCCATTTTCTTGTTGGTGTCGCCGGATTTGTAGAGGCCTTTATCCTCTTCCCGGGTCAGAACTACCTCAATATCGGAGGACTCCAGATATGCCTTAAGCTTCTGGGCAATCTCCAGGTTGATGTCCTTTTCCAGACTCCCGTCTACCCCGATCTTGCCAGGATCATTTCCTCCATGTCCTACATCCACCACAACCACCGGCTTCTTCTTCCCGGCCACGACCCTGTCCCCGGATACCAGCATCCCGGCCTGACCGGAAATCAGATATACAAATACCAGCAGCAATATCCCCATGAGTAATTCTGATCTGCGATAATTCACTATCCACCTGTCCGATTATAGTTTACAGTTCAGTATATAGACTTTGGGGGTAGAATAGACCTGTTATAAAAAGTGTTATTGGCATAGTCACATATAGGCCCGTCAAAACAGCCGTCCTCATTTCAGCAACTCTACCTTATTATAATCACGCTCCGCGTCCCGGACGATATATTCCACATAATCCGACAGTACCGTGAAGAATCCGTCATTCAGCCATAGCTTGTAGTCAGGATTTTTCATGGTTTCTTCCTTGATGAGGCAGGCATTCCCCTGGTAATAATGATAATTGAGATCCGAGTAGAGCCTTGACATCCGCTCCCGCTCTTCTTCTGGTATATCCGGGTTCTTCTCCAGCACATCATTGGACTGGTTATAAAATACCCTCCGCAGGAATGGCTCTTTAAACGCTTCAAATTCCAGCAGTTCAATCTCCTTGCGGCTGTGGCGTCTTGCCCAGCCTTCCACATCCACGGCGCAGGTCTCATAAACGAAGCTTCCGTCCACCCAGAGATCCAGCCTCCCATACTGGCAGGCCGGGGTAGCCAGGGAACTGGTGACCATCTCCCACACGCCCCTGTTGTCCCCGGAGCGTTTGGCGTGCTGCACATGCAGGTGGCCGCTGAGAAACAGCGGCACATCCCACTCCTCCAGAAGCTGCACCAGCTGCTCGCCATGCTCGATGGTACAGTCATCCACGTATATCTCGCTTTCATCCAGAAGGTTGTGGTGGGCCACGGGGATCACATTCATCCCATTGTCCCAGGCATCCTCCAGCTGGGCTTCGATCCAGTCATAGGTGTCTGTCAAAATGGCGCCGCCCACCAGGGCCTTCCCCTTATACTGGCAGGTGTCAAGCATCAGCATCCGGTTCTTGTCATCCAGCTCGTACACATAGCTTAAACTGGTTCTGTCCTCGCTGATGGCCTCATTGTACCCGAAATCCCCATAGATCTCCCGGAATTCCTGAGGTGTGGTGAATTCCGCCGGGAAGCGGTCCTCCCCTTTGTACTGGGCGGCATGATGGTTGTTGATATCGTGATTGCCCGGAATCACCAGAACAGGGATCCCAGCCTCTTTCACGCTGTACAGCTTCTGGGCCAGCTCCTGGTGGCTCTTCTTCTCCCCGTCCAGGGTCAGGTCTCCGCTGAGGATCAGCACATCCGGCTGCTTCCTGATCACTTCCTCCAGAAATGCGTCCGTAATCTGCTCAATATAGGTGACCACCTTGCCGTCCCCATGCTCCACCATGTACTGAAAACCAGGCCCGCCGTCCGTCAGTTCCCTGGACAGATAGTGGATGTCCGTGCCGATGATGGCCATGTTGTCCCCCAGACGTTCTTCCACACCTCCGGGACCCATGGGCCCGTGGCCGTTGTCCGGCTCCTCCACCTCATCCGCCCCCGGAAAGGCCGGAATGGTCTCCGGCAATGGTTCTGTAGGCTTTACAGTCTCCTCATATTCCCGGCCGTCAGGCCTGACCGGGGATGGCTGGGACTCCCGGGTATCTGCGTCTGATTCCGGCGCAGTGGGAGCGGATATTTCTGTAGAATCAGTTTCCTTTGTGCCAGTACACCCGGACAAAGCTGCCGCCAGCCCCAAGGCCAGAATGCCTGCTGTCAGGTATATTTTGGCATTTTTCGTTTTCAGCCATTTGTTTACCATCATATGTCATTCCTTTTTCTGTCAATGTCCCGCCTGCTTCACGATCCCCCAGATATTCTCCGGCTCGAAGCCCAGCTTCCAGCATGCGATCCCGGCCAGATGGTAGTCCCTGACCAGCTTCACCTTCAGGCTGATAGAATCCTCCTCCTCCAGCCACATGTGGTAGGTTCCGTCCTCCACCTTCTTCTCACCATAGTACTGGCCCGTCTCCTCCTGCCAGGTCATCTGCATCTGGTTCTCCGCCACCCATTTCTTCGCGTTGGCAATCCCCATGGCCGTGGAGGTGGTCTTCCCATCCTCTCCCACCAGCCACAGACGTGTAAAAAACGGAATCGCACTGATGACCTTCTCCGCGGGAACCTGCTTTAATGTATTCTCGATCCCGGTTCGCTCGTATTCCAGGGAAGCTACGGACCCGGCCTCGCCGCCTGCATAATGCTCGTCGTAGCCCATGATGATCACATAGTCCGCCACCCGTCCCTGCTCGGCCCGGTTGTAGAATGCCGTGTAGGCAGAGGGGACATAGGTATCCACCGACAGCACGATCTTTTTCTTCCTGCAGGCCACGGACAGTTCCCGGATGAACTGGACATAATGGGGACCTGCTTCAGCCCGGATTCCCTCAATATCCAGATTGATCCCGTCGATTCCATAACGTTCCACCTCATCCATGAGGCTGGTAATAAGCCGTTTGCGGGCATCAGTACTGGCAAAGAGGATCGCTGAATTGACATTGTCCCCCCGGTTAAAATTATCCAGGGCGGCCCAGACCTGAAGACCCATGTCATGGGCCGCATCCACATAATCCTGGTCTGCCAGGGAATCGAAGCTGCCGTCATTGTCCGTCAGCATGAACCAGGTGGGGGCGATGACATTGACCCCCTCTGCCCTGGCCATCAGCTGCTCCATCTTCCCGTTGGCCTCCGGTGAAGTCACCTGATGCCAGACCAGACAGACCGGCTCATCCATAGAGATACTGGTGTACACCGGAGCCTGGAAGGTGCTGACCGGTGTGCAGGGGCGGGCATCTGTCAAAAGCCTGCTCTGTATGTATCCGATGTAGCCGTCGCCGGTACGGACCCTGGACCATTTTTCCATAGTCTCCAGTACATCCACCGTGTCATCCTGGCTGACTGTCGTCAGAATAGGGCTTTTGACACCTCCGTGGGTACGGATCTTCCCGTCTTTTTTCAGTTTCATGGTGGTATAGGGATCCCAGGAGGTATCCACAAAGATCCGCTGAACCTCCCCATCCATATACCTGTTGACCCGGATATCTGTGTAGGTAGCTACCAGACTGCTTAGGAGCCATACATTCCCGTCTTCTTCAATCAGCAGTGGTTTTCCGCTGCTCCCCTGGGTCTGTGCATCTGCATAGACGATATTCTCCGGCAGGGCGTAGATCAGCTGGCGGCCGCTCTCGTCCCAGTAAAAGCGTTCGTTAAGCTCTGTATTGACCCAGGTCAGGGGCAGATAGATCTCGCCGCCAGCGCTTTTGCCGCAATAAGTCTCCACGTGTTCATTGTCCAGAAAGATGGCGGTGTCTTCTCCACCTGCCCGAAACCAGGACTTCTGGTCGGCCAGTTCCTTGGTCGGAACGTATTTCTGGAAGAAAATCACGCCTGCGGCGATACCGCCCAGCAGGATGATAGTCAGCAGGATGGTCAGGATGGTGACGAGAATTCTTTTCATGGTGTGAGCCTCCGAGATTACATCGTTAGGTTATACCGCAGACGGGCGGCAAATCGGATAAGAAAGTGGTAACAGTTCAGACGGGCAGCAAATCACAGAAGAAAGTGTGTTGCAAACCTGCTTTTGGTTTGCATAAGCACTTTCTTCTGTGATTTGATATCGGGCTAACGCCCGAAGTTTCTTGTCCCCGACGCTCTTCGGGGGCAAGAAGATGCCCCGTCTGAACTGTTACAGAAAGTGTGCCGCAAGCATGCTTTTGTCTGCATAACCCCTTTCTTATCCGATCTGACATCAGGGTGACGCCTGGAGCATGTTGTTCCTGGTCCTTTCCGGGGACAAGATAATGGCCCGTTTGAACTTTTAATATTATATCATAAATTCCCCTGCATGTATCTTAATATTTCTTGACATTCTTTTGGCCTATACTTGATGTGTAACAGTTCCGGTACTCCCTAGTACATCGTTGCACTAATTCCCGAGTAAATAGCACTCGCTATCCGCGCCATCTGCACGCCTGCGAAGCTAGCCGTAGGCCCCACTACGCCGTCGCTTCGCAGACGCACAGCTGACACGAATATCAAGCACTATTTACTTCGGGATTAATGCAACGATGTACTAGAGTGTTACATTAACCCTCAAAAGCGGGGGAGCCCGACTGGCTCTGTGCCTGGTGCTCCCCCTTATTTTTAAGCATTTTCTATGAATCCATCTTTGGCTGAATCTGGATTCTCCCTTAAATTGTTGGTTTATAGTTCGTTAATGATTCTGAATAGTCTGAATTTTATGCATCCTGTCATTTTTTTCTTATAAACATCCCCCCTCCAGGCTGGCTTTTTATAGCCGCTTTGCAGAGCTCTTCTTCACGCACATACATGCTTCCAAGCACTTCTACCGGTAATACACCCGGTCAAAGTGGATTTCTTTCAGGCGTTTCCCCTGGAGATTGTCGGCGGCCACGGCGCCGGACTGTTCTGGGGCTGCTGTAAGGAGTGATCTGTCCGTCCGCCCTCCTGGGCCTGCTCTGTAGACTGTCTTGTTTTCCCTGGCCAGGACAGCTGTGTAACGGTTTTCCTCCCAAATGTAATCTCCCATATAGAAGCTTCCATCCTCATATTCCTCCAGAAGCCGTTCCATGTCTTCCGGCATTGCATCTTTCCCATCCACCAGGATTCTGACTCCCCTTGCCTGATACTTTTTCAGACCGTTCAGAAATATCTCCTGGCTTCTTCTGCTTAATCTTCTCACCATTTTCACTTGTTTCTCCATTCTCAAAGCATATTCAGAACTTTGGAGGATGCGTAGCTGTCTTTCTACAAACAGTATATGGATCTGCAAAAGCATAATGTAATTCCTGCACAGCCCACAAGGTAAAATGCTGTGACACAATTTTTCCTGTTTTCCGCTTCAATGCATTTTTATTGTCGCATATTTCAAATCTGCTTATTGCCTATACCAAAATTCTGTCTGTATTCCCGACAGTCCTGTCCGGATAAGCCGCTTATGTATTGCCGGGATTTCTGCCTGACTATGTAACAGTGCGTTGTACCAGACCAGACAACCTAACTGCCCAGCAACCGCTCAAAAAAATCCATATCCGCCCGCGTAACGACAAATGCATCGGCTGAAGTCGGAATCCGCAGAATGGAGATTTTCCACCCCTGTTCCATTTGTTTTCTGGCGGCTTCGCTGCCAAAGGCAGCAGCGAACTGCCAGCTGTTGTCCAGGTCTTTCCCCCACTCCAGCGTTTCCATAAATACATCCATCTTCCATGGACTCAAGGATCCGGTCACGATCTTCCGGTCACAGCGGGTGCATTCCACTACGCCCTGCTTTGTGATCTCCCCAAAGTCTGTAATGATACACTGATATTTTCCATTGAGGCACTGGGCCATAACCGGTGCGCCGGCCTGCCCATAGTAGTCCACCTCCAGGATTCTGCTGCCGCCCAGCCGGTGGAGATCCCCATGGGTATTCCATTCCAGGACTGCACACCGGCGGCGCCGTACACCTGTCAGATAATTGGCCAGCCAGATACACAGATGGGTCACCCCCACGCAGCGTCCTGCGCCGATGATCCCTACTGTACGCCAGTCATTTTCCTGAAAATTCGTTGTAAAAATACCTTTATTCTTCGTAGATATAGCTGTATACCGCCTCCTGTCTCTTGTTCCGTCCAGATTTCCAGTATTGCACCATACACCTTCTGCACCGCCTGGGTGCCGCGGAATGGATTGGAAAAATATGGCATCAGGAAAGCTGCTGTTTCCTTTGCCGGACCGGGCAGTCGTTCTTTCAGCTGCCCGCTGAACTGGTTGTAGATGATAACTGTTCCCGGAAGAAATCCGGGAGATTTGATCACATCTGCGGCAGTCTCCCACTGCCAGGGTTTGCTGGTGGCAACCAGCAGACGGCCATCTGCCTGCTCCTGGGTAAATGCTTCCTGATCCGTGCCAAAATCCTTCACCACCACCGGATAACCGTGAGGCTTTAGCTGTACGGCACTTCCGTATCCCGGAAGCATAGGCAGGCCCCGGATCCGCCAGATCCCACAGGAATCCGCCTCCGTGCCCTCACAGGCCGCGAACTGCGCCACCGCGCCGGAGCTATTGTGCTCCTCATAGACCACAGTCAGACCGCACCGCTGGATATGCGCTGCCAGCCCTATGGCCACATGTGTGGCTCCGGCACCAGGTGAAGTGCCTGCCACGGAAATCACCAGAGATGACGCCTGATTCTTCTGGAAAAGCCCCCGTTCTTGTTCTCTCATTTCTTTCTGGATCTGCTCCAGCTCCTGACACAACTGGTCTACGGATGTGTACCGCCGTTCCGGCCGGGGATGCAGGCAGGTCTCTATCATCCGTCTGAGACTCTTGTCTATAAGCGCCCGTGGGTATATGGGACTCTCATCAGGAAATGTTCCGGTCAGCATGTAATAGAGGACAGCACCAATGGCATAAATGTCCGTCCGCTCATCAAGCGTCCCGCCCGTATACTGCTCCGGCGCAGCAAATCCAACAGTTCCATAACGTTTTACAAGGTCCTTTGCCTCATCCACATAGACTGCGTGGTCAAAATCCACTAATTTTACAATATCCTGACAGACCAGCAGGTTCTTCGGCTGTAAATCCAGATACAAAATAGGGTTAGGTCTTGCCGAATGCAAGATTATCACCAGATGGCAAATCTGAATCCCATAGGAAACCGTCATTGCCTTCGATAAATGCCCCATGCATGATACAAGGGCGTACAGTGAACTTCCTTCCAAATATTCTTCGATGATCCCAAACCATCCATCCCCCGGCGTCTCCTCAATGTCGTACACAATGGGAATGCCCGGATGGCGGATACTCTTCAAGATCAATGCTTCTCTCCGGAACTGTTTGTAATCAGTACTGTCTTTCCGAACCAGCTTGATGGCCCGATACTCCTCCAGCTCCAGATGCTTCGCCAGATAGACGGTTCCGCTTCGTCCGCGTCCGATCTCCCGGCACAGCTGATACTTGCCAAACCAAACGGTGTCCTCCGCTCTCTTCACCTCCTTTTTTGTCCGGCTCATCTCTGTGGTGTTTATTTTAATACACATAACGGGAATTGGCAAGTGTTTTTTGCAAAAATTGCAATTTTTTGTCATAAGGGGGGCAACAGTTCAGATTTGCAGGAGCTCTGGAGTGTACCTTTCGGAACAACTACCCTGTGAATAGTAACAGACTTCCTGAATTTTTCATTAAATTTTTACATAGGAATTGCCTTTTCCCTATATTATATACTATAATTATATTAGGCGAGTAGAGTCATTTCTCAGTTTTATAGATTTTAGCAGAAAATGTGGTAGCAGTTCAGGTTGTCTGAACTGTTATATATTGTGTAGCAGTTTAGGGAGTACCCGGAGAGAAAGGAGTGATCTTTATGAAAATTGAACGGATCAATGAGAACCAGATCCGCTGCACCTTGAGCAGCCAGGATTTGAGCATACGAAATCTGAACCTTGGGGAGCTGGCCTATGGGAGTGAAAAGGCCCGCAACCTTTTTCGCGAGATGATCCAGAAGGCTTCCAGTGAAGTCGGTTTCGACGCAGAGGATATCCCGCTGATGGTGGAGGCAATTCCGCTTTCCAATGAAAGTGTGATGCTGGTGATCACCAAGATTGAGGATCCGGAGGAGCTGGATACCCGCTTTTCCAAATTTTCACAGATGTCAGAGGAGGATCAGGAAGGCTTGTGGGGCGGGCTTTCCACAGAGCTGCTGGAGGGTGCTGATACCCTTATGGAGCTTTTAAAGAAGGATTTTGCCGATCTGACCGTTTCCCTGGGAACGCAGACTCCGCAGGCAGACACAGAATCCGGGGCGGGGACGGACAATCCGGAGGAGACCGCTGCCAGACCCCTTCCGGTTCAGAAGCGGATCTACCGCTTTGACAATCTGGATCACATTACCGATGTGGCGAAGATCGTCGCCCCCACCTATTCAGGCCGCAACATCTTGTACAAGAAGCCTGGAACCACCCAGTATTACCTGGTGATCTCCAGCATTGACACAGATCCCCTGACTTTCAGCCGGGTCTGCAATGTCCTTGCTGAATACGGCTCCAAGATTCGCCAGGAGACGGCCAGCGAAGCCTATTATCAGGAGCATTATGAGACGATAATCCGGGAGCAGGCCCTCCAGAAGCTGGCGCTGGTATAAAATATTTGTAAATACAAAACACACGCTTGTAATGTGTTTTCCAAATACCAGACATGCAGAAAAGGCTGTGAAAAAGGGGATGTCAGGAAACAGCTCTCTGTCCACGATATATCAGGCGATCCGTTGGATATCACCATAATATATTGTGCGCAGGAGGCATTTTCCGACAGCCCCTTTTTCACAGCCTTTCTGAATAAGAAATCCTCAGAACTTTCTTATTTATCTGCAAGAACCTCGTTCATACCTGATACCAGGGTGTCACAGTCGATGCCGTGAACCATGCAGGCTTCCTCCAGAGTCTCCATCTGGGCAGATGGACAGCCCAGGCAGTGCATCCCCGCACGCATCAGCATGGACGGGATCAGTTCATGCTTCTGAACCAGTTCACCAATCAGCATATCTTTACTAATCTGCATGATAATTTCCTCCTTGTCTGTACATACTAATCATGATTGTTATGGTTCCGGTGCCGTGACGGTTCATACAGTCTGAACCGTTCTGCGGTAAACTGCCGCAGATGTCTGGTTTCTCCACACTGCCGCCAGCTGCACACCGGAAAAGTAGCGGATCCTCTCAGATACACTCTGAGGTCTACTATAATACTTTTTTTTGCATTTGACAAGGCCATAAATCCAGAGAGTGAATGGAAATTGTAACAGTCCGTAACAGCTCAGGGGGGATCTGAAATGTTACAATTTCCATCCGTTCTCTCCATACCAAAAGCGAGGTAATCACATGAAAGAGCAATGGCGATCCTTCCGGTCCGGCCCATGGGAGCGGGAAATCAATGTGCGTGACTTTATCCAGAGAAACTATACCCCTTATGACGGAGACGAACATTTCCTGGCAGGCCCCACCCGGAACACACTCCGGCTGTGGGACCAGGTCATGGAGCTGAGCCGCCAGGAGCAGGCAACCGGCGGAGTCCTGGACATGGACACCCGAATCATTTCCACCATCACCTCCCACGGGCCAGGGTACCTGGATAAGGACTTAGAGACTATCGTTGGCTTCCAGACGGACAAACCCTTCAAGCGCTCTCTCCAGCCTTACGGCGGCATCCGCATGGCGGAAAAGGCCTGCGCGGATAACGGCTATCGGGTGGATCCTGAAATCAGCGAATTCTTCACCACCCACCGGAAAACCCACAATGCAGGAGTCTTCGACGCCTACACCCCGGAAATGCGTGCCTGCCGTTCCAGCCATATCATCACCGGACTGCCCGATGCCTACGGGCGGGGACGCATTATCGGTGATTACCGGCGGGTAGCTCTCTACGGCGTGGACCGGCTGATCCAGGATAAGGAGGAACAGAAGGCCACCACCCGCAGCACCATGTACTCCCACATTATACGTGCCCGTGAGGAACTGTCCGAGCAGATCCGCGCCCTGAAAGAGCTGAAGGAGCTGGGAAATATCTATGGTTTTGACATTTCCCGGCCTGCCGGGGATGTGAAGGAAGCCATCCAGTGGCTGTACTTCGGCTATCTGGCCGCCGTGAAGGAGCAAAATGGCGCTGCCATGTCCTTAGGACGCACCTCCACCTTCCTGGATATCTACGCGGAACGGGATCTGGCGGAAGGACAGTACCGGGAGGAAGAGATCCAGGAGTTCGTGGATCATTTCATCATGAAGCTGCGGCTGGTAAAGTTCGCCCGCACCCCGGAATACAACGCCCTCTTCTCTGGTGATCCTACCTGGGTCACGGAATCCATCGGCGGCGTAGGTATCGACGGACGGCACATGGTCACGAAAATGTCCTTCCGCTACCTGCACACCCTGCAGAATCTGGGAACCGCGCCGGAGCCCAATCTGACAGTGCTCTGGTCTCCCCGGCTGCCGGAACATTTCAAACGGTTCTGCGCCAGAACCTCTATTGAGTCCTCCTCGGTCCAGTATGAGAATGACGACCTGATGCGGGTGACTCACGGGGACGACTATGCCATAGCCTGCTGCGTCTCCTCCATGAAGATCGGCAAAGAAATGCAGTTTTTCGGCGCCCGTGCCAATCTGGCCAAATGTCTGCTCTACGCCATCAACGGCGGTGTGGACGAGATCAGCAAGAAGCAGATAGGCCCCCGGTACCAGCCTGTCACCTCCGAATATCTGGAATTTGACCAGGTCATGGAGCGGTACCGGGATATGATGAAATGGCTGGCCGGCGTCTATGTCAACAGCCTGAACATCATCCACTATATGCATGACAAGTACAGCTACGAGCGGCTCCAGATGGCCCTCCACGACATGAATGTGACCCGCTGGTTCGCCACCGGCATCGCAGGGCTCTCCGTGGTGGCCGATTCCCTGTCTGCTATTAAATACGCCCGCGTCCGCACTATCCGGGACGGGGACGGGATTGTCACGGACTACGAAGTCCAGGGGGATTTCCCAAAATATGGCAATGACGATGACCGGGTAGACCAGCTGGCTGTGGAGGTGGTTCATACCTTTATGAATTACGTGAAACGGAACCACTGTTACCGGGGCGGCATTCCCACCACCTCCATACTGACCATCACTTCCAATGTGGTCTATGGCAAGGCCACCGGCTCCACCCCCGACGGCCGCAAAGCCGGGGAAGCCTTCGCACCGGGAGCCAATCCCATGCACCACAGGGACAGTCACGGAGCCGTGGCCTCCCTGGCTTCCGTGGCCAAGCTTCCCTTCATGGATGCCCAGGACGGGATCTCCAACACCTTCTCCATCATTCCCGGCGCACTGGGTAAGGAGGATCAGATCTTCCTGGGGGATCTGGCCTGTGCCATTCCCAATCTTATGGAAGGGCTTGACCAGGAGTGACAAAAAAGACACCATCTATGGTAAAGGGAAAATTTTCACATTTTTAAAACAAACAGGAGGAACAATCATTATGGCAAATGCAAGCGAAGCTCAGGTTGACAATCTGGTAACCCTTCTGGACGGCTATTCGGAGAATGGGGGACACCATCTCAATGTTAATGTCTTTACAAAAGAAACCCTTCTGGATGCCCAGGCTCACCCGGAAAAATATCCCCAGCTGACGGTCCGTGTATCAGGATATGCGGTGAACTTTAATAAGCTGACAAAGGAACAGCAGGACGAAGTGATCTCCCGCACATTCCATGGGGCGATCTGAGGGCATCTGTTCCGGAAGAAATCCAGATGTAAAACAGGAGGCCATATATTGAAAGGACTCGTTCATTCTATAGAAAGCTTCGGCACCGTGGACGGGCCAGGGGTGCGTCTGGTGGTTTTTCTCCAGGGGTGCCCCATGCGGTGCCGGTACTGTCACAATCCGGACACCTGGGACACGGACATGGGCCTGGAAATGACGGTCCAGGAGATTCTCTCCCAGTATGAAAAAAACAAGGCATTCTACAGCCGGGGCGGGATTACTGTCACTGGCGGAGAACCCCTGGTGCAGATGGAGTTTGTCACTGAGCTGTTCACCGATGCCGCCAGACAAGGCATCCACACCTGCCTGGACACCTCCGGCATCTTGTTCCGGCCGGAGCAGCCTGGAGTTCTGGACAGATATGACCGGCTGATGGCTGTCACGGATCTGGTACTTCTGGATATCAAACATATGGATCCAAAGGGACATCTCATGCTGACAGGACACCCGCTGGAACCGGTTCTGGCCTTTGCCCGCTATCTGGACAGCAAAGCTGTCCCGGTTTGGATCCGCCATGTGGCAGTCCCCGGCATTACTGATGACCGGGAGCTGCTTTACCGCCTGGGGCATTTCCTGGGAACCCTGCACAACATCCGCGCCCTGGATGTACTGCCCTACCACACCATGGGGCTTCCCAAGTATGAAAAACTCGGAATCCAATATCCGCTGAAGGATGTGCCGCCTATGGAAAAAGAGGCGGCCGCAGATGCACGGGAGGTGATACTGGAGGGGATGGGGGCGTAAAGCAGGAGACTGCCTGACTCCCTGCCCCCTTTTCACCTTCCGCCAGGGAGCAGTTCTTCCATAAGCTTTGCCTGATACTCCAGATCATTAGCAGCGCGGGTCAGATCATCTAAACGGTTCGTATTGATCAAAAAAGAATTGAGTTTGTTGATTAAGCTGATACCTTGCTCTATTCCCCGTTTTTCTCCTCGTTTTTCTCCAATCTCTTCACCCTTTCTCAGACCTTCATCCCAGCTTTCCTGACACATTTGCTTTATTGCCACACACATATCAACTTTTCCTTCCTTCTCTTCAAACTTAATTTGGGAATTCGTCACAGTATTGATCACTTCCGCAGCTTCCCTATCCAGGGCTAGAGCGTGTCTGAAAATTCATTCCCGGCATCTGTACGCCCCACTTTGCGGTAT
>CAJTOW010000065.1 GCA_910577655.1 uncultured Lachnospiraceae bacterium | reverse complement strand
TGTTCCTGCTTTTAGCAGATTTCTGCAAGCTTAGAGTTTCTGGCTCCGAAACCTGACAAGCTGGGGGAAACTTTTTCCAGAGCGTACCCTTCGGAACACCCCCTCTATTTCCTATTAGGCTTCCTTTTAATTCTCAACAGCCTGATAAAATCATCAAACATTGAAGTGTCTGACAACTCAAACATCATCCATTTCCCATCATGATAAGTTTTAGTTTCATCATAAATTCTTTGAACTTCTTTTGAATAATTTTCTCTGTCATTTTCAAATTTTAAGCGCTCATCTTTTCCCAAGATAACCATAAACCCTACACAGTTTTCTCTTGCATATAATGCGCATAAAGTTTTGCCGCCCCTGCGGTATTTGTACTCATATGTCCATGCTTTGCCGCCTTCATTCCACATACAATCCATATCGTATTTTTCATCAATCAGGGAGCATAGCTTATTCCATACATCATATAGATCTTTCCCGATTAAATCTGTCATTTTTTCTTTATCAGGCATCTGATCAAGCATATAAGTCCTCCTATATCGTTTTCGCAAAAAATAATCAGACTTTCAGCAGCGCCTCCGCAAGGATCATATCCTCGGGGGTCGTTACCTTCAGGTTCCCATAGCTGCCTTCTACCAGGCGAACGGGATGATGAGCCAGTTTCTCTACCACCATGGCATCATCGGTGACGCCATGCTGCAGGGCTTCTTCCTCCATCAGACGGTCATAGGCTTCCCGCACCAGGGCATAGGAAAATGCCTGGGGTGTCTGAATCTGCCACAAGCGGGAACGGTCCAGAGTCTCACTGGCACAGCCATCCTCTCCGGCCATCTTGATGGTGTCCTTCACCGGCATGCCAATCACGCAGGCGTCATGAGAGACAGCCCCCTCTATGGCCCGTGTTATGATAGCATCTGTCACCAGGGGTCTGGCTCCGTCGTGAATCAGCACGTAGTCACACTTTCCCAGAGCTTTCAGTCCCTGATAGACAGAATGATAGCGTTCCTTTCCACCTTCTGCTATAAGCGGCTCCCTGGCCAGGTTACAAAGAGGCAGAATATGATCCCTTACATAATCTGTCTCTCCCTGGGGCACCACAAGCACAAGCCGGTCGGCAGATGAACGGTCAAATGCTTCCAGGGAATAGGTAATCAGGGGTCTGCCCCCCAGAAGCATATATTGTTTCTGCACAGAGCTGTGCATACGGGCCCCATGGCCGCCTGCAAGAATCACTGCCCCAATAGATTTTCCGTTTATCATCTGTAGTCTCCTCCCTGTTTAATCGATACCTGGTTCCAGAATGCCACAGCCGCATTTCTCACGATCCTGCGGTTTCTTAGTGAGCCTCCACGCGCCCGTCGGCCATCTGACATTACCGTTCCCCAAGCTTCAGATTCGGCACCGCGTTCAGATCCCAGCCGTGGCGGGTTCCTTTCAGGTATTCATAATAAGCTGCCACCCCGATCATGGCAGCATTGTCTGTACAGAAAACGGGGGATGGATGATAGAAACGGATCCCGGCCTTGTGGCAGGCCTCCTCCATGGCCCCACGGAGAGCGGAATTAGAAGCCACTCCTCCGGCAATAGCCAGCTTCTCACAGCCATACTCCTGGGCAGCCAGCACCGAACGGCTGACCAGCACCTCCACCACCGCACTCTGGAAGGACGCAGCCAGATCCGCCACTACGATCTCCTCCCCGGTCATCTTTGCGTGGTTGATATAATTCAAAACCGCTGACTTGAGCCCGCTGAAGCTGAAATCATAAGGGGAGCCTTCCACTCTGGCACGTGGGAACTCAATGGCATGGGGATCTCCCAGTCTGGCTGCCTGGTCCACCTTGGGACCGCCGGGATACCCCAGCCCCACAGCCCTGGCCACCTTGTCAAAAGCTTCACCGGCAGCGTCGTCCCGGGTCCGTCCGATGATCTCGAACTCCCCGTAATCCCGGACAATGACCAGATGGGTATGTCCCCCTGACACGATCAGGCAGGCAAAAGGCGGCTCCAGATCCGGATTCTCGATATAATTGGCTGATACATGGCCTTCGATATGATGAACCCCCACCAGCGGTTTCCCCGCCCCATAGGCGATGGCCTTGGCTTCCGCCACTCCCACCAGCAGCGCGCCCACCAGGCCAGGGCCGTAAGTGACCCCCACCGCGGTAATATCCGCCAGGGTCACCCCGGCCTCCTCCAGGGCCTGGGTAATGACCTGGTTGATCTTCTCAATATGCTTCCGGGAAGCGATCTCCGGAACCACACCCCCGAACTGGGTGTGGAGAGCGATCTGGGATGATATGACGTTGGACAGAACCTGCCGTCCGCCTCTCACCACAGAAGCCGCAGTCTCATCGCAGGAGCTCTCAATAGCAAGGATCAGTATGTCTTTCGCCCCATTATCCATGCTCATCCCTCCCCTTCCTGCCCCGGCTGCTTATGCGCTGCCTCGGCTTCCTCATCATCAAACAGCAGATCCCTGGTCCAGCCATCCCTGGCTGCCTTTGCCCGGGGGAAGATTCTGCGCACCTTGTCAATGTATTCCTCCGGATGGGTCAGGGAGGGACTGTAATGAGTCAGCCACATCTCCTTCGGCCGGGCCTTGGCCGCCAGAGCCGCTGCCTCATACATGGTCATGTGCTTGTACTCTCTGGCCTTGGCTTCCTTTCCATCCTCTCCATACATGCCTTCACAGATGAAAAGATCCGAATCCGCAGCATATTCCGCAATCACAGGCACAGGCCGGGTGTCAGTACAGTAGGTCACCTTCAGCCCCCGCCGCGGCGGCCCCAGCACCATGTCCGGTGTGTAGACCATACCCTCGATCTCCAGGGTCTCCCCCTTCTGCAGGCGGCTCCAGGCCTTCATGGGCACATTCTGTGACCTGGCCCGCTCCAAATCAAACCGGCCTGCCCGGGGGATAGAGATGGTATATCCGTAACAGACTACATTGTGATTCACCCGGTAGGCATCAATCACATAGGGGCCTTCCTTCAGCTGCTGCCGATTCTCCTCCAGCTCGATAAAGCGTAAGGGAAATGGCAGCTCCGGCGCGATCATCCTAAGAGCGGACACCACACGCTCCAGCCCCCTGGGGCCGATCAGAGTCAGGACTTCTGTCCGCTCCGCATTCCCCATAGTCAGCAGAAGGCCCGGAAGCCCACTGATGTGATCCGCATGATAATGGGTAAAGCATATCACATCAATGGGCTTGGGACTCCAGCCTTTTTCCTTTAATGCAACCTGGGTTCCTTCTCCACAGTCAATCAGAAGACTGCTGCCGTCACACCGTGCCATCATCGCGGTCAGCCAGCGGTATGGAAGGGGCATCATCCCCCCGGTTCCCAGTAAACAGATATCTAACATAGATCAGGTTTCCTCATTTCTGCATTTGATTGAAAGCGTATCTGAACCGTCTTAAATCCCGCCCCGCCTGCCGCAGAAAACATATGGCTCAGCAAGACAGGCTTGCTTGTCTGAATTGATACGCTTTATCAAATGATAACACACCCGTCAGATGAATTCAACCTGTTCCTCCACGTCTGCTTCAATTCGAAACTGGTTCAGCAGATTGTCATAGCAGCTTTCACACAGATCCCAGTGGTGCACCTCCCCGTCCTTTTCCGAAAAGAAATCCCAGGCATGGTTCACAGAAATGACGCCTTCCCGGATGATTCCGCCTTCTACTACCAGTTTCTTTCCGCAGCAGTTGCAGATCACTGTTTCCAAATCCCCGTTACTTTTGTATTTTTTCATTTTCCTCTCACCTTTCCGTTATCTTTTCCCATCCGGACCCCCTGCCCGTCCCGCTGCATCTGTAAGAAGCCGCGCGGCGGCGCATTTTCATTTCATTTTGAAATACAGAGAATCTGTCACTGGCGTGTTTCTCTGAATATGAAGACGCAAAAAAGGGACATCCACTGGTGGATACCCCTACATTATAACTGGTTCAAATGCAATTTTTAAGTGGTAAATGTTGTTAGATTTTGTCGAACTCCCGTTTCCACATGATCAACGCATCCTCTGACGGATTCCGGTAATAACCCTTGCGGACTGCTTCGGCCCTGAAACCAAAGGATTCATAAAGGTTTCTGGCCGGAAGGTTACCCTGGCGCACCTCAAGACTGATAGCCGACACCAGACTGGCTCTGGCACAAGTTACCATAGCCTCCATCATTTTTCTGGCCACGCCCAGGCGGCGGTATCCGGGCAGCACGGCAATGCGCTGCACTTCCCCCTCCCCCGCCAGGATCCGCAGGTTGCAGTAGCCCAGAATCCGCTCCTCCTGCTGGAATACATAATACACATCATAGTCGCTGTGAAGTCCGGCCTCCAGAAGCTTATAGGACCAGCTCTCCGTGAAGCACTGCCGTTCCAGGTCTGCCACCTGCTCCAGGTCTGCCGGTGCCATCCTGCGGATCATGATCCGGCTCCTACACAGTGACCGGCAGCCAGTTCTCCGGCCAGCCCCCTCTGTCTGGCCTCGTCCAGTTCCCGCTCTGCCTGGGACTTTCTCAGATAATCGGGTGTGTGCTCTGCAGCAGTCTCCACCTTGCCCTGGCGGTAGCAGACGGCTCCCAGGGCCGCAACAGCCGCTGCCCGCTGCCGGTTTGCATGGGCCGGGGCAAAGTCATGGGGAATAGTAAGCCGTTGACGGAAAAAAGATCCGTATACCGGGATCCCGTCACCCAGAAAAACCACCCGCTCTCCCAGACGGTTCAGCTCCCCGGCCAGTTCTTCCACATCCATGGCACACTGGGCCTTCACCACCTCAAACTCCCGTTCGAACTGGTACAGTCCTGTATAGACCTGGTTCCTTCTGGCATCCATGACCGGGCAGATCAGGCCGGATACACCATAGAGACAATAAGCCATGGCATCTACGGTTGGGACATGGATCAGGGGCTTGTCCAGCGCCAGCCCCAGCCCCTTGGCTGTGGCTGATCCGATCCGCAGTCCCGTAAAGGAGCCAGGGCCGCCGGAGACTGCGATGGCATCCACTGTCTGAAGATCCAGCTCCAGCATCTGCACCACCTGGTCAATCATCGGAAGCAGCGTCTGGGAATGGGTCTTTTTGAAATTCACTGTATACTCCGCCGTCGTCACGTCATCCGTGACCACTGCCACGGATGCCACCAGGGACGAACTTTCTATTCCTAATATTTTCATGGCTTTTACCTCCGCTGCGCCGTTACATTTGCCGCCCTTCCTTATGAAGACTTCCGGTCTCAGGTTCTGACGCTCCTTCCACCACAATCCTGCGGTAGTCAAAGCCTTTCTCCAGGTCCTTCTCGATCCGCACCCGGATGACCTGGTCCGGAAGGATCTCGGTCACCAGTTGTGACCATTCTACCAGACAGACGCCATCCCCGTAGAAGCAGTCCTCATATCCGATCTCGTCCATCTCGCTGACATCGCTGATCCGGTATACATCAAAATGATACAACGGCAGCCTTCCCTCCTCATATTGCTGGAGGATGGTAAAGGTCGGACTATTCACCGGCTCCGTGATGCCAAGTCCTGCCGCAAAGCCCTGGGCGAAAATGGTCTTTCCTACTCCCAGATCCCCGTCCAGACAAAATATCTGTCCCCGGGATGCCTTCTGGCCAAGACATCTGCCCAGTTCGTAGGTTTCCTGGGGGCAAAGGCTTTCTTTTACCATGGTTTCCTCCTGTAACGCTCTGCCGGAAGGCACTGCTGCACCATCTGGTCAAAGCTTTCTGCCTGCTCTCCCAGAACCCGCTCCGGGATCAGATAGGCGTGAACCCGGTCCATATACATAACCGCCATATCCTTCAGCCGGTCCAGACGGGCAATTTTGTCCCAGGTAAACGCAAGCTTCTGATCCCCCTGCGCCACAGTCACCTCTTCCCGGCCAAAGGTCAAACGGATGGTCTGGGCTATGGCCGGAAGTCTGGCCTGTCTCCTGGCTTTCCAGTACAGAAGCACCGGCTGCCACACAGAAAAGAGCAGGGCACAGACTACCAGCAGCAAACGCTGGGAGAATACCAGTGTGTTCCAGCGGACCACCAGCAGGAAGACTGCTGCTGCCGTAAAGATCAGATTAAAGATTCCCTTCATACCAGAATTGGCGTGATGCATGGAAAAACGCCACAAATCCACGGCTGTCAGGTTCAGTTCAATTTGCAGTTCTTTGTCCATCTATGAAATCCTTTCTCAGTTTTTACCATAACATTATTTTGTCCCCAGCTTCATGGTCAACGCGATGCGCTTTTTGGCCAGATCCACGCTTAAGACCTTTACCTCCACGATATCGCCCACGCTGACTACTTCCATGGGATGTTTGATGTAGCGGTCGGTCATCTGGGAGATATGGACCAGCCCGTCCTGGTGCACACCGATATCCACGAATGCCCCGAAATCGATGACATTTCTCACGGTTCCCTTGAGGATCATTCCGGGAGTCAGATCCTTCATCTCCAGGACATCGGTCCGCAGAATGGGCCTTGGCATCTCCTCACGGGGATCACGCCCCGGCTTTTCCAGCTCCTTCACAATATCCCGCAGGGTCATCTCGCCTATCTCCAGCTGGGCAGCCAGCTTCTTATAATCCGAAATCTTCTTTCCCAGTCCTGCCACACCGCCCTTTGCCAGACTCTCCATGGAATAACCCAGCCGCTCCAGAAGCGCTGTGGCCGCCCCGTAGCTCTCCGGATGCACGGAGGTGCCGTCCAGAGGATTCCTGCCTCCGGTGATCCGCATGAAACCGGCGCACTGCTCGTATGCCTTGGGCCCCAGCTTGGCCACCTTCAGAAGCTGGCGGCGGTCCGAGAAGGCCCCGTTCTCCTCCCGGTAAGCCACAATATTCTTCGCCACGGCTTTGGTAATGCCGGAAACGTATTCCAGCAGAGAGGCGGACGCGGTATTTAAATCCACACCAACCTTGTTGACGCAGTCCTCCACCACCCCCTGCAGGGCTTCACTGAGATTCTTCTGGTTCATATCATGCTGGTACTGACCCACGCCGATGGACTTGGGATCAATCTTCACCAGCTCGGCCAGGGGATCCTGGAGACGGCGGGCGATAGATGCCGCGCTTCGCTGCCCCACATCAAACTGGGGAAATTCTTCCGTAGCCAGCTTGCTGGCCGAATATACGGAGGCTCCTGCCTCGTTGACGATCACATACTGGACCGGTTCGGGGATCTCCCGGATCAGATCCACGATGATCTGTTCCGATTCCCTGGAGGCAGTCCCGTTTCCCACGGAGATCAGGGAAATGTTGTATTTGCGGATCAGTTTCTTAAGGACCGTCTTGGCTTCCTCCACCTTATTCTGGGGCGCAGTGGGATAGATGACCGTGGTGTCCAGCACCTTGCCGGTATCGTCCACCACTGCCAGCTTGCAGCCTGTGCGGAAGGCCGGATCCCAGCCCAGCACCACACGGCCTGCAATGGGAGGCTGCATCAGAAGCTGCTGCAGGTTCTTCCCGAATACCTTGATGGCGCCTGCTTCCGCCTTCTCGGTCATATCATTACGGATCTCCCGTTCAATGGCCGGCGCAATGAGACGCCCGTAGCTGTCGGCTACCACTTCTTTCAGGATGGGGGTCGTGTAAGGGTTGTCCTTCTGGATGACCCGTTTCTCCAGGTAGCGGAGCGCTATATCCTCCGGGGCATCCAGCTTCACCGTAAGGAGCTTCTCCTTCTCCCCCCGGTTCAGGGCCAGAACCCGGTGTCCGGCACAACGTTTCACGGTTTCCTCGTAATTATAATACATCTCGTATACGGAGGCTTCCTTTTCGTCTCTGGCCGCGGAGCGGATGCTGCCCTGCTCCATGGTGGTCCGCCGGATGTAGGTGCGGTAATCCGCATTGTCGGAAATCCGTTCTGCCAGGATATCTTTGGCTCCGTTCACCGCATCCTGGGCGGTCAGGACTTCCTTCTCCTCCGAGATATAAGCCTCTGCCAGTTTTTCTATCGGTTCTTTGGTCATCTGAAGGCTGATCAGGTCCGCCAGGGGCTCCAGCCCCTTCTCCCTGGCGATCATGGCCCTGGTCCGGCGCTTCGGACGGTAGGGACGGTACAGATCATCCACTGCCACTATGGTCATGGCCCCACGGATCTGGGCCTCCAGCTCCGGAGTCAGCTTCTCCTGATCCCGGATGGCCCCCAGCACCTGCTCCTTCTTCTCCTCCAGATTCCTGAGATAACGCAGCCGCTCATCCAGGCTGCGCAGGATCTCGTCATTGAGGGCCCCTGTGGCCTCCTTCCGGTAACGCGCGATGAAAGGAATGGTGTTGCCCTCGTCAATCAGCGCCACTGCCGCCTCTGCCTGCTTATATCCAATCTGCAGTTCATCCTGCAGAACTTTGATAATGTCCATCTGTATTCCTTTCTGTCATTCTGCCTTTGTTTTATTCGTTTAATGATTATAATTCATATCCGCAGGTTATGCAAGTGTTACGTGGCTGGTTTCGTGTGGCCCTATAACGTTTGGTTACTATTCATGGCCGGGTTGTTTCCTCTGGCCAGCAGATACCAGCTCTGGAAAAAGTTTTCCCCGGATTGCATTTGCAGGATGTTTAGAAACTCTTAGCTCGCAGGAATCTGCGTTAGGGCCAAAAATACAGCTGTCTGAGCGCAGCGAGTTCTGTATTTTGGGTCCTGCTTTTAGCAGATTTCTGCAAGCTTAGAATTTCTGCATCCGAAACCCGCAAGCCGGGGAAAACTTTTTCCAGAGCGTACCTCCCGGAACATCCATCCCATGAACAGTAACTAACGTTTGGTAACAGTTGGCTACTGTTCACGGCTATTTTTCAAAAGTACTTGAGCGCTCTCTGTTTTCGTGATAGAATAGTTGTTTGTAGATATATTACTGCTATTTAGTTTTTACACCGGAGGATTGAACATGGAACCTTCCCGCTCCAGCCAGTCTGGCAGTTTCTATAGTATGCTTGCCATTTCCAGTATGGCTATGGGGCTGATCGCGATTATCTCCTGCTTTTCCCCGCCCGTGCAGCTTGGCTTTGGGGCCTGCGCGCTGATCCTGGCTTATGCATCCAGACTGAAACAGCCCTTAACCATACCCGCTGTCATCGGAATCGTGCTGGGAGTAATCTCGATCATCACCAGTGTCATTATGTGCGTCACGGTCCTGTATGGGATCCGTATGATGGATGACCCTGCCAATGCAGCATTTATGAGGGAATTTCTCAAAGAATACCAGAATGCCCTTGAGTCCCTCAACACAAAATAATATGAGTACAGTACACAAAATAAGGAAAACTGGACGAAAACAGACCGCAAATTGGCTTAATGTCTGTTTTCGTCCAGTTTTTCTTATGGGGCGAATGCCCGGTATGGTATCCTTGTCTCTCACAAGGGTTCTGCCAGAAGATCCACTCCCAAAAGAAGCAGCACAGCATTCTTCACAACCCAGTTCAGAACTACCAGGGCGACTCCGCCGTAGACCAGCCAGATCTCCTTACCCGGACGCACAAGGGGCTTGCCCAGTGTCCGGGAAGTCAGGACTGACAAAAGCTCCAGGGCCAGGGCCGCGCCTCCGTAGAGTACCAGCGGATGATACACAAAGCTCTGGCCCCATTTCCCCTGGAACAGGTATTTGACGGCCCGTGTTCCCCCACAGCCGGGACAGTAGAGCCCTGTCAGCAGATGAAAGAGGCATGGCATACGGAAAATCCAGTAAATGACAGCACTCCAGTTCATACTGCTCAAAGCTCTGCCCGGATCATCTGGAGAATGCCCTTCTTATGGGCCGTCTGGAAAGGAGCATCAAAGGCTATAGCCTTCTCCTTAAAGTCTGCCTCCTTCATCTTTCCGGTCAGGAAGGCGAACTCGTCTGCGCCATCCAGAGACAAGAACTCTGCGGATCCGAAGCGCTGGGTCACCTGGGCCTCACTCTCAGCCTGATGGCCGGATACCCGGACAAAGTAGCGGTATTCCATCTCATCCATGCTGCCGATGGACAGCTTCTCCCCGGTCCATCCCATGGGAACATTGTGATCCTGATTCTGGACTGCCTCAATGATATCTGCCACTACCGCGCTGGCTGTGGGCAGCTTGCCGGCACCGCTTCCGTAGAACATGGAGGTGCCCAGCATATTGCCTTTTACCAGGATGCCGTTGTAGACATCGCTGACTGCATACAGGGGATGGGCCTTCCCGGTCATCACCGGAACCACGCAGGCCTGGGCCTTCCCGCCGTCAATCCGGCTGGTTCCAAACAGCTTCACAGAAGCCCCCAGCTTGTCTGCATAGCGAAAATCCATATCCGTAATCCGGGTAATTCCCTCAGTATGAATCTCCTGATAGTCTACCTCCCGGCCGGCAGCCATAGCCGTCAGGATCGCGATCTTACGGCAGGTGTCATGGCCTTCCACATCTGCCTCCGGATTCTGCTCCGCATAGCCCAGGGCCTGGGCTTCCTTCAGGGCGTTCTCAAAGGAAGCGCCTTCCTTATCCATCTTAGTGAGAATGTAATTGGTGGTGCCATTTAATATACCGGTGATCTCCCGGATCTCCTCTCCGGCCAGACAGCGGTACAAGGGGCGGATGATGGGAATGCCGCCGCCTACGCTGGCCTCGAAAAGAAAATTCAGCTGCTTCTTCCGGGCAATCTCAAGAAGCTCCGTACCATGGGCCGCCACCAGCGCCTTGTTGGAGGTAACTACATGCTTCCCGGCCAGAAGGCAGGCCTTTACAAAGGGATAGGAGGGATTGAGACCTCCCATGGTCTCCACCACTACCTGTACATCTGCATCTTCTTCTATAATCTTAAAGTCATGGATAACCTTGTCCGCTACCGGGCTGTCCGGGAAATCCCTTAAGTCCAGCACATATTTCAGCGCCACGTCCTGGCCCGCGCTCCTAATGATCTGCTCCTGGTTCTTCTCCAGGATCTCTGCCACCCCAGAACCAATGGTACCATAGCCCATAATCGCAACATTCATCATCGTCTCTTCCTTTCTCTATTCCCTCGCCAGAATCTTCACATAATGGATCCCCTTCTGCTCCTCAATCTCCGCCACCATCTCGGAAATATTGCCGGTGTTGGCTTCGACCTCCACAGAAAGTGTCAATGTGGCCACTCCGTTGACCGGGATACTCTGGTGTATGGTCAGGATATTGGCCTTATACACTGCCACAATATGCAGGAGATCTGAGAGAAGCCCCTGCTCGTCATCCATCTGCATGACAAAGGTAACAGTCTTCCCCTTGGTATTGTCATAAAACGGGAAAATATCATCCTTGTATTTATAAAAAGAACTTCTGCTGATCCCTACCTGGCCGGTGGCCTCCTGGACGGTCATGACCCGCTCAGATTCCAGCAGCCGCTTAGCCTCCACTACTTTCAGCAGAACCTCCGGGACTGCTTTCTGCTTTAGCACAAAGTATTTGCTCTTATCTTCTGGCATTGTCATTCTCCTATGGTGTAAATTATCTTGTTCGCCTGCTATGCACATTTGTGCTCACGAGGAAGATATTAGCATAAAAAGAAGCAGGATGCAAGCACTTTGTGTGCCTGATCCTGCAAACACGCTTAATCATCGTAACAGTTCAGACGGACAGCAAATCACAGAAGAAAGTGTGTTGCAAACCTGCTTTTGGTTTGCATAAACGCTTTTTTAATGTAATTTGATATCGGGCCAGCCGCCGGCCGCTTCCCGTCCCCGACACGCTTCGGGAACAAAAAGATGTCCTGTCTGAACTGTTACTAATCATCCGACGCTGTTCTGCGGTCGGGACAGCCAAGGCTCAGCCATTTCAGATAAGCTCCGATGAAAGAATCCAGGGCGCCGTCCAGGACGCTGGTTACATTGCCTGTCTCTTCGCCTGTGCGCAGATCCTTGACCATGGTGTAGGGCTGGAGAACGTAGGAACGGATCTGGCTTCCCCAGCCGTTGTCCTTGACATCGCCGCGGATGTCGGAAAGCTTCTCCGCGTTTTCCTGCTGTTTCAGCATGTAGAGCTTGGCTTTGAGCATCTGCATAGCCTTATCCTTGTTCTGGAACTGGGAACGCTCGTTCTGGCACTGAACCACAATCCCGGTGGGGATATGGGTGATGCGGATGGCTGAGGAGGTCTTGTTGATATGCTGGCCACCTGCGCCGCTGGAGCGGTAGGTATCGATCCGCAGGTCATCCTGGTTGATCTCCACATCCAGATCTTCCTCGATATCCGGCATCACGTCGCAGGAGACGAAGGAGGTCTGGCGTTTGCCTGCCGCGTTGAAGGGGGAGATCCTGACCAGGCGGTGAACACCCCGCTCTGATTTGAGATAGCCAAAGGCATTCTCCCCGTTGATCTGGATGGTCACGGACTTGATCCCGGCCTCGTCTCCGTCCAGATAATCCAGCACCTCGGTCTTGTAGCCCATCTTGTCTGCGAAACGGCAGTACATCCGGTACAGCATACTGCACCAGTCGCAGGACTCGGTGCCGCCTGCGCCTGCATTGAGCCGGAGAATGGCATTGTACTTGTCATACTCGCCGGAGAGCAGTGTTTCCATGCGCAGCTTCTCCAGACTGGTCTGGAATTCATCCAGCATCCCCTGGATCTCGGGAATCAGCTCCGGGTCATTCTCCTCGTAGCCCATCTCGATCATCACCTGGATATCCTCAAACTGCTGCTCCAGACCCCGGTAGAGATCTACAGTATCCTTCAGGCGCTTGGCCTCCTGAACCAGTCTGGTGGACTTATCTGCGTCGTCCCAGAAGCCCGGCTCTTCCATGGATTTGTCTAATTCGTCGATTCTTCTGACCTTGTTATCCAGGTCAAAGTGAATCCCTCACTTCCACTAATGGTTTTTCAAAGGTCGATAATGTGTATTTGAACTGATCTAATTCTACCACTTGTGTCACCCTCTTTCTTATATTTGGATTTTATAACAGTTCAGACGGACAGCAGATTAAGTAAGATGCCCGTCTGTTACTATTCTTACTGCTATACCGGCTTCCTGCCGCAGCACTGTTTGTACTTCTTGCCGCTTCCGCAGGGACACGGATCATTGGGGTAGATCTTCTGGATCTCCCGCCGCTTAGGCGCCTGGGCAGCAGAGGTGTCCTTGTTGGTGCCGGTCACCTTGGCTGCAGGCTCCCGCTCCACCTTCTGCTCCACGCGGATGTGGAACAGGATCCGCACCGTGTCCTCCGTGATGGCGGCCGTCATGGCCTCAAACATCTCGAAGGCGCTCATCTTGTACTCCACCACCGGATCCCGCTGACCGTAAGCCTGCAGACCGATGCCCTGACGCAGCTGGTCCATATCATCGATATGGCTCATCCATTTATTGTCAATCACCTTCAGAAGGATGACCCTCTCGATCTCACGGATCTGTTCGGCCTCAGGGAACTCTGCCTCCTTGGCCTCATAGAGCTTGATGGCCTCCTCCTTAAGCATATGCTTTAACTCATTCTTCTTGCTGACCGGATGGTTCTCCAGGTTAATGGTCCGCAGCGGAATAATGGGAAGCAGCAGGGAATTCAGCTCTGCCAGATCCCAGTTCTCGGGAGCCTGGTCATCGGAGATGGAGATATCGACGGCATTTTCTACAATATCTGTAATCATCTTCAGGATCACATCCCGCATATTGTCCCCATCCAGAACCTTGCGGCGTTCGGCATAGATGATCTCTCGCTGTTCGTTATTGACCTCATCGTATTTCAGAAGATTTTCCCGGATGCCGTAGTTGTTGTTCTCGATCTTCATCTGGGCTTTCTCAATGGCATTGGACAGCATCTTATGCTCGATCTGCTCGCCCTCCGGCACGCCCAGGGCCTCGAACATACTCATGAGCCGCTCGGAACCAAAAAGCCGCATCAGATCATCCTCCAGGGAGATATAGAACCGGGACTCACCCGGGTCGCCCTGACGTCCGGAACGTCCCCGGAGCTGGTTGTCGATACGTCTGGCCTCATGGCGCTCGGTACCGATGATCTTTAGGCCCCCCAGATCCTTGGACTCTTCGTCCAGCTTGATATCTGTACCACGGCCGGCCATATTGGTGGCAATGGTCACAGCGCCGTGGATACCGGCATCGGCCACGATCTCTGCCTCCAGCTCGTGGTATTTGGCATTCAGTACCTTGTGGGGGATGCCACGCTTTTTCAGCATCTTGCTGAGCATCTCGGAAGTCTCGATGGTGATGGTGCCCACCAGAACCGGCTGCTTCCGCTCATAGGCCTCTGCCACCTCCTCCACCACGGCTTCAAATTTCTCCCGCTTGGTCTTGTATACCGCATCCTCGTGATCAATACGGGCGATGGGCTTGTTGGTGGGGATAGCGATAGCATCCATACCGTAGGTATTGCGGAACTCCTTCTCCTCGGTCAGAGCCGTACCGGTCATCCCCGCCTTCTTGCGGAATTTATTAAAAAAGTTCTGGAAGGTAATGGTAGCCAGAGTCTTGCTCTCCCGGCGTACATTCACATGCTCCTTGGCCTCAATGGCCTGATGGAGTCCGTCCGAATAGCGGCGGCCCGGCATGATACGTCCGGTAAATTCATCCACAATCAGAACCTCATCATCCTTGACCACATAATCCTTATCTCTAAACATCAGGTTGTTGGCACGCAGGGCCAGGATGATATTGTGCTGGATCTCTAAGTTCACCGGATCGGCAAGGTTGTCAATGTGGAAGAATTCCTCCACCTTCCGGACACCGTCCTCGGTCAGATTGACTGCCTTGTCTTTCTCATTGACCACATAATCTCCGGTCTCCTCTATGTCCTCACCCATGATGGCATTCATCTTGGTAAATTCTCCCGAGGCCTCGCCACGGACCAGCTGGTGGGCCAGCATATCACAGACCTCATACAGCTTGGTGGACTTGCCGCTCTGTCCGGAAATGATCAGGGGGGTACGGGCCTCATCAATCAGAACCGAGTCCACCTCATCGATGATGGCATAATCCAGATCCCGCAAAACCATCTGTTCCTTATAAATAGCCATATTATCACGAAGATAATCAAATCCAAGCTCATTGTTGGTCACATAGGTGATATCACAGCTATATGCTGCCTTGCGTTCCTCGGAGGTCATGGGATTCAAAACCACGCCTACGGTAAGACCCAGAAATTCATGGACACGCCCCATCCACTCCGCATCACGTTTGGCCAGATAATCGTTAACTGTTACAATATGAACACCACGTCCGGCCAGGGCATTAAGATAGGCCGGGGCCGTGGATACCAGCGTCTTACCTTCACCAGTACGCATCTCCGCGATCCGCCCCTGATGCAGGACGATGCCGCCGATAAGCTGCACCTGGTAATGCTCCATGTTCAAAACTCTTCTTGCCGCCTCCCGGACAGTGGCAAATGCCTCCGGCAGGATATCATCCAGGGTCTCCCCCTTCCCAAGACGCTCTTTGAAAATGCGGGTGTTGTCTTTCAGCTCTTCATCCGTCATCTCCATCATCTTCGGCCTCAAGGCTTCTATCTTCGCCACAACCGGGTAGATCATCTTCAGTTCCCGGTCGCTGTGAGTGCCAAATACTTTCTCTATGAGCTTCATATTCTGTTCTCCTAATTTCTAATGAAATTACTTTCTACTTTACCGCATACTAAGTCAATCTTATATATTGTAGCACTAACCCCTGATTTATTCAACTTTTTCAAACCTTGTTCATAAAAAATTAACTTCTTGTTGTTGCTGTTCATGGGGGAGGATGTTCCGAGGGGTACGCTCTGGAAAAAGGTTCCCCCGGATTGCGGGTTTCGGAGCCAGAAACTCTAAGCTTGCAGAAATCTGCTAAAAACAGGGGCAAAAATCCGAACTCGCTGCGCTCAGACATGCGGATTTTTGTCCCTAGAGCGTGTTTGAAAATTCATTCCCGGCATCTGCACGCCCCACTTTGCGGTATATTNNNNGCTCTGGAAAAAGGTTCCCCCGGATTGCGGGTTTCGGAGCCAGAAACTCTAAGCTGCCAGAAATCTGCTAAAAACAGGAGCAAAAATCCGAACTCGCTTCGCTCAGACATGCGGATTTTTGCCCCTAACGCAGATTCCTGCCAGCTAAGAGTTTCTAAGCCTCCTGCAAATGCAATCCGGGGGAACCTTTTTCCAGAGCTGGTATCTGCCGATCTATAAAATGACCTGATCATGAACAGTAATACAATGACAGTTCAAGGGGGGATGAACTGTTGCATAATGATTACTGTTCGCGTGAGTGATGTTCCGGGGGAAATATTTTTCCAGAGCTGAGATCTGCTGGCAAAGAAAGACTTCCCTTTTCAAAATTGTGTATCCGCTGAAATTGGGTTGATAAAATATACATTGCGGGTAGCGGACAAATATTTTATAATCAAGTAAATAGATTGGTGTTTAAAGGAGATAACCCAATGAAAAAAATAAGTTCAGAAGCTGAAAAGATAATGTTTGAGCGTTTTGGAAAAGACACGGTTATTGCATTGGCGACCGTGGAAAGGGAAGTGCCATATGTGCGGTCTGTAAATGCTTATTATGAGAATGGTGCGTTTTATATCATTACATATGCTCTTTCAAATAAAATGAAGCATATTGAAAATAATCCCACTGTTGCAATAGCTGGTGAGTGGTTCACAGCGCATGGAAAGGGTGTCAATCTGGGTTATTTTGGGAGAGAAGAAAACCGTCTGATTGCGGAAAAACTAAAAAATGTCTTTGCTGAATGGATTGATAACGGACATAATGATTTTGATGATGAAAATACTATAATTTTATGTGTGGAATTAACAGACGGATTATTATTTTCACATGGAACCAAATATGAGTTATAGTATGGAGAGGGGAAGACTGGACAAAATTGTAACAATTCAGATTCATTTCTTGAACTGTCACAATATCTGCCATGATAATCTCTTTGCGATAGAGCAGATGCCTTTCGTCCATTACATACTTGTACGGGTCAGTACAGCGAATGGCCAGACACGTCTGAACGCTTACAATTTTGTCATTCTATGGAAAAATTACTGGTAAGGTCTAACCCGGATAAACCGGAAATCCCTCTGCAAAATTTTGCTATTTTGCGTAAGAAATCTCTGGTAAGTGATTAACACGGATAAACCGGAAAAGCCCACGTAAAACTTTGCCATTTTGCGCAATAAATTGCTGGTAAGTCCCTAATAAATGTTTCACGTGAAACATTGCTATAGAGCTTTTTGTTCATTGGTTCATAAATAGAAGAAGGGCGATTTTTGTTCAATATGTCAGATTCAGAAAAACACTGGCCTTCATTGATGATAGGAATGACAAAAAGAATTTTTTTTTATCATAAACATAGGAAATCACACTAAAATATGATATAATCAAAACCAGTTCACACAAATGTGAAATTTAATAAATAAAAGGTAAAAATTATGGGTAGAATAATAGCAATAGCAAATCAAAAGGGCGGGGTTGGGAAGACAACTACTGCAATCAATCTTTCTGCAAGTCTGGCGGAGGCGGGACAGAAGATTTTGGCTGTGGATTTTGATCCCCAGGGAAATGCTACCAGCGGACTCGGGTTTGAAAAGGGATATTTGGACAAGACAGTATATGAAGTCCTTATGGGAGAAATTCCGGTGGAAGCGTCCATTATCAAGGATGTTCAGGAGAATCTGGATGTATTGCCTTCTGACGTGGATCTGTCGGGTGCAGAGATTGAGCTTCTGGATGTGGAAAATAAGGAATCCGTTTTGAAGGGGGTTCTGGATTCCATTAAGGATCAATACGAGTTTATTGTTATTGATTGTCCACCATCATTAAGTCTGCTGACCATCAATGCACTGGTGGCAGCAGATACGGTGATCGTGCCGATTCAGTGTGAGTATTACGCGCTGGAGGGACTTAGCCAGATTCTTCAGACAGTGGATTTAATTAAGAAAAAACTGAATCCAAATCTGGAACTGGAAGGGGTAGTATTTACCATGTATGATGCGCGTACCAACCTTTCCCTGGAGGTAGTGGAAAGTGTGAAAAGCCATCTAAACAGAAACATTTATAAGACGATCATTCCCAGAAATGTCAGGCTGGCAGAGGCGCCCAGCCATGGGATGCCGATCAATCTGTATGATTCAAGGTCCACAGGGGCCGAAAGTTACCGCATGCTGGCAGCAGAAGTGATAAGCAGAGGAGAATTGTGATGACAAAGGCCAAGAGGGGGTTAGGAAAAGGTCTGGGCGCGCTCTTTGGAGAAGAGGTAGTCCAGGAAGTATCTGGTGGAGAAGGAAAACTGAAGGAAGAGACAGACAGCGTGGGGAATGTGATCGGAAAGACCCTGGAGGAATCCAAGGAGATCACGGTTCGCTTGTCTAAGATAGAGCCAAATAGGGATCAGCCAAGAAAGAATTTTGATGAAGAGCAGATGAATGAGCTGGCAGATTCTATTCGTCAGTTCGGGGTGCTGCAGCCGCTTCTGGTGCAGAGAAAGGGCGATATGTTTGAGATTATTGCCGGAGAGCGGAGGTGGCGCGCGGCGAAGCTGGCGGGGCTGAAGGAAGTGCCGGTAGTGATCCGGGAATATACGGAACAGCAGATTGTGGAGATCGCGCTGATCGAGAATATACAGCGTGAGAATCTGAATCCTATTGAAGAAGCTATCGCTTACCAGAGGCTGATGAAAGAATTCCATTTAAAACAGGAGGAAATTGCGGAGCGGGTGTCCAAAAACCGTTCCACTATCACCAACAGTATGCGTCTTCTGAATCTGGCCCAGGAGGTACAGCAGATGCTGATTGACAACCAGATCAGCAGCGGCCATGCCAGGGCATTGCTTTCACTGGAAGATCAGGATATTCAGATCGAGCTGGCTAACCGGATCATCAGGGAGCAGCTTAGCGTCCGGGATGTGGAGAAGGCTGTCAAGCAGGCCAAGAAGACGCCAAAGAAAAAGGAAAAGAAACAAGAGGATGAGGCCATGGATCTGATCTTCCTGAATCTGGAAGACCGCATGAAGACTGTTATGGGAACTAAGGTTAATATCAGTCGGAAAGATAAGAATAAGGGACGTATCGAGATCGAGTACTATTCTGAGTCGGAGCTGGAACGGATTGTGGAGTTGATTGAGTCGATTAAGCAGGGATAATACAATACAAAGGACAGGAGCGTTGTCAATGGAAGGAAGTATCTTAAATAACCTTGGATTTGATCCGGTTTATATCATATTGGCCCAGGCAGTTCTGACGCTCATTCTTCTGGTCATTGTGATCGTCTGCATCTTCAAGATCAGAAAAATGTACCGTCAGTACGACTATTTTATGCGAGGGAAGGATGCAGAGACTCTGGAGGATATTATCATCGACCAGATGGAGGACATCCAGGAGCTGAAATCCCAGAACCGCGCCAATAAGGATAATCTTCGTACCACCAATAAGAATATGAGATCATCCTTCCAGAAGTTCGGTATGGTAAAATATAATGCCTTTAAGGGAATGGGAGGAAACCTGAGCTTTGCGTTTGCGCTTCTGGATTACACCAATTCTGGATTTGTCATGAATTCCGTACACAGCCAGGAGGGCTGCTATCTTTATCTGAAAGAGGTGGACAGGGGGCAGACGGAAACTTTGCTTGGCAATGAGGAAAAAGAGGCCTTAGAGCAGGCGCTTGGGTATAATGGTGGGTTGATTTTAGGAAAGAAAGAGTAGAGAAAAGACTGTCTGATTTTTGGAAGCTTCTGTTTCCCAGAAAACCAGACAGTCTTTTCTGTTTGCCGCAAAATCATGATTCGTTGCTATCGCTTCCAGGTGCCTGAAAAACAGCATCCTCATGGCTGTCTCCGGTAGCATAGTCGATGACGATTCCCGGCTGAACATTGTAGCAGTAGACATTAAAGCAGACTCCTGCCCCCGAATCCTCAACCGAATATGCTTCCATCAGAACACCAGAAGCTACAAGATTTTCCCCATGAAAATAGGGGGTGACCCGGTAAAGAACATGATTTCCGGTATTTTGTACATACTGGGCCACCTGGGATTCCCAGGGAAGCATTCCGTCTACATTGAGATACCGGGTGCAGGTGAAAAGATTGTTTTCATTTGCATTTTCCCCGGTAAGCTGGAAGCCGATCAAATGGCCACGGTTATACAAATACATATCTTTGATGATATCGTATTTGACCGTATGCCAGCCAGAGGGATGGATCATACCAATATTTCCCCGGGGCTCTGTAGGCATAGTCTCCGGACAGACATTGGCAAAGGCCGGACCACAGCGGCCAAGAGAATCCAGTTCACTGTAGTGCTCAAATGCTTCCGTACTGATCTCTTCTTCAGTAAAAAAGGGGACTCCGTTGTTGACGGTAACCCATGGCTCACCGGAATAGGGCGGAAGAGCTTCATACCATGAAGGGCTGGATTCTCTGTCCGGTGATGGAGGACCAGACAGAATGACCTGGGAAGATTCTGACTGATTAGTCTCCGGATCTTCTGAAAGAGAATCATCTGGAGAAGCTTCTGGACTCCCCTCAGAAAGACCAGGTATCAATTCCATATACTGGGATATGGAGGGAGGTATCTGCTGTAAATATTCACTATGATTAAAAAATTGAAAAAGCAGTGCGCAAACTATTATTAAAAACAAAATATTCCTACGTTTTTTTCTCATGCTTAAAAGTTCCTACATAACAGTTCAGGAGAGTGTCTGAACTGTTCCCTTAACTATTTATCTTCAATAGTTTAAAGGAAATTTAACTGAAATGCAATACTTACTTCACTGTAGAGATACAAATCGTTACAATCGAGATAATGTGCACGGTCAGACCATTGCTTCCTGACCAGCGAATACCAGCTCTGAAAAAAGTTTCCCCCAGCGTGCATTTGCAGGAGACTTAGAAACCAGACCTCTGGAAATGATCTGGAAAAGCATGACCAGCATGAGGATTCCGTTGAGCAGCTGTGTAGTATAGGTGATAGCGGCCATGATGGTTCCGGGAGTGGTTCTTCCGGTAGCTGCGTCAGAGAAGCCTACGTACAAAAGAATGGCGACTACCAGATACATCGGCCCATTAATAACCGGATTCATAAAAGCGAAAATCACCAGGACACGGAGCTGGGTCTGGATGAGCTGGTCATTGGCCTTTCCGAAACGGAGCTTTTTCCGATGTTCTGGCCGGATAGATGGACAAATACATTGTTCAGGGATCCGCACAGTCCGCCGAAGAGAACCAGCGCAATCATCTGGAGCCCCAGCACCAGGATCAGATGCAGGTCGCCTGCGCCGCCATTTCCCAGACCCAGTACCCCGTCATCTACAATGCGGCTCATGATCCCTGGCTGTACCAGGTCCATCATGACCTCGCCTACCATGAAAATGGCCGCAAGGATGGCAAAATGAAGATATTTTTTTACATAATTCTACATAATATTGTTTTACCTGTCCTATTGGCTGTTTCGGATGGCGAGGCCTCGTCCGCAGGGGTCGGGGCAGTTCATGCAGTCGTGGCTGCAGGCACGTTTGCCGGAATATTCATGTCCATTTTCATATTCCATACTACATTTGTTCCTGTCACTGCGTCCATGTCCACCGCAGAACCCGTGACCATTGCCATATTTACGTTTTTCATGTTCCTGGAACTCGCCCTGGTGGTGATGTCCGCTGCGATGGAGCTCGGCTCTGGTTCTGTAGCGGTTTTTCCAGTCCTCATTGATCTTATCCAGGAGAAAAAGAAGCTGTGTCTTTTCCTCTGACGAAAGGACTGAGAACATCTCTTCATGCCGTTTCCGTCGCTGGCTGAAGGCTGAGTCTGCCTGCTTTTTCCCTTCTTCTGTCAGGAAAATGTCAGTGGTTCTGCGGTCTTCCTCATTGGGAGAACGGCCGATAAAACCAAGGTTCTCCAGTTTGGCTATGACCTCGCTGGCGGAACCAGGCTGTATGCCAAGCCTCATGGTCAGCTCCCGCTGGGTAATGGTACCTGTTTCATTGAGAATGATCAGAATCCGCCGCTGGCTACTTTTCCCTTCGTAGAGGGAGCGCATGGTGTGTCCGATCTTTTGCAGGCTGGTGACCAGTCTGCCGTTTATATCATTGTCCTGGTCATATTTTTGGGATGGGCAGTTATCCTTTTTGTCTTTCCAATTCATAAAAATGCTCCTTTCTAATTATTAGGTACCTTGATAATATACAACATTCATTTTAAATTGTCAAGGTACCTAATAAAAAATGGATCTTGACCTATTCTTATCTTATTTGTTATAATCAGTTAAACAACGTGTGGCGTCACTGCGTAATTCCGGTTGACTGCTGCAGGTTGTTTTTTTTATGGAAAAGCAAGGAACCGGGATCAGGTTATTCCTGCTTAATATGTTTTAGGAGGAGAATATGAACACGAAATCAAATGCATTTCTGGAAACAGAGCCGCTGGGAAAGCTTATGGGAAAATATGCAGTTCCTTGTGTGATTTCCCTGCTGGTAGCGGCACTTTACAACATCGTAGACCAGATATTTATTGCAAATGCGGATTATCTGGGTTCTTATGGCAATGCGGCCAACACGGTGGTCTTCCCATTGACAGTGGTGGCTCTGTCCATCGCAGTGATGATCGGAGACGGATGCTGTGCTTTTGTCAGTATCAGCCTGGGTGTGCCTTTCTACATGTTCGGTCAGGCCATGAATCCGATTATCCGCTCCGACGGAAGTCCCCAGTTCGCCATGGCATCCACGCTGCTGGGAGCTCTGGTCAATATCATTCTGGATCCTGTTTTCATCTTTGTGTGTAAATGGGGGATGATGGGAGCGGCAGTGGCTACAGTCATGGGCCAGATCCTCACGGCTGTTCTGGCTGTCTGGTATCTGTTTCATATGAAGGCAGTGGGGCTGGAGAAAAACAGCTTCCGGTTCCATGGCGCGGTCATAAAGAAATATATACCTATGGGAATCTGCAGCTTTTTGTCCCAGATTTCTCTGGTCATGGCTATGGCGGCTATTCAGAATATGACTCTGAAATACAGTGCCCTGGATCCTGTCTTTGGTCAGGAGCAGTATACCCAGATTCCCATGGCTGTGCTGGGAATCGTGATGAAATTCTTCCAGATCGTTATCTCTATTGCGGTAGGGCTGGCAGCAGGCTGCATCCCGGTGGTGGGATATAATATTGGTGCGGGACGCAAGGACCGGGCCAGGGCACTGTTCACCCGTCTGCTGACAGCAGAGGCTATAGTAGGCGGAGTGGCGCTGGTGATTGTGGAGGTATTCCCTCTGCAGCTGATTGGTGTTTTTGGCGCAGCAAATGAAAGCATTTATTATACCCAGTATGCCCTCAAATACTTCCGCGTTTATTTGTGTATGACGATCCTGGCCACAGTGAATAAGGGAACCTTTATCTATCTGCAGTCCCTGGGCAGGGCATTTGCTTCCACAGCCATTTCCCTGGTCCGCGAAGTGGTGTTCGGTGTGGGGTTTGCCCTGGTGCTGCCCCTGAAATTTGGACTGGACGGGGTGCTGTATTCCATGCCGGTTTCGGATGTGCTGACCTTTGTGATCTGTGTGGCGGTGATTATGTATACTTACCAGACCCTGCGGACAGAATGCCCCAAGCCGGAGGAACTGGTGCATACGTGAAAAACCGGTTATTGTTGGTAAAATTGCAATAAACACAATAGTAGAAAATTTTGTGAAAGTCTATGACTATTTTTAAGGAGGTATGTTATGCAAGAATCTAATTACCTGGGAACCGAGAAAACAAGAACATTGTTAATGAAATTCGCGGTTCCCTGCATTTTTCCCTGATCATTTCCTGTCTGTACAATATTGTAGGCCAGATTTTTGTGGGAAATGGAGTCGGTTATCTGGGGAATGCCGCAACTGGTGTCATCTTTCCGGTGACGGTGACCGGCTGGGGTGTCTCGCTGTTCTTTGGTGATGGAGCGGCGGCGCTCAGTGTGTCTCTGGGAAGAAATAAGACGGAAGATATCCACCGCAGTGTGGGAAACAGTATTTTCTGTTCCTTTCTGGGGGGCGTTGTGATCATTCTGATCAGTTACTTATGGGGAGACAGGCTTCTGCGGATGATCGGAGCTACAGACGCCAACCTTTCCCTGGCCCATGATTATGGGTTTATTATCTATGCCATGATGCCCCTGGCTCTGGTGCAGAATACCCTTGCATCCATCATCCGTGCGGACGGAAGTCCCAAGTATGCCATGGGCGCTATGCTGGTGGGTGCGGTGCTGAATATCATTGGTGATCCGATCGCTATCTTTGTGTTAGAGCGTGTTTGAAAATTCATTCCTGGCATCTCCACAAGGGACGCCTTCGGTGTGCACGCCCCAC
>CAJTOW010000064.1 GCA_910577655.1 uncultured Lachnospiraceae bacterium | reverse complement strand
ATACCGCGAAGTGGGGCGCACAGATGCCGGGAATGAATTTTCAGACACGCTCTAACAGTTCTTTCCTTTCACCAGAAGGCTTACCAGCACACCCACAATAATCAGGGCCGAACCGGCAAAGAAAGGCCAGCCTGCCGTCTCATGGAGAAAAAGTATCCCAAGGGCCGAGGATGTCAGGGTCTGCACCGGATAGAATGCAGAACATACGCTGGCATCCAGCATGGACAGGCTTTTATTCCACAGTACAAGGGTCAGCGCCGTACAGAAAATTCCTATGTAGCACAGGCCCAGAAAAACCATCAGATCCATCTCTACAGGCTGGCTGGTCACACACAGCTCCAGAATACAGATCAGAAGGTTAGAGACCACGGTGATGCCCATGGCCGCCCTGGTTATAGTGACCGGATTATAGCTTCTGGTCACCTTTCTTGTGATCACCGACATGAAGGACCAGAGAATCACTGAACCAAAAGACAGGATGACCCCTGCGATATTGACGCCTGCGGCATTTCCAATGATCAGATAGACCCCCCACAAAGACAAGACGAGTCCCGCAATCTTCGGCCAGGTCAGCCTTTCCTTCAGGATCAGGGCGGCCATGATACTGATCGTGATGGGATTGGTGGAATTAAGCAAAGATGCAAGGGAAGGTCCTGCCAGTTTCGTCCCCATCAGCTGCATGCCCACAGAAAGAATGTTAATAAAAGATATGCATAAGCTATTCTCTGCTGTTCTTTCATGATAATACGCTCCTCATCCTTTTGAAGAATTCTATCGCCTGGGGCGATGGAGATTCATAATAATAAAGATAGCACAAAGTATTCCTAAACGCAATTGGTTATAATCTTGCAAAAAGAATTTGCATATGCTATAGTTACTGTTCATGGGGTGCATCTTCCTGTCTGGCTGCGCCAGACAAGAAGCATCGGGTGGACGCCCGATGCGGAAAACTGCAACATGCTATAATGCCGGTACATTTGCCGCCGGACGGCTCATTGGGTAATGGAGATTATGAAGGATTCCCTGGTTTTAAGACTCCGGTCCCTGTCAGACCGGACTATAGACAGAATTCTGTTTGGCTGTGGATTGTTTCTGACAGCCTGTGAGATTTACAAACAGTTATTTTTATATTTTATCGTCAACCACGGGCAGTATGACTGGTGGTTTTTTCCGTTCCAGCTTTGCAGTCTGCCCATGTATCTGTGTCTGGCAGTGCCCCTGATCAGGCAAAAGCGGACGAAAACTGTTATCTACACCTTTATGCAGGATTTTTCCCTGCTGGGAGGGCTGGCCGCCCTGATCGTGTCAGAGGGCTTTTGTCATATCCACTGGTCTCTGACCCTTCACGGGTATGTATGGCACCTTCTGCTGGTGATGACCGGGCTGCTTTTGGGACTGTCTGGAAGGACGGATCTAAGCCCCGGGGGATTCCTGGCCACCCTGCCGGTATTTGTCCTGGTTTGTCTCATCGCCACCCTGATCAATGTACTGGCGCCGGGACATGGGCAGGCCGATATGTTCTATATCTCCCCCTACCATCCCAGCACCCAGTTCTTTTTTCATGAATTCGCCATGCACGCAGGTATCCTGCCTGCCCATCTGCTGTATCTGGCTTGTATCTGCGTGGGAGCATACGTGATTCACCGGATCTTCGCAGGCTGCCGGTAAGCCATATCAGCAGCCTGACATAAATCAGGTTTCCTGCCACAGATAATCCCCACGCTCTGTCACCAGCTCATACCCCACAGAGGCCACCCGCCGCTCCAGACACATGCGGCATTCGGCGGCCTCATCGCCGGTACAGATCTTATTGTCGTAAAGATCGTAATTTTTCCTGTTTTTAATAGGAGACAGATTGGGCATGACCACATTGGCCCCCACTGCCAGCCCCTTCTCCCGGCCCCTGGGGTCCATAGTACCCAGGGCTGTGGTGGCCGGAAGCAGCACCCTGGGCAGAAGAAGCCGGACAATGGACAGCAGATACAAGGTCAGCTCCACACTGCCTGCCCTTTCCCCGGCAAAGCAGGTGTCATGGTGGGGAATGAAGGGTCCCATGCCCACCATCTGAGGCTGCAGCTTTTGGAGAAACATAAGATCCTCCGCCAGGGTCTCCCAGGTCTGGCCCGGACTTCCCACCATCATGCCTGCCCCCACCTGATAGCCCAGAGCCTTTAAGTCATACAGGCACTGCTTCCGTACAGACAGACTCATAGGCTCCGGATGCAGAAGGCGGTAATGGGCCTCATCTGCTGTCTCGTGACGCAGCAGATAACGGTCCGCCCCGGCTTCCCGCAGCAGACGGTAGCTTTCATAAGACTTCTCACCGATGGAAAGGGTCAGGGCGCAGTCCGGGAAGGTACTCTTGATCTCCCGGACAATGTCTGCCATCTTCTCGTCTGTGTAGAAAGGATCCTCCCCGCCCTGGAGAACAAAGGTGCGAAAACCCAGCTTGTACCCCTCCTGACAGCATTCCAGAATCTCCTCCCTGGTCAGACGGTAACGGACCGCATTGCGGTTACCTCCACGGATTCCACAGTAGTGGCAGTTGTTTTTGCAGTAATTGGTAAATTCAATGAGTCCGCGGGTAAATACCTTTGTCCCATAATACTGTCTGCGGACCCGGACTGCCTCCTGGGCCAGATATTCAGTGATCCGCAGATCTCCATAGCCGGATAAGAGCTCTGTAAAGTCCTGCCTGGTCATATGACAGCCGCTGACCAGCTTCTCTGCCGCGCCCATGAAAACCGCTTCATTTCCTGACCTTTCTGTCATGTTCATAGCAATCCGTCCTCCTGTCATTCTGCCGCATTCATAAAACCTTTGTCCTCCGGCTTTCTGTTACTTTCATAAAACCTTCGCTCTCCCGGCTTTCTGTTACATTCACAGACAGCCCTTTACTCCCGGCTCACCCGCCACGTTCACATAATCTACTCCGCTCTCCAGATCAACCCTTCAATATCCACATCATTTTCAATCATCCCATTGTCCTTCATGAAGATCTCCGTCTTTTTCATGGCTTCGATATCAGAATCATGGATAGTCATGTCAAAATCATACATGGGATACATTTCCTTCACAGCCTCCACAGTCAGTCCGGTCTCTGCAGCCGTGACCTCCATGGCTGCCTCCTGGTCTGCGTCGATAGCATCCAGAACCTCCTTCTGGGCCTCCAGGAATGCCTTCACTTCCTGGGGATGCTCTTCAATATAGGTCCCACTGGCCGCTACTACAATAGTGGCCTCCGTCAGACCAGTACCGTCTGTGATGACAGGAAAGCCGTCCTTTTCCATATTGTAGGCAACCGGACCGGCCAGAAGGGCTGCATCCACGCTCCCGCCAGCCAGAGCCGCCTGGGCATCCGGGATTCCCATAGATAGGAAATCAATGTCATCCTCTGTCATACCCCCACTGGCCAGATAGGCAACCAGAAGCTCGTGAAGAATGGTTCCCTTGGGGCCTGCCACCTTCTTGCCCCGCAGATCCTCCGGGGACTGGATGGAATCATCCCTGCCGAAGAGCCGGAAGGCTTCCGGAGACCGGCTGTAGGTGCTGATAATCCTGATATCCGCCTCATTGGCAGCTGCCAGAATCACGGACGTGGCGCCCACTGCGTAAAGGAACTGGATATCTCCGGAAGCCAGGGCCTGGGTCTGCTCCGGACCGGTAGTCAGATCCGAATAGGACAGACCGTAGCCCAGTTCTCCAAACTTTTTCGCAAAGATCTCCTGATCCCTCTCCACAATGGACGGCACATTTAAGGGAGACTTCACATAGGTGACCGAGATAGTCCCGTTTCCTTCTGTCAGGACTGCTCCTGTCATGTCTGTCTCCGGTTTCCGGTCCGCATCCGTCTCCTCTTTTGTCTCTTCTGCTTTAACAGCGCCGGTGTCCGGGGCGGCAGCAGCTGCTGCTGTCGTCGCCGGTGTCTGTGACTGCCCTCCGCAGCCAGCCAGGGATATGGCAGCCAAAACCCCTGTCAATGCAAGTGCGATCCATCTATTTTTCATAAATAATCTCCTCCAGATTCTATGTTCTATATAGTCAGTATCCTGGCCCGGACAAGCCGGAACAGCGACGCACAAGAAGTGTCTAATGCTCCTGGATCTGGGCGATCAGCTCCCGCTTCAGCCGGATCATTTCTTCAGACAACAGATCCCTGGGAAATGTTACCGCCTCCAGACTGTACTCCTTCCCACAGACGCCATGCTCCAGGATCACGATGTGGGTTCCCACTGTCAGAGCCTCTTCGATGCTGTGGGTCACAAAAAGGATTCCTTTCCTTTCTGTCTGGTAGATCTTCAAAAGCTCCTGCTGCATCTGGGCCCTGGTAAAGTAGTCCAGAGCCGCAAAGGGTTCATCCATCAGCAGATAATCCGGTTCATAAGCCAGAGCCCTGGCCAGGGCCGCCCGCTGCTGCATCCCCCCGGAAAGCTGGTTTGGCCGAGCCTTCTCAAAGCCTGCGAGACCGGTAAGCTCCAGAAGATGCCCCAGCTTCTCCTGACCGACGCCTTTTTCCCTGACTCCGAACAGGATATTCTTCTCCACAGTCAGCCAGGGCATCAGCCTCGGTTCCTGAAAGATAACGCCGATTCTGCCAGCAGCTTTCTGGAGCTGTCTGGGGGCTCCTGAATGTTCTGGCCATCCATCTGCGCCATTTTGATGCGTCCACTGGATCGTCCCGGAATCCGCTTTCTCCAGTCCGGCCACCAGACGCAGCAATGTGGTCTTGCCGCAGCCGCTCCGGCCCAGGATCACGGTGATTCCCTGGTCATCCAGCTCCAGATTCAGCCCTTTAAGCACCTGGATCATATGCCCGGATACCTGATAACTTTTTCTAAGCTCTTTAATCTTCATTGGATGCTCTGCCTTTCTGTAACAGACCTTACTATCCACAAGGTGTCCTGTGCCTCTTGTCCGGCTGCGTCAGCAAGCATCGGACGTCTGCACGGTTATTCTCTTATTCTCGTGACCTGACGGATCAACAGAGAGAACAGCCTGTCACACAAGATCCCCACTGTACCGATGGTCAAGATCCCGGCAATGACCTTATCAGACCGGGACATCTGCTGGGCATCCAGGATCAGGTAGCCCAGACCGCTGGCCGCCGCGATCATCTCCGCGCCTATAATGGCCCGCCAGCTATAGCCCAGGCCGATGCGCATCCCCACCAGGATATCGGGAACCGCAGAGGGCAGAACGATCCGGCAGAACCGCTGCCAGACCGTAAGCCCAAATACCTGCCCCACCTCCAGCAGCTTCTGACTGCCGGATACAAAGCCCTTGCGGATATTTAAATACATGGGGAAGAAGGAGGCCAGGACGATGATAATGATCTTGGAGGTCTCCCCGATCCCAAACCACAAGATCAGAAGAGCGATGAGACTGATAGGCGGAACATTTCTCATAAACTCCAGAAAACCTCCGTAATATTCCTCCGCAGCCTTAAGCTGACTGGCCACAATACCGCCTGCCATGGCAAGGCCAAAGGCAATGGAAAAGCCTGCCAGCACCCGTCTGCTGCTGACCAGAATATGGCGGAGCAGAACACCGCTCTCGATCATAGCCGCCAGTGCCCTGGCCACCTTGACCGGCGGCGGCAACACATAGGCACTCCAGATCCCGGAGACGGCCGCCAGCTGCCAGACTGCCAGAAGGATCAGAATACCAAGAACCGTCTTGGCGCAACGCCTGAGGCCCATCATTCCAGTAATGCCGCGATATCTGAAAACGGCTCCACACTGCGTTTCAAAATACCATGAATATAGGCAATAAGGATCCCGTAGTTGGTCATGGCCACACCCTGGTCTCTGGCACAGGCCAGACGGTACTTCATCTCCCGTTCATTGAGCATACAGGCGCCACAGTGGACAACCAGCTTAAAAGGAGTCAGATCCTCCTCAAAGCCCGCGCCTGAAGTGTAAGAAAACTCCGGCTCCTTCCCCGTATGGCTCCGGATCCATCCTGGCAGCTTTACAGTCCCGATGTCATTGCACTGTCTGTGGTGGGTGCAGCCCTCAGAAATCAGAATCCGGTCCCCGTTTTGAATCTCATCCAGCACCCGGACACCTGCTACAGACTGTGCCAGATCCCCTTTGTACCGGGCAAAGAGGATGGAAAAGGAGGTAAGGCGGATATCCCCCGGCACAATAGCCGATACCATGCCAAAGGCCTGACTGTCCGTGATGACCAGGGACGGCTTCTGCCCCAGCTTTTTGATGGTTTGTTCAAGCTCTGTCTCCCGCACCGTCACAGAGATACAGCCATGGTCCAGCAGCGCGCGGATGGTCTGCTGCTGGGGCAGGATCAGACGGCCCTTAGGGGCTGCCTTGTCGATGGGGGTGACAAGCACAACCAGATCCTCCGGCTGCACCAGACCTTCCAGCAGATCCTTCTTATTCTCCGCCGGCTGCATGGCTGCAAGACGGTTCTTCAGTTCTTCGATTCCGGCACCGGTTCTGGCGCTGGCATAGAGAACAGACTCTCCCGGAACCCCTGTTTCTCCGCCGGTGGAACCGGCCAGATCCGCCTTATTATACACCACCAGACAGGGCACCTGCTTTTCCTGGAACAAGACCAGCATCTCCTGGTCCTCCTTTGTCATGCCCGCGGCCCCGTCCACCACCAGAATGGCAATATCTGTCTTATTGAGAACCTGGCGGCTCTTTCTGACCCTGAGACTGCCAAGGTCTCCCTCGTCATCAATCCCCGGGGTGTCGATCATCATAACCGGCCCCAGGGGCAACAGCTCCATGGTCTTATATACCGGATCTGTAGTAGTTCCCTTTACCTCCGAGACCACAGCCAGCTCCTGCCCGGTCACCGCATTCAGCAGGCTGGATTTTCCCGCATTTCTCCGGCCAAAGAATCCGATGTGGATCCTCTCAGAAGCCGGTGTCTGGTTCAATGCCATAGCCAATACTCCTCTCCACTAATATTTGCACAAACAAAAATGCACCCTTAAAAAGGATGCACTAAATACACTGATTCCAGGCACACAAAGAAAGCCCTGCCTGCCCTCTGTATCCATAGCCTTCCACCCCGGAATTTTCCTCGTGTCAGTGCATGTTTCTGTTATCTTTTCTTCCTGGGTCCTGGTGGAAGGTGGAAATACACATCTGCCACGGAGATATCAGGAATTATTTCTATTTTACCGGGATAGGAATCAAATGTCAATATGAAATTCCTGACTTACCGGAAACTCTTTATCCAGTTAATGAGAGAATCATGGTACACATTCTCCATTACATCCTGCCGCATCCGGTCAGTAACAGGACCGTTCATTGCCATTCTGTCCAGGATTGCCTGCTGCAGCTCCTCAATGGTCATCTCCTCACAGGATTTCTTCTCCCTGGAAGTATGTTTCCTCTCCGTATCTGCTTCCGGCTTTGCAGGCTGCCGGGAAGCTGCAGTCACCTGCTGCTCTTCAGACTTCTCTTTATCCGAAGGCGGCTGCTCCTTTCCGGACTCCAGGGGTTCTGGTTCGGACTGCTCCCGGACGGCCTTCCCAGCCAGAGGAGCCTCCGGTTCCACGCTCGTTTCCCCGGCCCTGCATACAAAGACCTCTTCCTCCGGCTTATCCTGGCTGTTTTCTCCGTCACTGTCTGCCGGGACCCAGATTCCGCCGCTGTTTGCCGGCACCGTTATATTGATCCGGCCGTCGGAAACATTTACCTTTTCTCCTGACAGCACATCCATGTAAGCCCCCGCGGCACCCACAGGCAGACTCATGGAGGCCTGATTATCATCATTATTAACTGCTATTACAACCGTTTCACCATTATAATTTCTTGCAAAGCCATACTGGCGGTTTGTCAGCACCAGTTCTTTATAATCCCCATAGGACAGCGCTTTCACCTTCTGGCGCACCTTTCCCAATGCGCGGATAAGCCGGGTGCATTCATTATCCGCCAGTGCGTTCTTATAATCCTCCAGATCCAGGGCCGGACGCAAAGACGCATCCGAGTAACGCTCCTTCTTTCCCTCAATGCCAAATTCCGAGCCATAATAAATGGAAGGCACTCCCGGAAGAGTATAAAGTAAAATATGGACAGGCACAAAATGGGCCTTATTATTTAATTTGGTATAAATACGTTCCACATCATGGTTGTCCACAAAATTATAGAGCTTCAGCCCGTCCGGGCGGCTTCCTCCCATATCGTAAAGCCGCCTTACGGTATGGGCAATCTCAAAATAATTGTGCTCATTATGCCCCGAATAGAGGGCCTTGTGCAGATGGTAATTGGTAACGGAATGCAAAGTTCCTTCATTGACCCACCGGGTATAATCTCCGTGGATCACCTCTCCCATAAGCCAGAATTCCGGCCCTATCTCACTGGCTGTCTGTCTGAGAGCATGCATATACCCAAAATCAAGCACATCAGCAGCATCCAGGCGGATACCGTCAATCTTAAACTCACTGGCCCAGAAACGGATAACGCCGCAGATATAGTCTTTGACTGCCGGATTGTTCTGGTTCAGTTTCGCCAGAAGATCATAACCGCCCCAGTTCTCATAGGAAAATCCGTCATTGTATTCATTATTGCCCCAGAAGTTTACATTTAAGTACCAGTCTTTGTAAGAAGAATTCTCCCGGTTCTTCTTAATATCCTGAAATGCAAAAAAGTCCCTTCCTGTATGATTAAATACACCGTCCAGAATCACCCGGATCCCCTGCCTGTGGCATTCCTCCACAAAGGCAGTCAGGTCCTCATTGGTTCCCAGCCGGCTGTCCAGCTTTTTGTAATCTGTTGTTTCATAGCCATGCCCCACGGATTCAAACAGCGGACCGATATAGAGCGCGTTACAGCCAATCTCCTTTATATGGGAAATCCACGGCAGCAATATGTTCAGCCGGTGCTGCGGCTCCTCATAAGAATTGGTTTTGGGCGCTCCTGTAAGTCCCAAAGGATAAATGTGGTAAAACACAGCTTCATCATACCATGCCACGATTCTAATTCCTCCCTGATACATTTTTCGTTTTATTAGTATAGCACACTTTTAACGGATTGAATACCATTCTTAATTATAATATTTCTCCGGCCACACATACAAAGAAATACCCCCCAGCTCCACATGCTCAATAAGCTGGGGCGCCAGGGCTTTTATGTTGTACCTGTGTGCCACCCGGGTATCCAGATAGAGGCAGCTGAGCCGCTTCATGGTAGACAGCACTTCCAGTCCTTCCAGGTCCGGATTGCCGTACAGATCCAGGTTCCACACACGGCAAAACTCAAGATCCTTTAAATCCTTCAGCCCGGTATAGCTTAAATTCAGCATGCCCAGACGTTTGCATTTGCGCAGGCAGGACAGTGCTCCCGGCTCCAGGGGATTTCCCCTGAGATTCAGGACATTCAGATTGTGCAGTCCCCTTAAAGGTTCCAGACTGGCAATCTGATTACCGTAAACCCGCAGTTCCACCAGCTTCTCCAGCCCTGCCAGGGGAGACAGGTCCGAAATCAGGTTGTAAGGCAGACTTAACTGCCGCAGCCCTGTCAGCGAAGCAAGCGGGGACAGATCTTCAATATCATTATCCCACAAATCCAGCTCTTTCAGACCAGTCAGGCCCTCCAGAAATGACAGATCCCGGATGCCAGCTCCACGCTGCTGGAAACGCTTTCCCCGGGCCAGGGCCTGGGCCTGGTCAAAGAGAACTTTGTCCTCTGGAGAAATTTCTGCCCCGGATTCCTCTTCTTTCTCCTGCCAGACCGCCTGTATCATCCTCCCCAGACGTGCCATCTCTTCTGGATCCTCCCAGCGGATCCTGTCACCGGTCGTCTTGTCTTCCATCCCATGGCCGCAAAGCTGTTCCATAACCGCGGCCCGGGGTCTGCCCCACTTCCAGTCCGGAGCTTTCTGGGCCGCCCGGAGAGCTGCCAGCCCCTCATCCCGTTCCTGGGGCAGCAGAGCCAGTACAGAGTGCACATGTCCCCGCAGATACTCCGCCCAGCCAGGGCTGGGACCCTCATAGACAAAGCGGTTTTGCTCCAGCCATTGGGCACACCTGGCCATAGGGTTCTCCCCTTCCTGCCACACGGCGCCGTTATCCGGCATCTCCCCAAAACGGCAGGCCCGCACGGTCCGGCTGTCCTCCCCCGCAAGGCATACATTTATATAGGCTTCCAGGTTCTGGTCCAGCACCAGCTCCAGCCATTGGGCAAAGGAACATCCGGGAACCCGGATGACGGCGGAATCTTTCACGGTCCACACCTCCCCGGCACAGGGACCGGCGGTGATGAGACTCCACCCTGCATTCCTGTTTCCCATCAGAAAAATCTGGCCCGGCAGTGACACGGCATCGGAAATATCCACCCAATACCCCCGCAGCGCTTCTTCCTTTTCCGCCGGAGGGTATGGAACATCCAGGGACAGACATGCTTCTCCTGTTTCCTGGAGCGGGCGCCAGTGCCGGCTATTGCAGACATCCGGCATATACCCTCCGTCTGCAGTGCCAGTGATGATCCCTCTGTAATCCCAGGGCAGTGAAATCTTCCCATCCTCTTCGAAAAACTCCAGCCACTGCCGCCCTGCCGGCGGCTCCAGCTGAACCAGGTCCGGACTATAGCGCTGCATATATACCAGCTTCTTTGCCACTCTCTCAATTTGATCCATATCCTTTGTGTAGTCGTCCATCAGGTTCTCCTCTCTATCACAGAAATCCCGCTTTGATCTCAGGAATTACTCTCATTATACCCATCAGGACCCGCTCAGACAACCCCTGATACATATTTTCAAAAGATTTTGTCCCTGCTCCTTTTGTCTGCAAACCCCCTAAAGCCAGCCGCCATGACAGCCAGGGTTATACGCAATTTTCACAATATATGTAACGAAAATAATTACTATAACAGTAATAGATTAAATATATAGGCATCTCATCCGAACTAATTAGAAACTATTTACATTTCCTGAAAAGTACGATATCCTGAATCCAACACAAAAACATGGCAGTCCACAAGGCCCAGACCAAAGGAGCGAAACCTGTGGACCGCCGCAAAAAGGAAGGAGAAACAATGAAAACTTATAATGTATGTATCGTTGGCGGGGGAAGCACTTACACACTGGGATTCCTGAAATCATTCGTCAGACTCAAAGAGGAGTTCCCCTTAAAGAAGCTGGTTTTGTTTGACATTGACCCGGAGCGTCAGGAGCCCATCGGCAAGTATGGCGAGATCCTGTTCCGTGAGCGTTTCCCGGAACTGGACTTCTCCTACACCACGGACATTAAGGAAGCTTACGAGGGAATGGATTTCGTATTCATGCAGATGCGTGCAGGCGGGCTCCCCATGCGCCGGGAGGACGAACATATCCCGTTAAGCATGGGCATGATCGGCCAGGAAACCTGCGGTGCAGGCGGTATGGCATACGGACTCCGCTCCTGCGTGGATATGATCAAGGCAGTGCATGACATCCGCCATTATGCACCGGATGCATGGATCCTTAACTACTCCAATCCTGCAGCCATCGTGGCTGAGGCTCTCCGCAGAGAGTTCCCCGATGACAAGCGTCTCTTAAACATCTGTGACCAGCCTGAGAACGTGGTACGTTCCTGCAGCCGTCTCCTGGGATGCAGCTGGGAGGATCTGGATCCGGTATACTTTGGTTTAAACCACTATGGCTGGTTCACCCACATCTACGATGTGCACACCGGCGAGGATCTGCTTCCGAAGATCCGGAAAATGATCGCAGAGAACGGCTTCCTGCCCCAGGATGCGGAGCAGAGGGACCAGTCCTGGCTGGATACCTATGGCATGGTACAGACCATCATGGCTGACTTCCCGGAATTTTTGCCCAACACCTATGACCAGTACTATCTGTATCCGGACTACAAAGCCAGCCACTTAAATCCTGACTTTACCCGTGCCGATGAGGTCATGGCCGGCAGAGAAAAGCGGGTCTTCACCGAGTGCGCAGAGGTCATTGCCGCAGGTCATCTGGGAGACCGGTTCGATGCCATCTCCGATGCCCACGCAGAGATGATGATCAAGGTGGCAGAAGCCATCGCCTACAACAAGAACAGCCGCCACATCCTCATCGTGGAGAACAACGGCGCCATCGCCAATATGCAGGACGACGCCATGGTGGAGGTCGTCTGCGAGCTGGGAATCAACGGGCCGCGTCCCATGCGTGTAGGCAATATTCCACAGTTCTATCTGGGACTGCTGGTGAATCAGGTTTCCTGCGAGAAACTGATTGTAGATGCTTACTTTGAAAATTCTTACCAGAAGGCGCTGGAAGCCTTCACCTTAAACCGTCTCATCGGCGACGCCAAAAAGGCCAGAAAGGTTCTGGATGCCCTCATTGAGGTCAACAAAGGGATGTGGCCGGAGCTGCGCTAAAGCGTGTCTGGAAATCTGTAACAGTTCAGACAACCCTGAACTGCTGCGGAAATTCAGCTGTCCAAAAAACGAAAAACAATGCGGGAAATCTGCTGTCGGCAGCATTTCCCCATATGGAAGAATCTGTCAGATGGGAAGTATGAAGCTTCCCATCTGGAAAGAAAACAGAAAGGTAGTACATATTATGGGGAAGCAAAATAAAATCATGGACTTTTTCTCTGCTCTTGGACGCAGCCTCCTGATGCCCATCGCCGCCCTGGCGGCCTGCGGTATCTTCCTGGGACTGAGCTCTGCACTGATGAAAGCGCAGGTTCAGGCTGCTGCCCCGTTCCTGGCGGAGGGTATCATCTTTTTCATCATTTCAACCATCAATAAGGTGTCCGGCGTAGTATTCACTCTGGTTCCTGTTCTCTTTGCCATCTCCATCTCATTTGGTCTTGCAAGAGAGGAGAAGGAAATTGCCGCTTTCGCAGGCTTCATCGGCTACTATACATTTCTGGTGGCATCTGCCTGCATGATCAATTCAGGCTTCATAAGCCTGGACGCATTGAAGATTTCTTCCATTCTGGGTGTGGAGACTGTGGATATGGGGGCTGTGGCCGGTATGATCGCCGGTATCGTTACCGCTGCCCTCCACAACAAATACCACAAGATCACCTTCCCGGTGGCCATTGCCTTCTATGGAGGCAAACGATTTGTAGCGCTGATCGTGATCATGACCATGGCACTCATCGGTCTGGTGGCTCCCATTGTCTGGAATCCGTTTTCCATGGCAATCAACGGCTTGGGCAGCGCCATCTCCGCGGCAGGTCTGGCCGGAGTCTTCGGCTACGGCTTCCTGGAGCGTCTGCTGATCCCCACCGGACTGCACCATGTACTCAACGGCATTTTCCGTACCACAGCCATCGGCGGTGTATATGAGGGCGTGGAAGGATGCCTGAACATATTCCTGCAGTTCATTGATCAAGTAGATATCACCGAACTCCGTCCCTACACCGTATTCCTTGGGCAGGGCAAAATGCCTATGATGATGTTCGGCCTTCCGGGTGCCGCACTGGCCATCTACCGTACCGCGCCGGAGGAGAAGAAGCAGAAGGTGAAAGCACTGATGATCGCAGGCGTGGCAGCCAGCGTGGTATCCGGTATCACCGAACCCATGGAGTTCTCCTTCATGTTTGTTGCTCCGGTACTGTTCCTGTTCCATGCAGTCATGGGCGGCCTGTCCTTCATGCTCATGGCAGCTCTGAAGGTGGCCATCGGCAATACCGGCGGCGGTCTCATCGACTACTTTATCTGGGGTGTGTTCCAGCCAGGCTCCAACTGGTACTGGCTGCTGGTAGTAGGTCCCTTCTTCACGGTCATCTACTACTACGTATTCAAGACCTACCTGACTAAGAAGAATCTTTCCATCGAGGTATCCGAGGAGGATGACGACGACAGTGCACACTCCGGTTCTGCCGCGGATCTGGACGAAAAGCAGAAAATGCAGGCTGCCAGAATCATCGAGGGCCTGGGCGGACTTGAGAATATCGCCGCTGTCAACAACTGTCTGACCAGACTGCGTGTAGACGTGAAGGATATGGCACTGGTGCAGGAGGATATCCTGAAAAAGACCGGAGCCATGGGTTTTGTGAAGCCCAGTGATACCCACATCCAGGTCATCTACGGACCGAAAGTAGAACGGATCGCGGCAAATGTACGTGAGGTTATGAGATATTAAAGCGTGTTTGAACTGTTACATACAAAATAAAAGCAGGCCAGTCAGGCCTGCTTTTATTTTATTCATAACGCTATGTAATTCACAGACCGCCCTCTTCCTTCTTCCTGGCAATCATCTCGATCAGGATCTGGATGATGGTCAGGATCCCCTGGCGGGCATTGACATCCACATGACGGTATTCTTCATTCTCATCGTTGGTACACAGGCTGATGGTGCAGTAGGGGATCAGGGGGCTGTCCTCCTGGCAGGTCAGCAGAATGGTGATGGCCCTGCGCCTTCTGGCCTCTTCAAGAACCGGAAGATACCGCTGGGCATCTCCATGGGCCGAGATCATGAAGAGTACCGTATTATCGTCCATCCCTTCCACCAGCCCCTTTAACAGCCGCCACCATTCCACAAGTATAGAGGGATAGTCCAGGGTAGTCAGGATTATATAGAGATATTTCGCCGCCATGGAGCTTAAGTTGGCGCCGTAGATATAGATGGAGCGGTCGCTGGTCAGGATATCCGCGATCTGCTCCAGCTTCCGGGCGTCCAGGGAATCCACATTGTCCCGGAACCTGGCGGCGGACCGGGTCAGCAGGCTGCCCATGGTCTCTTCCGGATGTTCCAGCTGCTCCAACTCCCTGCGGACCTGGTACTTGAACTCATTGTACCCCCTTAAGCCCAGCTTCTTGCAGAAACGCACAATGGTGGCATTGGAGGTATACAGCTCCCTGCTGACCTGGTTGATGTTCTGAAACAGACGTCTGCTGCTTCCGCCTTCAAAATAGTCCAGAATCTCCTTCTCTGTGTCCGTCAGCTCCAGCCCATGGGCCTTTTCAAACAAAGGAAGCTGCGCGTTCTTTTGCCGGCTCTTGCGAGTATCCACGGCTGCCGGTAATCCGTAACCAGGCGCGCCGGACAGAACGGACGGATCCGCCAGATTCACCAGACTGTCACCGGATGGGCCTGGGTCCGCTGCCAAAGGTATGGAAGCTTCCTCCCTTCTCTTATGGTTCAGATAGCAGTACATAATCATGCGGATTACATAGAATACCGGCAGACGGGAGGTGAATTCTGCCCCCTGCCGTTCTCTCTGAACTGTAAAGAAGCGGAAGCTGACAGTGGCCAGCTGTGCCACCGCATTGTTGGTGTAGGGGGTGATGGAGATGACGGGGACATTGTTCATTCTGGACAGCTTGCCAAGGCGGATGGCCGGTTCGAAGCTTCCTGTGGTGCTGATGATGATCCACATGGAATTCTCCGGAATAGTCCGCAGGATGTGCTCTCCCATTTTGACAGAAGCGATCAGATAGACGTCCTGCCGCCCTGCCGACATGAGCATCTTCTCAAAATATTCCGCCAGTATGGAGGTAATGCCTCCAGGGGCCCATATATAGATCCTCCTGCTGCTGTCAAAATACTCAATCACCTGAAAGATCTGCTCTTCCTGAAGAAGCCTGGAGGTAGCCTCCACATTGGAACAGATCTGTTCCACAAGGATGCTGGTGCTGAAATGCTCCTGTTTCTGGGCAGCCGGGGCCCCCGGCTCCCTGCGTGCTTCCATACGGAGGGCGTATTTGAACTCCGCGAAACCGGAATACCCCAGCTTCTTGCAGAAACGCAGGATGGTGGCCGTTGAGTAAGATACCTCCTTTGCCATCTCATGGATGCTCATATTCAGGATCTGATCCGTGTGGGCGTAAACGTATTTCAAAATATTCAGTTCATGGTTGCTGAGGCTTTTGATCACCTCATCCTTCAGATGCAATGTAACCATGGTGTCTCCATTCTAAACAGGATCAAACGGTGCAGGCTTTAATCTCCTGTAAAACAGTCAAAGCCCCCGCAGCAAGCTGACGGGGCATCAAACTTACAGCGCAGCAGACTGCGGGTATTTGACCCTCGCGGCAGTCGCCAAATGTGCATGCGAGCATGCCCACTTGACTCGTGCTTCCCGCGAATAAAAGAATCCGGACTGCCACTTCCTCAGGCAGCCCGGATTTCCAGAACATGTCTTAAAAATGCTTTCAACAGCTTTGGGTTACAGTCTGCAAACTCCCGCAGGCGTCCCCTGCCGGGATTTGGGTCATTGTCCTGACAGCCCTTTAGCCAATCTTGACTCCCTTTTCGATCTCACCGTAGCCGGTGAACTGGATGTCCTTGCCCTTGGGATCGGTAACCAGCAGCATGGTGGACACATCATAGCCCTTGCTGCTGACCAGGGCACGGTCTACCTTCACGATGGGATCGCCTGCCGTAACCTTGTCACCCTGCTTTGCCTGAATCGTAAAGCCTTCACCATTCAGCTCCACGGTATCGATACCGATATGCACCAGAAGCTCCACGCCGTCCTTGCGGCGGATTCCGAATGCATGGCCTGTGGGGAACAAGGCTGTCAACTCACCGGTAGCCGGTGCACACACCTGATCCTCGCCCAGCTCAAAGGCTACGCCCTCGCCCATCATCTTCTTGGAAAATACCTCGTCCTTGACCTCCTCCAGAGGGAACATCCTTCCCTTTGCGATGGAGAGGATCTCATCCTCACCCTGTTTGGGTTTCTTGCCGAATAATGAAAACATTGTAAACTCCCCTTTCTTAGCATCTTGATGCAGTAAACTGCTCTTCCATAACCGTCCGGATACCCCTTAAACGGTTACGCTCTGACATCAGTATAACAATAAAAAAATGACTCGTCAATTATAACTCTTTTTTATTTTTGAATAACTTTTTTAGAAACACGTAACCTTTCAGGTAATATTTTTCTTCCTTAACAAGGAATCCACCTTCTCACAGACCTGCCGGATATACTCCCCTAAAGCAGCATCCTGGCAGCCTACGATGTAATGGTTGCACCGGTTCACAGGAATCAGGATCTTATAGGCACTGCTGGCCCCGATCGCCACCGCGATGGCCGGGGTGATCTCCCCCAGCAGAGAATTGGCGAAGGTAATCCCGATGGGGCCAATGATGATATCCGAATCCTGGGCATTGACAATGCAGGGATTCTCCCCGGTGGCGCCATGGTCCGCCCCTGCCTTCAGCATAGCTGCCGTGGCGATGCTGTTGGTGCCAATAGCGTACAGCTCCAGATCCGGGTGGGCTTTTTTGAGCTGTTCAATCACGGTCTTCCCCATCCGGCCGCCCTGGCCGTCGATAATGGTAATCTTCATCCGGTTCTCCTCTTTTCTGCTATGTTTTTATAAACTTATGGCAACAGTTCAGACAAGTCTGCGCACCTGCTGCGCTGACCGTACGAAAACGCAGTGGCGGGAGGGCCTCTTCCTGACGCCTAATATAAACTGTCACAGCCTATGAAGGATCCCGTTTACATAAGGGACTTGTAAAGCGCCCTGATCTCCTCCACAGAAGTATCCCGGGGATTTCCCGGACGGCATGCATCTGCATAGGCCGACTCGGAGAGGAAGTCCAGATCCTCCTCCTTTACAATATCTTTAAGATCTGCCGGAATGCCCACATCCTGGGACAGTTTCTTCACTGCCTCCACAGCCGCCTTGCGGTACTCCTCCTGGCTCATCTCATCCACGCCTTCTACACCCATGGCTTTGGCAATATATTTGTACTTGTCACCGGTGCAGGGAGCATTGTACTCCATGATAGTCGGAAGCAGGATGGCATTGCCCACGCCGTGGGGTGTATCATAGACAGCTCCCAGGGAATGTGCCATGGAGTGGACGATTCCAAGACCTACATTGGAGAAGCCCATACCTGCCACATACTGGCCCAGAGCCATGCCTTCCCGGCCCTCCGGAGTGTTGGCAACCGCGCCCCGCAATGAACCTGCGATGATCTCGATAGCCTTCAGATGGAACATATCCGTCATCTCCCAGGCGCCCTTGGTGATGTAGCCTTCAATGGCGTGGGTCAGGGCATCCATGCCTGTGGAAGCCGTCAGGCCTGCCGACATGCTGGCCATCATATCCGGATCAACAATCGCGATCATAGGGATATCGTGGGTATCCACACACACGAATTTGCGCTTTTTCTCCACATCGGTGATGACGTAGTTGATGGTAACCTCCGCCGCGGTTCCCGCAGTGGTGGGCACGGCAATGATGGGTATGCAGGGCTTCTTAGTGGGGGCGACTCCTTCCAGGCTTCTCACATCCGCAAATTCCGGGTTGGTGATGATGATTCCCACAGCCTTGGCCGTATCCATGGAGGAACCTCCGCCAATGGCGATAATGTAATCTGCACCTGATGCCTTGAATGCCTCCACGCCCGTCTGCACGTTCTCGATGGTCGGATTGGGCTTGATATTGGAATAAATCTCATAAGCCAGTCCAGCCTCATCCAGTACATCCGTCACCTTCTTAGTGACACCGAATTTCAGCAGATCCGGATCGGAACATACAAATGCCTTCTGGAAGCCTCTCACCTTTACCTCGCCCGGAATCTCACGGATCGCGCCTGCTCCGTGATAAGAGGTCTCATTCAATATGATTCTGTTTGCCATAGTAACCAATCTCCTTCCCCAATCAGGATGTGAAGCTGTCCCCGTCTATGCCGGTCTGTGCCGTCTCATGGGCCGCCGGAAAGGACGGGCAGTCGCAAACATATAATTTTTCCGGCCACAGCCCGGACTATCCTGGCTGTGACGTCTTAGCCGTTATTATTTTAACACATTATGCGGAAATTGGGAAGCGTAAGCTTTATGGATTCTGTTCACGGAGGTTATGGCCTATAACAGTTCAGGAGGGACCCGAACTGTTACTATGGCCTGGGTGTACTACAGAACGTAAAATTCCCCCGGGCCAGCAGATTTCCCTCGGGATCGGAAATATCCGACTGGGCAAAGCTGATCCGGCGTCCATATTTCACGACCCTGCATTCACAGATGATCCTCCCTACATCTTCTCCGACGCCTCGGATAAACTGCATATCACCAGACACCGTAGGGCCATAGCCTCCCATGGTGAGATATGCCACTCCACAGACCAGATCCGCCAGATTATACAAAAGGCCGCCGTAGATAAGTCCCAGAGGGTTCTTGTGCTCAGGCCCGATAGCCAGTTCTGCCCGGACGCATCCTTTCTCCAGCCAGATACAACGGATCCCGCAGTTTGCCCAGATATTTTCCGCTGCTTTTGTGACAATACTGCATACCTCTCTGCCTGCCCCCTCCCTGTATAGATTCTTGATACAGGGCTTTAGTTCTTTCAGATCATGACAGATGGTACCGTCTGTCTGTTTCTGCGGATTTCTTCCTGTTTTCTGCTCCTGATGGCCTGTTCCGGCTGGCTGTTCCCAATGGCTCTTTCTCTCTGGCTGCTCCTGACGGCTTGTTCCGGCTGACTGCTCCCGATGGCTCCTTCTCTCTGGCTGCTCCTGGCAGATTGTTCCGGCTGTCTCCCGCGCCGGTTTCAGCACAACGGCTTCCCCGTCTCTGCAGATCTGGTTCAAACAGTAGTCTGCGATCCGGTAGGCCCGACCATATACAGTCTCCCGGCCATTCTCACACAACACATAGCTGCCGTCCGGCAAAGCCAGAAATTCCCTTCCGCCGCTGTCGGACATGCTGATCTCGTCAATGACCCACTGACCGTCCAGCCGCTCATGCTTCACCTTATCATAGTGGGGCAGCACATTAATCTTTGTCAGCCCCAGTCCCGGAATGAAACGCTCATAACGCGGGTCGTTTGTCTCTCCCGGAAGCTCTGGCTGGGCATACACCAGCTGCGCACAGTTCATGGTCCCGGCGCTGATGCCGATGATGACCCCGGAAAATGCTTCCATCAGCCGTTCCAGCCGTATCTCCCTAAAAAATGCATTCTGAGTGGGCACATGCCCGCCTCCCAGGATGATGACGCCGCTCTCCTCTACCCAGTCTTTTGCATACTTCATGGTATGGCGGTCCAGAAGCGCCAGCTCCTCCACCATAAGACCGCTTTCCTCAAAGACCGTCTCCAGATATCCCATCATCTCTGCGTTCTGCTTATCCGCATCCGGGGACGCGGTGATCACCAGCACATGGGCATGATCCGGCCACACCCTTGATACATGTTCCAGAAAATGATTCTTCTTTGTAAACGGTCCTGTCACCCATTCCCCCTGTATCTGGTAAGAATCATCCGGACTGCTTGTGAGAAATACAATCTTGCTGCCTTGTTCCATCCTAACGGTCTCCTTTGTTCCTCTATAATCAGCTTGTAAGACTGTTTTTATCCAGTTTTCTACAGCAGACAAATGCCCGAAGCGTCTTGTCCCCGACGCTTTTCGGGGGCAGGAAGATGGCTTGTCTGAACTGTTACAACAACTATACACCGCATTTCCGGCGAAGTCAAACACTCCCTTTTCCTTTATTTGTAAATGTGATATACTGGCTGTAACAGTTCAGATACCCCTTGAACCGTTACTACTGATTACAGTTCCAAAAAGAGGAGAAACCGGCATGAACAACGCAACCGTAATTCTGAAAAAAGGCCAGGGGCGCACCCTGAAGGCCGGCGGCGCCTGGATCTATGACAACGAGATCGACCGGATCCATGGGGATTTTGAGAATGGACAGCTGGTGCAGGTCACGGATTTTGACGGCTATCCCATGGGCCAGGGCTATATCAATACCCGTTCCAAAATCACAGTCCGGATGATGACCCGCAAAAAGGATATAGAAATCAATGAAGCGTTTATCGAGACGCGGGTGCGGGACGCATGGGAATACCGCAAGGCTACCGTGGACACATCCAGCTGCCGCCTGGTCTTTGGGGAGGCCGACTTCCTTCCCGGCGTTGTCATTGACAAATTTTCCGATGTGCTGGTGGTGGAATCCCTGGCCCTGGGAATCGACCGCTTAAAGCCAGTGATCTTAGAGAAACTGAAAAAAGTGCTTTCCGAAGACGGCATCATCATCCGGGGCGTCTATGAGCGCAGTGATGCCAAGGTGCGGCTCCAGGAAGGCATGGAGCGTTTCAAGGGATTTATCGGGGAACCCTTTGATACCAAGGTGGAGATCGTGGAGAACGGAGTCCGCTATCTGGTGGACGTCCAGGACGGCCAGAAGACCGGCTTCTTCCTGGACCAGAAGTACAACCGGCTGGCCATTCAGAGATTATGCAAAGATAAAAAGGTTCTGGACTGCTTCACCCACACGGGTTCCTTTGCCTTAAATGCAGGCATCGCCGGAGCCGCTTCTGTCCTGGGTGTGGATGCCTCAGAGCTGGGGATCGCCCAGGCCAGGGAGAATGCTGCCCTCAACCGGCTGTCCGACCGGGTGCAGTTTGTCTGTGCCGATGTCTTTGACCTGCTGCCAGAGCTGGAGGCCAGGGGAGAGCGCTATGATCTGGTCATATTGGATCCGCCTGCATTCACCAAGTCCCGCAGCTCCGTGAAAAACGCTGTCAAGGGATACCGGGAGATCAACCTGCGGGGTATGAAGCTGGTAAAGAACGGCGGCTATCTGGCCACATGCTCCTGCTCCCACTTCATGGATCCAGAGCTTTTCGCCAGGACCATCCGGGAAGCTGCCCACGGCGCCCGCAGGCGCCTGCGCCAGATCGAATTCCGGACCCAGGCCGCGGATCATCCGATTCTGTGGACAGGCGGGGAGCAGGCATCCTACTATTTGAAGTTCTATATATTCCAGGTGTGTGAGGAATTGTAGGGGGATTCTTTTTATAAAACCATACAAATATAAGGGAAATTCATACAGAGCCTCTGCTTATCCGCAGAGGTTCTTCCCCTTTGGCTCCTGACCTTCTGCAATCTCCTTGATTTTCGCAATTAAATTCTCCAGGGATTCCTTGTCCGTAAACGGATTCATGATGGTCACACGCAGATAAAATGTCCCCTGCGCCGTCCACATGGAACCAGAGCTGATGCTCCTGGGCAAAGTCCGCAACTGCCTCCAGATTGTCAAAGGCTCCCACGGAAGTGGTGCAGGCACACCCCACAACACAGAATACGATCTTTCCTTCTGCTACTGTCTTCTGGTATGTACACTCCAGCAATTCGGTCCGGATGCCAAAGTCCTCCCCCCCACCGGAACCTTGATAATATTTTCACCCGGAATTCCCATGATCTTCGCCGCGCGTTCCACGCTGTAATGCGCCTCCCCGGAAACCATCACCGAAAGCGTATTTTCCGCCCATGTGAAATACGCAATCAGAATATTACTGTCCGACTGTTCTGCAGGGGAATCTTCCGGTTTTTCTGAATCACCCGATTTCTCTGAATTTCCCTCTGTTACCGGCGTTGTTTCTACATTTGCAACCGCTTCTTCACTTTCATTCTCCGGCATTGGAATGTTTTCTGTAGGAAACATCATCCACTGCTTCCAGCCACTCGTTAGAAATCTCTGCACCGGGGACTTCAATCGCCAGATGGGAAAACCAGCTATCCGGCGCAGCGCCATGCCAATGTTTCGCTCCAACCGGAATATTGACTATATCTCCGGGATTTAATTCCTGTGCCTCTTTGCCCCATTCCTGATAATAACCGCGACCGCCTACGCAGATCAGAATCTGCCCGCCGCCGGAAGCGGCATGATGGATGTGCCAGTTGTTCCGGCATCCCGGTTCAAACGTAACATTAAAGATCCCCATTTGTTCCGTGGAAAGCGGCGCAAGGTAACTCTGCCCGGTGAAATACTGCGCAAAGCCGCTGTTCGGTTCTCCAACCGGGAACAGCATATTCCTTTCATGGGTTTCCCGCCCGTTCCCTTCCAGTGATTCTTCCATCCAGACATCCTTCGCCATCTTAAAAGCAGCCCATGCCTTCGGCCATCCTGCGTAAAACGCTGCGTGAGTTAAAATCTCCGCAATTTCCTCTTTTGTAATCCCGTTATTCTTTGCGCTCATCAGATGGTACTGAAAGGAAGAATCCACCAGCCCCTGCGACATTAAAGAGACCACCGTCACAAGGGAGCGGTCTCTCAGGGAAAGTTTTTCCTCCCTGTTCCACACCTCTCCAAATAATACATCATCATTTAACTGTGCAAATTTAGGGGCAAAATCCCCAAGCTGATCTCTGCCTGCTGTTTGTTTTACCATTATCTTATCCTCCCTATTTTTCAAAACTGTCTGCCCATTTTTTCAATTCTTCCGCCTTCTGCTTACCATTCAAAAGCTTTCCTTCCATAACTATTGCCATTGGAACGATTTCCCGCAGAGTTTCCGCTGTTTTCCCAAGCCCGCTGCCGCCGGAAGTAGCAAATGGCACAATGATTTTTTCACTGAAATCATACGCTCCAAGAAACGTCTTGATAATAGCCGGCGCTGTGTACCACCAAACCGGGATAGCCAAGATACACCACTTCATAGCTGTCAAAATTCTCAATACTGCCAGAGATTGCAGGTCGAGCCCCATTCCTTTGTTCTTCCTGCGCAATATCCAAAAGCGCGTCATAATCATCCGTATAAGACTCTGCCGGTACAAGACGGAATATATCTGCGCCTGTCTGATTTTGAACCCATGACCTTTTTTACAGCGTCGCATAATCCCCAGCTCTCATATTCACGGAGAATATCAAGGGGAATATTGTAACGTGTGCTTGCTTCATCAATCGTCATTCGTAAATTCCTTTCCACAAAAAATAAAAAATGCAGGTGTCCTCCTTGAACACCTACATTTTAATTTAATTTTTAAGAAATGTCTAATACCTGCACTAAATCTCTAATAATGCCTAAAAAGCATTTCTAAGACACCTCATAAATTGGGAAGTAGCTGCTCCAAGTGTCTGATTCTTTTTCCAGACTAAAACCGAACCTGTTTCTAATGTTGGAGCAAGCGGAATAAAACATAAATCCTCATAAAAAGCGGCACCAAGATCAAAACACAGCGCAACGCCAACTCCACGTTCTACCATAGACGCAGCGTTTAGAATCAAATTATAGGTAGCCGCAATTTGAAGTCCCTCGTAATAATCCCCAAACCAACTGGCCAGTTCATTTTTTACCAGTTCCCGTTTTACCATGATGAGAGGCACATTGGTTAAATCCTTAGGATTGATAGATTCCTTCGCTGCCAATTCAGAATCTTTTCTTACCAATATGCCCCATTTTTCTTTCTGTGGCATACGGATAAATTCATACTTCCCAACATCCACAGGTTCCATAAGAAGCCCTATATCTAAAATCCCCTTTTCAATCCGTTCTTTAATATCATCTGCGATTGCACTATGAATACTAAACTGCACAAGAGGATATTTCTGCCGGAATTTTTTGATCTGCTCGGAAAGGAAGAGCATATTTTTCGTTTCACCAC
>CAJTOW010000063.1 GCA_910577655.1 uncultured Lachnospiraceae bacterium | reverse complement strand
GGATGAAAATTTATCCTGCGCGAAACATAATGGTAATTGGTGTGGGTCATACTAGGTTTCCACGATCCCGGAGATTTCGGGGTTGACTTTTTGGTAGTTGTGGTTACTATTATTACTAGAGCATGTTTGGGATGCTTCCCTGCCATCCGCAAACACGTCCTAGAAGTTCAATAATCAACTGGAGGCATTTATGAAGAAGATCGTTCTTACCGGCGGCGGTACCGCTGGCCATGTTACCCCCAATCTTGCGCTTCTCCCCTCCCTGGTCGAGCGCGGTTACGAAATACATTATATCGGTTCCTACAATGGAATCGAGCGCAAACTCATCGAAGATGCCGGCATTCCCTATGACGGAATCTCCTCCGGCAAACTCCGCCGTTATTTTGATCTGAAAAATTTTACCGATCCCTTCCGTGTCATCAAAGGCTATGCGGAGGCCCGCCGCCTGATGAAGAAATACCGCCCTGACGTGGTCTTCTCCAAAGGTGGATTTGTAGCTGTCCCGGTAGTCCTGGCCGCAAAACATTACAAGATTCCGGCTATCATCCATGAGTCAGATATGACCCCCGGCCTTGCCAACAAGCTCTGTATTCCGTCGGCTGCCAAAATATGCTGCAACTTTCCGGAAACCCTGACATATCTGCCAGAGGACAAAGCCGTGCTCACCGGTTCTCCTATCCGCAAGGAGCTTCTGGAAGGCGACCGGCTCACCGGCCTGCAGTATACCGGTCTGTCAGCCATTAAGCCCGTGATCCTGGTAATCGGCGGAAGTCTCGGCTCCGTCGCTGTTAATAAGGTAGTCCGCCAGATCCTGCCGGAACTGCTGGATATGTATCAGGTCATACATATCTGCGGCAAGGGCCATTTGGAAGAAAGCCTCATTGGCAAGCCGGGATATGTCCAGTATGAATACGTAGACACCCCTTTAAGACACCTCTTCGCAGCCGCAGACCTGGTGCTGTCCCGGGCTGGTGCCAACTCGATCTGCGAGATCCTTGCACTGCGCAAGCCCAACATCCTGATCCCCCTTTCCGCCGCCGTAAGCCGCGGAGATCAGATCCTTAATGCCCGATCCTTTGAGAAGCAGGGATTTTCCGTTGTCCTGGAAGAGGAAGCTCTGGATGGAACAACCCTTTGCAGAACGATCCGGGAAACCTATGAAAACCGACATCAGTACATCCAGGCCATGGAGAAAAGCTCTCTGTCCGACGCGGTTGGTACCGTCATGGGACTGATCAGCTCCTTCGCGGAGGCCTGATCTATGCTTCCCGGAGATTCATCCCCTCCGGGAAGGTTCTCTTCTTAGACGGATCGCCCAGCGTAGACTGCTTATGGAATTCTTTTTTCAGCTCTTTTCTTGCCCGGTGAAGACGTGTTCTGAAAGTATCTTCTCCAATTCCCAGTATCTTTGCAACCTCAGCCATGGGTCTGCCTTCGATCACATAGAGCCGGATAATGGCTTCAGATTCCGCTTTCAGAGAGCTGAGCGCTTCTGCAACATTTTCGTATTTCTGCTTGCGAAGCAGGATACTCAGATTGTCATCAGCGTAAAATGAATCTCCAAACAGCTCTTCCTCAATGATGAACGGATCACAACTGAATTCCAGACGCACATTCTGCTGTCTCTTGTAATCCAGACAACAGTTTCTGGTTATTCTCGCCAAAAGCCTGCGGCTTTCCTCCACTGGTCTGTCTACTCCGTAAGTCTTGTAAAATGCCATAAATACATTCTGTGACACATCATCAATCTGATCTGACGGAATCTGAAATCTTTTGGCAATTATACGGACCACCGGCAGATTCTGCATATAAATAGCACGAAACAATTCCTCTTTAGACTCCATGTCCTGCCCCCAATATTCGCATACAATAGTTTCCTTTTTGAATCGTCCCCCTGATATCCACTCTTACAGTACCCCTTTTATCCTTGCGGCTGTCTCTGCCAGAACTTCCGGCTTCTCCTCACCGGGTTCCCAGGATACCATGCGAGGCCCGCCATCATATCGCGGAATGATGTGGACATGCAGATGAAATACAGTCTGACCGGCACTGGCGCCATTATTCTGAACCACATTAAAACCGCTGGCTCCCAACACCGCTTTCATGGCTGCACCGATCCGACCTGCCAGCGGGAACAGCTTGCCCGCAATTCCAGGATCTGCCTCACAAATATCTGCGTAATGATTCTTGGGCAGAATCAGCGTGTGCCCCCTGGATGCTGGTCCCAGATCCAGAATTGCACGGAAGTCCTCGTCCTCATATACCGTAGAAGACGGAATCTCCCCATTGGCAATCTTGCAAAAGATACAATTACAGTCTTTCATGACAACCACCTCCCTTATTCCCATTCCCAGACATCCGGGTCTGCCGGCCGTTCTGGTCTTTTATAAAAAATGATTGCCAGGACTATGCCAATTACAAGTCCGGCAATATGGGCCACATTATTCACACCATTGCGTACAAATCCGGAATATAAAGAAAATAAGACCATCACGACCAACTGGTGGGTGCTCAAATCTTCCAGGCGTCCTCTATTTACCACAACAATATAAAGCAGACCGCCCACTACTCCAAAGACTGCGCCGGACGCACCTGCACCTACAACCTGCATTGATTTTTTCGCTTCCGCATATAATGAAACGATATTCGCTCCAACACCACATAACAAATAAAAAATCAGATATTTGACTCTTCCCAGTGCCCTCTCCAGATTATCTCCCAGAAGAAAAAGCACCAGCATATTATTCATGATATGATTAATGCCAAAATGCATAAATACTGCTGTCAGCAGTCTGTAATACTCACGTTCCCTGATAACCAGAGGAGTATACATGGCACCATGGCGCAACATGAACAACGTGTCCTCACTGGAGCCAGCAATCTCCAAATACAAGAAATAGACAATATTGAGAATAATCAGGGTACCATTCACCCAGCTCCGCTTTCTTCTCATCTTAGATTTCCTAAATCATCCGTTGTCCTCAATTTTAGAAAATTATAACATATTTTTTGCGATTTGTTAAGACATTTCATCAAAAGTTTTTATAGTTTTTACAATAGTCGTTACAGTTCACGGGGCGGGGAAAACTGGACAAAAACAGACGTCAGGCTCGCTTGTAAGACTGTTTTTGTCCAGTTTTCCACATCGAGCGGACGCCCGATGCTTCTTGTCTGGCGTAGCCGGACAAGAAGATGCGCCCCGTGAACAGTAACGCAACAGTTGTTGTTACTGTTCTCAAGGGGGGATCTTATTGTTCCTGAAAGCAGCTTAGAGCGTGTCTGAAAATTGACTTCTGTCAGATGTGCTTTCACTTTGTGGGGAGATGCCGGGAATGAATTTTCAGACACACTCTAACACCCTTCGCCAATCATAATCCGTATGATCTCTTCATTGGTTTCCCTCATGCCTTCTTTGCCCAGTCGTCCCACACTCTGCAGGGTGGCTTCGATTCCCTTCTGAACAATGCCGTCTCCGTCCCGGAACTGCTGGCCGTGTTTGTACATATTATAACCGAAGATTCCTGCTTCCACCGCAGACGCAATCTTGGCGGCACAAGATGCCTTCGCACCGTCACAGACGATTCCCGACACAACTGCCAGCGCATTCACGATCGTATGTATTACCTCATCATAGCCCCCGCCATTTAAATAAGCGATTCCCGCACCGGCACCGGCACCGGCGCTGACGGCACCACAGTAAGCAGAAAGACGGCCAATGGGGGTTTTCTCATGGATAGCAGTTAAGTTGGAAAGCACCAGGGCCCGGAGCATTTTCTCCTCTCCTGCATTCAGCTCTCTGGCGTACACTACTACCGGAACCGAGGCTGTGATCCCCTGGTTTCCGCTTCCGGAATTGATAATGACCGGTAGCTCACAGCCGTTCATCCTTGCATCGGAACCAGCCGCTGCCATGGCCTTGGCCCGGATTCGCACATCATTTCCCTCGCTGGCCAGAAGTACAGTGCCGATATTCGCCCCATAGTCGCCCCGGAGCCCTTCCTCCGCAATAGCCATATTGCAGCGAATCTGGCATTCCAGGATTTCCCTCACATCCTCAATATCCACGGTCTCCGCAAAATCGAAGATCGACTCCATATCCAGCAGGCTCCTGTCTGTCAGTCCTTCCTCTGTTTCCCCCGCTACCGGTATTTCTTTAAGAACCTCTCCGTTTTTCTCAATCAGGACTATGTTAGTGTGGTAATTGACAATCCGTACCCTGGCACGGTCCGCTCCCTTGTACAATGTCACAACAATCTCAAAGGTAAAGCCATGATCCACATGGGTGGTAGATATCTCCACCTGCTGAAGAAATTCCTTCATCTGGACAATCTGTTCTGCGCTTACCTCTGCGATCACTTCCAGCTCTTTGTCTGCCTTTCCTGCTACAATTCCTGCTGCCGCTGCCGCCGGAATCCCTTTAAGCCCGTCGGTATTCGGCACGATCACGGACTTCACGTTTTTGATGATGCTGCCGCTGGCGCCGATCTCCACACGGTCCGGCAAGCCCCCCAGAACATCTCTGGCCACTGCTGCCCCATAGGCAAGAGCTATAGGCTCTGTACATCCCATAGCCGGCACCAGCTCTTCCCTCAGTATCTGGATATACGCGTTGTACTTCTCATTTGTTTTTTCCATTTTCCTGCATCCTCAATTTCCTGAAAATAATATTAATGAAACCACTACCCTGACTATAACTGCTGTTACTATTCATGGCCAAGTTGTTTTTTGAAGCTGGCAAATACCAGCTTTGGAACATCACCCCCGTGAACAGTAACTAATTGTTATTATTTTTAATGTACCATAGGTTTTTATTGTTGTAAAATTTATGGTTTTTATGATATTATTAAAATAATTTTATAGTTCACGATATACGAAATCCGGATGAATAAAGATACCATACTTCACATATAAGCCCATTTTCATTCAGGTTTCACAGCGGACGAATGCCCAATGTTTTTTATCCGGCAGTATTCCGGCACTGCCAAGGCAGCGCCAGATAAGAAATTACTCCGTAAACACCAGCTATTATTATTCTACAGAAAGGACCAGACATCATTATGGAATTGCGGGAAATCAATACCTTTCTTCATGTTGCCAAGTTAAGAAGCTTCTCCAAGGCGGCTGTACAACTAGGCTACACTCAGGCGGCCGTAACGATCCAGATCCATAATCTGGAGCATGAGCTGGGAGTGCATCTCTTCGACAGGATCGGCAAACAGACAACCCTCACCCACCAGGGATCTGTCTTCTACGAGTATGCCACCAGCGTCATGCGGGAGCTGGCCCAGGCCCGGGATACCCTGGCCAATCCCCAGGAGCTAACAGGCCATCTGTGCATTGGAACCATCGAATCCGTGTGCGCCAGTATCCTTCCAAAGCTTCTCCGCACATACCACAAGCTTCATCCCAAGGTAACTGTCCGCATCATCATTGACTCCCCAGGAGCCATTCTGGAGAAAATGAACAATAACCTGGTGGATATTGCATATTTCCTTGACAGGCAGGTATACGATACCAAGTGGGAAAAGGTTCTGGAACAGCCGGAGAAGGTCTGCTTCGTAGCCTCCTCCAGACACCCCCTGGCCTCCAGACAGGAACTGGAGCTGGACGAGATTATCGATCTTCCATTTATTTCCACAGAGCGGGACGCCAGCTACCGCTATTTGCTGGAACAGTATCTGGCTGCCAGAGGAAAGGAGATCCGTCCCTTCCTGGAGATCGGCAATACGGAATTCATCATCAATCAGCTCCGGCATAATCTGGGCATTTCCTTACTGCCGGAATTCACCATACAGAAGGATCTTGAGCAGGGGATCCTTACTGCCCTCCAGGTAAAAGATTTCCAGCTGAAGGTCTGGCGCCAAATCCTTTATCACCGGGACAAATGGGTGTCAAGGGAGATGTCCAGCTTTCTGGAGCTGGCTGTTAAGGATGGTAACAGTATGGAGAATTAACCCAAATAAGCGCGGAGTAGTAATCTACTCAAACAGATAACGGCAATTGGCAATACGGATCTCGTCTCCGACACTAAGCGCTGCTGCCTCATTGTTCTCCAGAAGCCGTCCCTTCAGACAAGTACCATTGGTGGAATTCAGATCCTGGATCTGGTATCCATCCTCCTTCTGGTCGATCCGCACATGAAGGCGGCTGACCGTATCCTGCTTCAGCTGGTAATCCACCAGATTTTCCTGCTTCCCGATCACAAATGGGTAGTAGCTGATAGTGATATCCTCATTTTCAGAGTCCAGGGCCCGCAGTCTGCGGGTTCCGGTCTGGCCCGACAGATCTGCCAGAAGAGCTGTGCCAAATTCCAGGTCCTGACCGGAAGCATTCCCCGGCTCCACTAACGCCTCCCGAACCAGCAAGCGCCCTTTTTCCTGCTTTCTGTCCCCGCCCACTCTATTTATTACATTTTGTTCCGCCGCATTTCTTCTGTGACTGCCTGACTTCCCCTGAACTGGTACTTCTGCCCTGCTTCCCCTATCTTCCTCTTCCCGGAACATCATCTCCCAGGGAACCTGCACCGGGGCAGATTCTTTTTCATGGAAAAAATGTTCCCGAAACCACAGCCGCAGACGGGCCAGGGGACTGTTCCTATCCGCAGGAGTCTTTTCTCTGCCTTCGTTGCCTCGGACCGCAGTCTCTTTTCTGGACTTTCCCGACGGAAAATCTACAGTGCTACCTGCTATATCAGCTATTCCTGACAGTTCTGACCTCACCTGATCCCGGACTTCCTGACTATTCTGTCTGTCCCAGCCTTCCCGGCTCTTTGGGGAATCCATCCTCTGGTCTCTGCACAAAAGCCGGAAAATATCATCCATGCCGTAATTTTCCTTCCGCGTCTCCTGATAGAGGCCATATGCCAGAATCACACTTTCCTTATCTCCATGATCCACACACTCCAGAAGATATTCCAGAAATTTCCCGAATTTCTCCGGAAAATCCTGCTCCAGCCCTGGAACCAGACACAGCCAGACCTGCAGGCTTTCTGGCTCCACATAAAGGTACTCCGGCTCCAGAAGAATATGATTTTCTCCAAGCAGATATCCTTCCATCCGTTCCAGTACCTTTAACACGCCGGATACCAGGCTGTGAATTTCCTTTGCCTGAATCTTGCGCCCTTCCAGAAGTCTGGAAAGGGGCTGACGGGAAGTGATCTCATAGAGAAGCTGCACACCCTCCTCCTGCTGCCGGATCTGGAAATGCAGCAGCCCTTCTATGGGATTTGCGGAAAGCATCCGGCTCTCATAGCCTTCCCAAACCAGCTCCTCTGGATCAATAATCATATAATTGTGCCGGATCCCTCTCTGATAACTAATCTTCACCTTTTTCCTCCAGAACACTCCACATGCGCAGCGACTCCTCAGGCCGGAATACTCCGGCAGTTATCTGGGCACTCCACCCCTGCCCCCGGGCCATCTGGGTAATCTCTTTCTCATCTATATGGACAATCTCATGCCGTTCCCGTTCCACCTGCTGGTGAGCCTGGAAGGTACCCACCGTCCATCCCTGGATATAAAATGCCTGATGGAACAATACCATCATGGTAAAGAGCACCACAGCCATGACCCCGGCCGCCTCTACCGTATAACTGGCATGCAGACGCCTTCCTGCCACGGAATGCTGCCACTGCCGGATATTCTGCCGGCAGCATCCTTCCTGATTCTGGTGCCGGCTTCTGGGGTTCTGATGCCATTTTCCGTTTTTCCAGTCTCCCAGCCACCACTGCTTCCGCAAATATCCGAACTGGTTCCAATGGTGTCCGTTTTTGTTTCTGTTCTTTCCTTTCATATACCTTTACTCTCCTTTTCTCCAACAGGATTGATTCCCCCAACAAACACATGAGCCAGCCTTGTCCAGACGCCCATGGCAAAATCACTTAATTACCCCCATTACTGCCCCGGCTGCTCCGCCTATAGCTACAAAAGGCAGAAATGCCAGGGTGTCTGTTCTCGCCTTTTGCCGCCCCGCAAGCTGTGCCCCTGCCAAAATTCCCAGGGAACAGAGTCCGCATAAGAACACACTGACAGACAACAGCCAGAAATTCTCTCCGGCATCCAGCAAAAGTCCACTGATCAGAAAGAAGCAGCCATCCCCGGCACCAATCCTTCCCTGGCTCGCCCATCCAACGGCCAGAAGACCAAGCCCTACACCACAGCTCAGCGCCCGTCCAAGGCCTACGCTTCCCAGCATACTTAATATATCTGGGTATGGAGCCGTCTCACCAATATACATATCTGCTCCAGCTCTGATACCACTAATTTCTTCAGCTGCTGTCACAGCCTCCCTGCCGCTGACTACCGCCGCAGGTTCTGTGCCATTTATTATGCCAGCCATACCCAGAATCATCCCTATATTCCAGACGACTGCTGCCATACCGAACACTGCATATACCCCGACTGACACAGACTGGCTTCTGAAATCCTGAACTGCTGACACAGTCAGAAACAATAAAAACAACAGAAGCTTTACCTGATTCATTCTTTCCATTTTACCATTACCAGCCTTTCCCCTTTTCTTGTATACCTTTTACTTTCCGCAATAAGAACATGCCCCCAGATGTTCCACCTCAGAAAGCCGCACCGCCTTCACATAGGCCAGGATCGCACGGCAAACCGCCGAGGAATGGTAGCTGGTCCCGGAAGGCATGATGTAAACATATGCTCCGGCCTGACTGCCGCACACGGCACAAGGGCTGTACCTTGCTCCGCTCTGGTTCCTCTCCCCTTCTATAGAAGCAAGGGCCACACTCTTCAGCTTATTGGACAGATAGTGGCACTCCCGGCTCCGATGGTAACGGGTACTGTTCTTACCTATATAAACGATCTCGTCAGGATCATCTGTGCGGTTCCCGTCTTCGTCATAGGTCTTCCCCGGCAAACCGACCCAGGCCCGACGGCTGCAGGCAGTTGTGCGCTGCAGCGCGGGGAGTCCCAGTACCGGAAATGGCAGCCGGATCTCGTAGTCAAGCACCAGCCGGATCATCTCGCCTTCCTCCATGATCTGTGTCCGCCCCATGGTCATTCTCTCCAAAGCTCTGGTATCCACATGCTCTTTAACCTGCGCCATGCCATAGCCCTGGGCCGCGCCAGATACCAGATGCTGGCAAAATGCCTTGGCAAAGTCTCCTGTTCCTGCGGCTGACAATGGCTTCGAATGCTCCACCGCATCCTTGATATAGGCATAACGGCTGAACTCCTCCCCCATAGATTCCATAGCCGCCTGGAGCTTCCTCTCCGTATTCATGATCCGCATGGGAAGCAGCATACAGACTGCCGCAAAGATAAACAGGCTCAACCCCAGAGCGGCTTCCAAAGTCAGGGATGCCGCCAGCGACTGTCTCCCAGAAGACGCTTTAAATTCCCGGCCACCATTCCGATGCTGCGGGAAGACCGGAACAAACATTCCTCCGGCAGACGTCTGCGCACCCGCACTCACACTGACCCTTTGCTGCCCCGGGAAAATCCGGAAAAAACCATCCCGAAAGGAGGCAGAAGGGAATGCCTTTTTTCCACGAATATTACACAAACTATTTCCCATTCTTTTTTCATGGAGAATTCGTACCTGGAGAGTCACATAGTTTTTCATTTGCGAGAGAGGTGTTCGCAAGTTCTGGTAAACGGATAATTTTCGCAGTAACTGTATCCTGATCCGATCCAGGATACAGCCATCATTTATTTTCATGGAAAAAGGCATTCCCTTCCACCTCCTTACTTTAAAAGTTCAGCGCTCCGGCTGCTGCCGGTTATTTTCCTGCCTTTATCAATACACTCTTTCCGCAATCACCTGCATAGGATAGTTATGGTTCCCGCCTCCTGTGAGGTTTTCCACAAAGCCCAGGGAAAAGAAGACATGTTTTCCACAAAAGCTACCCTTTATCCGCGCCTCATATACACCGCGGCGCATCCGGAAGCAGGCCTGCCTGCGGCAGATATTCATCTGGATCATGTCCATCATACGGTACTCCTGAGTGACAATCTCATCCCGCAGCAGAAGCAGCTTCAGCCATGTCAGATACGAAAATCCCCGCTCTCCGCCGCCGGTCTCCACCATACCCTGGCGTCCCATCGCCAAAAGGTTCTCCAGATCCAGGGTCCAGTCACTGGCAGATTTAAGCAGCATTACCCGTCTGCCTGCAAGAAGCCCCCGCACATCCATAAGGGATTCCCCCAGCGCCCAGACCGACATAACCAGAAAGGTAGTCAGAAGCAGCAGCGGTGAGAAACCCGCCACCCCGGTAATGGTCATAGCCAGACTGCGTGCCTGGGCCCGTTTAGTGCTGTCTGACAGAATATGGATCAGATTCAGCCCTTCCCTGATGGCCAATAGGCGATTGACCGTTCCGGTCAGATTCTCCTCGTCTGTGTCCTGCCCGTGGATCAGATATTCCAGTTCATAGGCCAGACCGCCCTTTCCCTCAATCCCCATATCCGATTTCTGCTCCCCTTCCTTATTGGTTCGAAAGCAGCGGAAATAACGGCCGCAGTACTCATCCACGATCAGATGATCCGGCAGAGAGATTCCTCTGGCTTCCGGGGTCATGATCTCCGTTTTAGAGGGAAGCTCCGAATCCGGCAGAAAACCGCCGGAAACAGACATTCCCTCAGGCACTACCAGACTCAGCATCCCGGAACGGTAAAGCTGTTCCGCCTGGTTCAGCCACCCTTCCTTTTCCTTGTCCCTGACCCCATGGGAAAACGAGAGCCGGTGGATCGTCAGACCTGAGAAATGATGCCGCACCGGGGACCACAGCGCATTCAGGTCTGGCCCATCCCCTTCGTCCTCGTCATCATCATCCTCCCATTCTGCGATGATTTCCTCCACCCGCCGTGCCTCCTCGATGGTGTCCTCTACCAGGGCGATCTGTTCTTTTGCCTCGGACGCCAGGGCCCGAACCTCCTGGCGCCGCCTTCCATCCTCATCCACATAGGCCTCATACTGCCTGATCTCCTCATCCAGCATGGTCTGCATGGTATCGGAGCATTCTGTCCGCTCTTGTTCAAAGAAATATCTGCTTTCTTTCAAACTTGCTGCCAGACGGTCCGCCTGCTTCTCATAGTCGGCCACCAGTCCTGGCATCTTCTGCAGCTCTTGTACCAGCTGGCCCGCCACGCGACGGAATCCCGGCCCATCGTAATTTCCCAGACGGCTCAGGCCCTCCTGCTTTTTTTCTATCTGCTTTTTCTGGCTGCTGGTGATGGCCTCCAGGGCCCTTTCCAGCTTCAGGGCCTCCTTACCATGAGTCCGGTAGCGGGTCCCCACCGCCTGAACCGCCTCCGCCTCTCTGGCATTGTCCCAGAGCTGGTCCACGGTGATTATGTCAAAATCCATTTTCCATACACCGTATTTCATATAATCCAGAATCTCCTGCTCCAGATAGGCACCATTGTCATCGGTCACCGTATGCCACATATCTACCTGGGAAGATTCATAGGCTATGGGATACCAGTTCGCTGTCTCCAGATAGGGAAGGAAGTATTTCTCGAAATCCTTTTCCAGTTCCTCCTCATCCTCGTATTCCGCAAACAAGAGACGATAGGTATCCCACAGCTCCCTGTGATACTGGCTAAACACCGAATCCATGACAGACCCTGCCGCCGTCTCCAGATACCATCTGGCTCCCGCTGTCCGCGCCGACTCCACCAGCACGCAGAAAAGCGCAAAAATACACATCATCACCATACTGATAAATACGGTCACGTGCCCGCAGACACGGCGGCTGTTTCTGTCCATAGTTTTTCGTCATCCTCCTTCTTGTCCGATGTATTCATCTGTAATGGTTCAGCCCCCCGGACTGTTGGTTCAGCCCTCCGGACTGTTAAATCAGAATCCCTTTGCGATGGCCGTATGCCCGCGACCACTACGATTTCGTACGGTCAGTGCGATAAACGCGCTGAACTGTCTGTTACATTCATCCGGCCCAGTCTGCTCTGTTTTAGTAAACTTCCTTGGACTGGCTATTGATCTGCTTAAAAATATCATTCAATAACGCCGTAATCTGCCCCTTGAATATAATCACCAGTCCGATCAAAACCACCAGAATCAGAACCACCTCAATCACGCCAACACCGTCTTCCTGCTCCAAAAATCCCAAAATTTCTTCTCTGATCATATAAATATCCTTTCTTTAGAAATATATAGTTTTAGAAATAACTCCTGAATCCATTTTATAGGCAACAGTGTATTGCCCATTGCCCTGCCAGCCATGCCTACGCATCCGTGGCTGTCCCATAACCAGGCGTCCGGCCATCCCTGGCCGCTCCCCATCCCGGCCGGCACGTCTCATCCCATACTCATCATTGCCGGAACCATGATCATTACCATCACGATTCCCAGCATCAGAAACAGCGGCATCAGAAGTCTGGTTCCGGCTTCCTCCCCCAGCCTTCTTGCCAGGTTCTTCCTCTGTTCCAGGGCATCCACCATCTCCGTCTCAAACATGGCACGCAGATTCTTGGTTCCGGCCCTCCGGTTCTGCTCCAGCAGACTGCCAAGCTTCAGATAGCACTGAACTTTACAGCGTCTGCCAAACTCCCTGTAAGCCTCCCCCTCTGGCACACCATTCTGCATCCGGGTACATGCCAGACGCATTTCCTCATAAACAGCCCGCACAGCTGCCTTCTTTCCGGCCAGAGCCGCGTCATAATCGCAGACCATCCGTTCCCAGGCATTGCGGGTAGTCAGTCCGGCCCCGGTCAGCACCATCAGCTTGGACACTACATCCGCATAATCCAGAAGCAGCTCCCGCTCCCGCTTTTTCTCCCGTTCCTTTTCCCCGCTCTGCTCCCTTGCCACCAGAAGAACCGCCGCCAGAACTCCCAGCAGAAGGATCCCTTCATATCCATTCCTCTGATTCAGCCGGTACCTCAGGGAATGCTCCTGAAAGGATTCCGGAAGCACCAGGCCGGAGCTCTGCTCCTGCTGCACATTCCTGTCTTCCAGTTCCTTCCTGAAATCTGCCACCAGCTTTTCCTCGCCGGTCTGCTCCCCAGGCACCAGCCTCACCGGGATCTCATAGGTGCTCTTGTGGATCCCGTCCGATAAGGCTACTGACAAGGTAAGCTCCTGGTTCTCTGTTACCTGCTGCCCAAGCTTTCCCGCAGCGTCCAGAAGTTCTCCGTCGGAAGAGTACCAGCTGGCCCTGATCCCTTCCTCCTCAAACCATTTCGGCAGCGTCAGATCCGTCCGTATATCCATAAGGGAAGCATTCTCCCCCCGGATCCGTTCCTCCATCCCATCCATCAGCCGGATAAAGACCTCCTCTGCTTCCTCCTCTGAGTAGGCCCTTGCTCCCACCCGCACCGTCACAGGAAGCTCCCTCTCCCCGGACAGCCCCTCTACCAGCAGCTCGTACTGCCGCTCGTCCCCACCGTACCTGTCCCGTTCCAGCCGCCGGTCCTCAAGCACACTCCCCCTGCCCCGGGCCGCCATAGTCAGCGCCCCATACAAAACCACACTGCCTGCCAGAACCACAGCCGGCAAGAGCCGGTTCCCAGCATCTCTCTTACTAAATATCCGCAATCGCATCCCCTTCACACCTCAATCGCCAATATCCGTTTCGCCATCACACAAGCAACCACATACACCACCAGACATCCACTCATCAGCATCCTGCCCAGTCCGGTTCCGTACATCTGTCCGAAGAACCCGGGGGACGCACTCTCCACATAAAACACGATGAAAAACGGAATCATATTCATGATCTTCTGCTCAAACTGCCGGGAGGCAGTCAGCGTAATGATCTCTTCCCTGACCTGCATCTTATCCCGGATCACCTCTGCCGTGTGGCGCATGATGCTTCCCAGATCCCCGCTGCTCCGTTTGGCCACGGCAAATACATCCGCAAAGCTCTGGATATCCTCCAGGCCGCTGCGCTGTGCAAAATCCGCCAAAAGCCATTCCACCGGCCTGTTCATCCGAAGCTGCTGTACCATGTAGGCAAACTCCCTGGCCACCAGCCCCTCCTTTCCGTAAAGGGTTTCCAGCTCATCCACACTGGCCTTCAATGCGTTTTCCATGGAATATCCGGCTGCCAGGGAGGAAGCCAGGATAACCATGCTTTCCCTGAACTCTTCCGAAAGCTTCTGCCTGCGCTTCTCCAGCCGCATTTTCCGCTCCAGAAAGATCCCGGCCGCACTGCATGGCAGCATAAGGCAGAATACGCCGAGGCTGCGATAAAAGGTATAGGAGAGCAATGCGCACGCCGCCGCCCCCTTGCCCAGTCCCAGGGCTGCCTCCCAGGGCTTTAACCGGTAGCGGTCATACCGGATAACCTGCTGCCCGGAGTTTGCCGGTGGCCTTGAGCTCTCCGGTCCGCCTGAGACTCCCTTCCACCCGGCTTCCGCTTCCCGGCGCCTCCTGGAAGGCGAAGAGCGGGTCAAGCTGTATCTCTCCATCTCTATAACCTCCTACTTCCACGATCTCCAGAACCTTCCTGCTGCGGTCCCTGAGTCTCCCAAGATGCACCAGAATATCTACCGCAGACGCGATCTGGCTCCGGACTGCCGGAAGCGGCAGTTCCGCCCCCATAAGCACCATAGTCTCCAGACGGGAAAGCATATCCCTGGGACTGTTGGCGTGTCCGGTAGAGAGACTTCCGTCATGCCCCGTGTTCAGGGCCTGGAGCATGTCCAGGGCTTCCTTACCCCGTACCTCCCCCACGATGATTCTGTCAGGCCGCATCCGCAGAGCAGCCCGGATCAGGTCACTGATTTCCACGGCCCCTTCCCCCTCGGCATTGGCATTGCGGGTCTCCAGCCGGACAAGATTCGGTATCTGGCCAATCTGCAGCTCCGCAGAGTCCTCGATGGTGATGATCCGCTCCTCCGGGGGGATGAAAGATGACATAGCATTCAGGAAGGATGTCTTCCCGGAACCGGTACCGCCGCTGATGAAAATGTTGTACCCCGCCTTGACCAGCTTCTCCAGAAATGCTGCCGCCTCCTCCGTGAGAGATCCCACCTGGATCAGCTTCTCTACCGTAATGGGCTCCGGAAATTTCCGGATAGTGACCACCGGCCCGTCCAGGGCAACAGGCGGCAGCACCACATGCACCCGTGAACCGTTTTCCAGACGGGCATCCACGATCGGATGGGATACATTGACTACCCGGTTGATGCGGCTGACGATCTGCTGGATCATGTCCTCCAGCCGTGCCTCCTCCTCAAAGCCATGATTCCACTGAAGGATCTGCCCCTTTTTTTCCATAAAGATATGGTCCTTCCCATTAACCATGATCTCTGTGACCTCCGGATCATCCACCAGCTCCTGGAGGATGTCCAGACGACGGAATCCGTCAAAAAGGCGTTTTTTCAGTTCCAGCCGTTTCTTTAGAGGCAGGTACTGACTGGCTGCCGCCTGCCCGATGGCCTGGTGAATACACTCCATCAGTTCCTCGTCCCCAACCTGATGCCGCTCCTGGAGCTCCTGACGGATCTGATTCCGCAAAATACGGTAGAGCATTTCTCTGGCCTCAGTCCCTGAGACCGGATTGCTTCCCTCCGGCATGGCTTCACTCTTCTTCCTAATGCTCATACCCGCCTCCTTTCGTCCCTTTAAGCAGGCTCCGGCAAAAGTCTCCTACCTCGCCCCACAGCAGCTGCTCCAGATAGCTTTCCGCCGGACGGACCGTCGATGGCACAGGAAGCTTTAAGAGGCGGATCCGTTCCCACAGCTCCTCCCGGCCTGAGTGGAGGATATAGCTGTGCCAGGCATCCACCTTGGCTGCGGAGACACAGTCCTCCCGTATCGGCGCATAGATCATGTCGCACTGTTCCAGAACCGGCTCCAGCTTCCGCACCAGATGGCCCAGATCCAGGATCACGGCGTCGTAAATCCCCTCTGCGGCGATCCGTCTGATCAGGCCTGCGAATTCCTCTCCGTCCAGTTCTGCCAGATCCTCCGCATAGGATACGGGCGGGATATAGTCCATACCGTTCCAGCTGTAAACCACGGAAGCCAGCCGCATACGGTTGTATTCTCCGGACTGGTAGTAGTAGACCAGATCAGTAAGGGTGGCGGCATACTGGGTCTGGGTCAGCCGCGACAGAGCCGAATATTCCTCCAGTCCCAGAAACAGAACCTTGGAATCCCTGGCCATGATCTGCCCCAGGGTAAAGCCAAAACCGGTCTTCCCGCAGCGTCCCACCGGGGAACAGATGCCTATGATGGTGCTGCGGATCCCCACAGCCATCAGGGGCATCTGTTCCGGCTGCACCTGGTAGCAGGCCATCACCTCCCGCAAAACCGCGTCCGAGGACTGGTACTTATAGATCACCGGCACATCCGGCGCCGTCATATCCTTCACTTCTCCCAGCCGCATCACCTGCCGGATGTCAAGCTCCTTCAGGCACTCCTCCGGCACCCCGTCCCCTGCCAGCAAAAGCTCCACAGGCTGCTCCTCTGCAAACTGCTTCAGCCGGGTCAGGCTGGTAAAGGCCACCACGGTAAAGGGCGTCTTTTCCTTCTGGTTGGCAAATTCTGCCAGCCGCTCTGCGTAAAACGGGTCCACATCATAGACCGCCATAATTCGTTTCATCTGTTTCCTCCTGCCATATTCCAGATGCAAAAACCCAGTAAATAGAGATATGTTCCGCCGGACAGACACGCTGCCAGGGGGATGGTATTCCTGCACGCTGTTAAAGATAATTCCTGATATGCTTCCAATTTTCCTATCTGAATTGTGCGCCGGATATAAGCGCCCAGATTCATAAGAGATTCTGATAAATTCCTGCCGCACCAGAACCGGTACAGCGACCATACTGCTCCTACTGCCATTCCCAGACCGATGGCCTGCAGGCCCCGGTCCGCCCCCAGATACCCGGCGATCACCGCCATCATCTTCCCGTCCCCCGCGCCCATCATGCGCATACGAAACAGAAGAAAGGCCGGAACCAGAACCACAGCCCCATCCCGCAGAAACTGCCACCCGCAGCACCACAGCCCGGAGATGATCCCGAAGACGATCCAGATGTTCTTGACCTTCCCTTTATAAAGGTCCGTCCACCCCGCCCCGAATAAAAACACACAAAACAATAAAATCCTGACTATTCCCACCTCATTTCCCTGGTTCCCACGAGCCGAAACCAGAATTCTAATGCTTTGCACAAAACATGATAAGATATCCCGTACTGCATTGCGGAAATAACGGTGAATTAAGTGCTCGATATCTGCGTCAGCTGTGCGCCTGCAAAGCGACGGCGTAGTGGACCCTACGTCTAGCTTTGCAGGCATGCAGACGGCGTGGATAGCGGGTGCTTAATTCACTGGAATTTCCGCAAGGTAGTACTAGAGTGTGCAAATTACATCTGTTGCTGAAAGCTCTTGCCGACTGGCAGATGTATCCCCCTATTCCCGGAAACCGGAACCAGTGATACAGAAAAACGCTACATAACACCCTTTCTGTATTAAAGCATACAGAGACGGCGAATCTGGCGCCTCTTCTGCGTCCTGGGGTATGCAGAAATCCTGGTCTGATGATCCACCGCATACGAAGGAATACAAAAGTAAAACCTGAACCCGCACCATGAGAAATGGTGCCGACGATTACTGTACAGCCCTGGAATCCGGTGTGTAATCATCCGGTCCGGCTGTGTCTTTTATGATACACATTCTTTCTGCTTTTGTCAAGCACTTTTTTGCTTTTTATTACACATAATTTTCTGCTGCAGCGTCCGGCCGTTGAAATTGCCTGCCCCGATTGTTACATTTCTACGTAACAGTTCAGATACCCCTTGAACTGTTACGGCATCTGCCCATAAAAATCGCTGCGCGATGGGGCAGATGCCCTCTGGCCACTACGTTTCCGCACGGTCAGCGCAGCGAGTGCGCAGACCTGTCTGAACTGTTACATTTCTACCAATAACACACCCATTTTTGCCGTCTTTCCGGTTGACATGACCAATCATTGGTGGTAGAATAATTTCAGTTTAAATTTTTAAACCATAAATAAGGAGAAGATGTTATGCTTGATGCCATAGCGCTGAAGGATTATTTCCATGAATGCATGCCACTGTTTATCGCTCTGGGTGATGAGGTGCGGCTGGGCATCATCGAATCCCTCAGCACCGCCGCCAAGAACGGGCACCCGGAAGGGCTGAATGTCAATGACATTACCAGCCAGACCAATCTGTCCCGTCCGGCCATATCCCACCATCTGAAGATCCTGAAGGATTCGGGGATCGTCAGCTCACGCCAGTCCGGTACGTCCAACTATTACCGGCTGACGCTGATGGAGTGTACCCACCGTCTCATGAAGCTGGGTACCATGGTAGAGGAATTCTATTCGGAAAAATGACCTGCATATTTTTTCCATTTCTGGGCATGCTATGAACACGTAGCAAATCAAAGCCACAAACCAAGAAATAGAGGAGATGGAAAAATTGAAAACAGGCTTTTTCATAAAGAAGAGGCAGCCGGCTGTGCTGTCTCAGGAAAATCAGGCACTGCGGGCGGAGATCGACCGCACCAGGAACACGCTGGAATCTGCGCGGAACCATTTTGAGCAGGTGGTGGATCCTACCTTGATCGACTGCTATATCTATGAGCTCAATGCGGCGCAGCTGCGTTACCAGTTTCTGCTCCGGCGTTTCAAACATCTGGAAGAGGCATAGCTTATGCTCCTGGATATTCCAGATCTATTGCCCTGACGGCTGCGGCCTGCCTGCCGGAGAGGACGGGACTCCTCCAGAGAACCCGGAAGATCCGGCGGGGAGCATTTGGGGGGAGCTGGAGCGAGTTTGAAAATTGCTTTCTGGCAGATGTGCGTCACAGTTTGTGGGACACCTGCAGTGTACCACCGCAAAGTGGGGCGTGCACACCGAAGGCGCTCCTTGTGGAGATGCCGGGAATGAATTTTCAGACACGCTCCGGATGAATATGTGCTCCATGAAGGATCCTGGGTGCACGGCTGTATGCATTGGACCGGCTTCCGGGAAGCCGGGTATATCCCATCGAGAACGGCAGACTGAATCTTACTTTAGAGGGCAATTTGGAAATTGTCCTGAATATCTTGGAGGAATAAGTTATGGCTGGAAAGAAGACGACAAAAGAGACCGCAGAGGTAAGCGTAAAGGAGGCTGCAAAACAGGCTGGTACCGGAATCATTACAGAGCTTGACCGATACCTTTTTGGCCAGGGCACCCACTATGAGATCTATGAGAAGATGGGAGCACACGTGGCCACTGTCAATGGCCAGAAGGGCGTCTATTTTGCCGTCTGGGCCCCCCATGCCGCCACGGTCAGTGTGGTGGGGGATTTCAACGGCTGGGATCCGGAGGCTACACCCATGGGGCTTCTGGAGACCTCGGGCATTTATGAGGCCTTTGTCCCGGGGCTGGAGACCGGGCAGCTCTATAAGTTTGCCATCACCACCAGGACCGGCAAGGTTCTGTACAAATCCGATCCTTATGCCCAGTATGCAGAGTTCCGCCCTGGCACGGCTTCTATTGTGGCGGATACCTCTGGCTTCAAATGGGGAGACGACGCCTGGATGAAGAAGCGGGAGACGGTGAATCCCCGGCAGGCAGCCATGAGTATCTATGAGGTTCATATCGGTTCCTGGAAAAAGAAAAATACCGAAGAACGGGCGGGCTACTATACATACAAGGAAGCGGCCCATGAACTGGCGGAATATGTTAATGATATGGGGTACACCCATGTAGAGCTGATGGGGATCGCCGAGCATCCCTTCGACGGTTCCTGGGGCTACCAGGTGACCGGATATTACGCTCCTACCTCCCGGTACGGAACACCTGAGGAATTCAAATATTTTGTCAATCATCTGCACAAGAAGGGGATCGGCGTGATCCTGGACTGGGTTCCGGCACATTTCCCACGGGATGCCCACGGGCTGGCGGATTTTGACGGGGAACCGCTGTATGAATACGCAGATTCCCGCAAGGGGGAACACCCTGACTGGGGAACCAAGGTATTTGACTATGAGAAGCATGAGGTGTCCAATTTCCTCATTGCCAATGCCCTCTACTGGGTGACACAGTTCCACGTAGACGGACTGCGGGTGGACGCGGTGGCGTCCATGCTCTATCTGGATTATGGCCGCAAGGATGGCCAGTGGGTGGCCAACAAGTATGGGGGCAACCAGAATCTGGAGGCCATTGAGTTCTTCCGCCACCTTAACAGCATCATGGGACAGCGGGGCGGCGGGGCTATGGTCATTGCCGAGGAGTCCACGGCCTGGCCCAAGGTAACCCATGATCCCAAGGAGGATGGACTGGGCTTTACTTTCAAATGGAATATGGGATGGATGCATGATTTCCTGGAGTATATGAAGCTGGATCCCTATTTCAGAAAGTTCAACCACAATAAGATGACTTTTGGCCTGACGTATTTTAACAGTGAGAATTTCATCCTGGTGCTGTCCCATGACGAGGTGGTTCACCTGAAATGCTCTATGATCAACAAGATGCCCGGCTACCCGTCAGATAAGTTTGCCAACTTAAAGGTGGGCTACACTTACATGATAGGCCATCCGGGGAAGAAGCTGATCTTCATGGGCCAGGATTTCGGTCAGCTTCATGAGTGGGACGAGAAGGTAAGCCTGGACTGGTATCTGACAGAGGAGGATGCCCATAAGGATCTGCAGAATTATGTCCGGGGACTGCTGCATATCTACCGGAAGTATCCGGCTCTGTGGGAGTCTGACGATGACTGGGACGGCTTCCACTGGATCAATGCCAATGACGGTGACCGGAGCATCTTCAGCTTCTACCGCACGGCCCAGAGTAAGAAGCAGAACCTGCTCTTCGTGTGCAACTTCACCCCCATGGCCCGGGAGGACTACCGGGTGGGTGTGCCCAAGAAGGGGCTTTACGTCCTGCTGCTGGACAATGAGCATGGGCTATATGAGACAAGCGACAAGGCAAAGGCACCTGTGTATAAGGCTGAGAAGATCGAGTGCGACGGGCAGCCATACTCCATTGCCCTGCCGCTGCCGGCGTATGGGACGGCAATCCTGCGGTTTATGTAGTATTTCCTGACCTGGATATACCGGAAAAGCATTATGCAAATTTTGCCATTTTGCGCAGGAAATCGTTGTTAAGTGCCTAACCTGGATAAACCAGAATAGCGGCACATAATATTTGCCATTTTCCGCAGGAACATGCCGGTAAGCGCCTGATATACAGACATATACAAAAGGGGCTGCTGCAAAATAAGGATTATATACAATATAGGGGGATACTTTGAGATTCATGATCCATATTTTGTATATAAAACTTGTTTTGCGACAGCTCCTTTTTACCGCCAACTCCCGAACCTGCATGGTGTATTTGAGGTACACAAAACGTTACCGTCCACAAGGCGCATCTCCCAGTACATTCAAAAATCCTCTACAGCACTTCCACCTTGCAGGAATGCTCCTTCGTCTTTGTGCTGTAACTGATTCCCACAGCCAGAATCCTTCCTGTATACTTTGGTTTCTCCCCTATTTTCCCCTTGAATCGTGACCCGTAATTCTTATCTTTGATCTGCTTAATCGCCTCCTCCGGCGAACTGTCCACCTTCAATTCCAGAATCAATGCGTCCCCATTTTTCCGTTCCGGGTAAAAGATAAAATCCACATACCCTTTACCTGCTTTATCTTCGCGCTCCACACGGTATTTGTCCCTGGCCGCCAGATAGACCAGGTTCACCACTGCGGACAGTTCAATCTCGCTATTGTATGAAAAAATGGGCGATTCCGTATTGTGGGCAAACTCCAGAATTTCCGCCATAGTCTCCGTATCCCCGCCCAGGGTTGCCGCAAGCATTCTTTTGGACTCATTTGCCAGGCGGTATACATATCCCAGAGACTCCTTGTTCATGAGAAACTCCTTAAATTTGTCCATCAGCTCCTTATTAGGTATCAGGACCACTCCATCCATATAGGTGAGCAGACCATAGATCACCATGGCCGAATAAATTTCATCCTTTGTATTCAGTTCCATGGAGACAGCGGCGTAATTCCGGATCTTTGCTTCCACCCCTTCACCGGCAATCATCACAACCAGGTCATCCCGGATATCATCAACATTATTTTTCACATAAAAGAATATCTCATCGTAAGGCCCGGAGCTGGTCCAGTAATTGGCCAGCTGGTTATTTGCCAGCGCACACACCACAGAACGGGGATTATACAATCTTTCCCCTGCCACCGTATGGTATCCATCATACCACAGTTCCAGGTCTTCCCGTGTAATCTTCGGCATTTTCGTTGTCTTAAGGTAAATATCAAAGAGATCGTCCACCTCTTCTTCTACAAACCCAAAACAATCGCTGAACCGTTCCATCACCGTCATATCATACTCCACAAACATGTTCAGTTCTGAACCACTGGAATATTTCGCAACCGGAAGCACCCCTGTCATATATGCCAGCTTCACATACGCCTTATCCTTTAAAAGTGTCTTCAAAAAAAGCAGATATGCCTTCTGATCCTCCGCTGTAATAAAAGACATATGGAACGCAGCGTCCCACTCATCAATTACAAAAACAAACTTCTTTCCTGTTCTCTGAAAAATATCTGTCAACAAATCCCATACGGATGCCCTTGTATCTATTACTATTTCCGGAAATGCCTCTGCCAGATCCCTCTTCAGGCCATCCAGTACCCGACTGATATACTCATGATAGGAAGCGCAGTTCTCCGGGACTTCGCTAAAATCAATATAAATAACCGGATACTGGTTCAAATGGGCAGAGTACCATTCTGACCGCGCGATCTCTAACCGTTCAAAAACACTTCCCGCATCTTCCGCTCTTCCCAAAAATGCCGCCACCATATTCGCCATAACACTTTTCCCAAAACGCCGGGGCCGTGTAATACATAAATACTTCTGGCCATCTGTTTCAACTGCCTTCAGGACATCTTCCAGAAGCAACGTTTTATCTACAAAAAAACGTGTCCCGGCAATTCCTCTATAGGATTCAAACGGCACCCGGCTGTCCAGGTATTGTCCCATATCTGCCTTCCTCCTTCCCATGACTCCCATTTGTATCTCCACCCTGCATAGATTTCATTAACATGATTATAAGAGATTGGAAATCCTAAGTCAATGAATAACACTTTCACGAGACCATTCCAATACGTTTCTTGTTACTGTGTAACCGCCCAGTCCGCTTAAAAGCTTACCGCTGACTGATATGCGGTATATGGATCCTTGTCTGTTGATACTCCCAATGAGTGAATGCATCAGGCCCCGCCCTTTTTCCGGGAGCTGGCCAGTTTTTTAACTTGCAGCTACCCATCTGCCTGAAAACACCTACCAGCATAAGCCCTATAATACAGCCTGAAATCTGCATAATTGAGTCGTCAATATCCACAACATATTTGGAAAAGCGGGTCAACCTATTAATCAGAAACCGGGCTGGCTCAATCATAACCGCCAGGAATACAGAAAACATACATATCTTTTTAAAAGACCCCAGGGGCCTTGCCCCATGGATCTATAGGATAGAATCTGGACGTACAGCTGCAAAAAAAGAACAATATATAAAACAGAAATTCCAGATGTGACTAATTGTCTAAATCCCATATAGGATTTATGTTTTAATCTATAATATCCTATGTATATGATCCAAATCCAGCCAGATCGTATCAATAAACTGTCGTATGGAAATTGGGAAAGGTAATTTCTCATATTTTACGCTCCTCATGAGGATCAGCAAATAATGGTTGACTCAGACGCTGAATCCACAGCAGCATACGCCACCATAGAAGCTCCTGCCCTCCTAAGCTCCCATGCAATCCGGGCAGTCTCCTCCAGCTCTTCGATGCTGTAAAATGCATCCATAATATCTTTTCCTGGTACCACTGCGCCATGGCGTTTCAGCAGGTATCCGTCGCCGGACATCACCCTGACTTTGAATGCGTCAAACAACGCCTGGGAACCTGGCTGCTGGTAGGGAACCATACAGACTTTGCCCAGCTTCATCCGCAGATAGGGCGTGCAGGCCGGAATGCAGTCCTCTTCATCTTCTGGCGGTACAAAGCTCCACAGGACGGCTCCGGCTCCATGGGTGTGGATCACCGCCCCGGTCCGGGGCTTCTGCTGGTAGACAGCCAGATGCAGGGGCCATTCCTTGCTGGGGCGTTTGCTGCCCAGAAGATTTCCGTCCAGATCCATAGCCGCGAACTGCTCGGCATCCAAGGTTCCAAAACAACTCCCACTTATGGTGATATACATGGTCTTCCCATGCAAAAAGCTCAGGTTCGCAGAAGAACCCGTAGTCCGGCTGCGCTCAAACAGACTGCGGGCAACCCAGATGGCCTTGTCCAGCTTTTCTTTCAGTTCTTTTTCTTTTAATTCTTTTTCCATGATATTCCCTCTTTTCTTAACCCGGACAAGCCGGAACCAGAATTTTAGTTACTGTTCAAGGCCAGGTTATTTTTTCTTGGCCAGCGGATACCAGCTCCGGAAAAAGGTTCCCCCGAATTGCATTTGCAGGAGTCTTAGAAACTCTTAGCTCGCAGGAATCTGCGTCAGGGGCAAAAATCCGCATGTCT
>CAJTOW010000062.1 GCA_910577655.1 uncultured Lachnospiraceae bacterium | reverse complement strand
GGGATTTACGTGATCTTCCGTCAGTTTCCCGCAGACAGCCGCGACTTTTTTCACAGCCCCCTTTGCGTTGTGTGTTTGTCCCGGATCAGGTAATAGGCGCCGGATTAAAGATGCACATGTCATTATGGAATCCGTGCTGGTCGCTGAAGGGTTCCCTGATGCCGCTGGCCACATCCAGGATCATGTCAAAGATTTCCTGGCCCACGTCGGCAATGGTGGCCTCGCCCGTAGCTACTGCTCCGGCGGAAATATCGATCAGGTCAAACCAGTGGTTCTTCATCTCGTTGCGGCTGCACACCTTGATCACCGGGCTGATGTCCAGGCCATAGGGGGTTCCCCGCCCGGTCATGAATACCTGGAGGCCGATGCCGCTGGCCACCTGGCTGGGGCCGCAGACGATATCGCTGGCCGGGGTTGCCGCATAGATCAGGCCGTGTTTTGTGGGCTTCTCTGCCGGAGAGAGGACCTCCACGATCTGGCTGGTGCCGCTCTTGGCGATGCTGCCCATGGCCTTCTCCACGATGTTGGCCAGACCGCCTGCCTTGTTGCCGGGGGTGGGATTGGCGTCTCTGCCCACGCCGCCGTTAGCCAGATAGTCGTCGTACCACTTCATCTCCTCTGCCAGACGGTCGCGGGTATGGGCATCAGGACACCGGGCTGCCAGCATATGTACCCCGTCACGGACCTCGGTGACCTCGCTGAACATGACCGTGGCGCCGCCCCGGACAAGCATGTCTGCCGCATAGCCTGCACTGGGATTGGCGGAGATGCCGGAGAAGGCGTCGCTGCCGCCGCACTGCATACCGATCAGCAGGTCGCTTAAGGGAAGCTCTTCCCTATGACGCTGGTTCAGCTTCTGTAGTTTCTTTTCAGCCATTTCCATGATGGCGTTCATCATGGCGTCGTGTCCGGCGTAGTCCTGGAGGGTCAGAACATTTTCAGGAGTAATATCTTCCGCAGGCAGTACCCGGTCATAGGTCAGCTTCTCACAGCCCAGTCCCACCACCATGATTTCGCCGCCGAAATTGGGATGGCGGATCACATTGGTGATGGCACGGATGGGAATGCAGGCCATGGGAGCGTTGATGGCTACGCCGCAGCCGTAGGGGTGATTCACAGCTACCACTCCGTCTACATTGGGATATTTGGGAAGAAGCTCTTTCTTAATGCGCTCCACTGCTACCTTCAGTACACCGGCAGCACACTGGACGGTGGTAACGATTCCCAGCAGGTTTCTGGTACCGGCAGGCCCCTGGGCATTGCGGTAGCCCATCCAGGTGGTGCGGGAGGGCTCCGGCAGGTCTTCCATGGGAACCAGGTTGGTGCCGTACTCCATGTTGTCTACCGACGGGCTCTCGGGCAGCTCCAGCATATGCTCGTTGATCCAGTCGCCTTTCCTGATGTCATTGATGGCATAGCCCAGTACCACGCCGTAGCGGATGATCTCACCGCCGGCAGGAATATCGCATAAGGCGATCTTATGTGCCTGGGGAATGTCCTGGTTGGTCACCAGCCCCTCCATCACCTGGGTTCCGGCCTTCAGATCCTGCACAGCGACTACTACGTTGTCCTGGTCTTTGATTTTCACATACAACCGTGCCATAAAATTCCTCCTGTCTTTATAAAAATCATTTGACTTTTATTGATAATTTTATTATAATACCTCATGCAAAATAAGTAAAATTAATTTTTATTTTTTGAAAATAAGAAAAATTAAGTAAATGGAAAAATAATTAAGCCTGCCGCCTATGGCGGTAATTCCTTGAAATGTACCTCCAGAATCCCACAGAAACAGGCACCGCGGGATTCAGGGGGCGCACCGAACATGCAGGAGGCTATGGGATGGATATCAAACAGATCGAATACATTGTGAAAATTGCAGACGAGCATGGGATCACCCGCGCCGCGGAGAAGCTGTATCTGACCCAGTCTGCCCTGAACCAGCAGCTTCTGCGTCTGGAGAAGGAGCTGGGGGCACAGCTTTTTAAGCGGAGCCGGTTTGACTGGCGCCCTACGGATATTGGAGAGGTGTATCTGGAGAATGCCAGAGAGATCCTGCGGATCAAGCACAAAACCTATGATATGATCAGCGACATGCTTGAGGCCAAGAGGGGGAGGCTGTCCATCGGCTTCACACCAGGACGGGGGATCGAGATGTTCACCATGGTGTATCCGGCCTTTCATAAGGCCTACCCCGGGGTGGTGGTGGAGCCCCAGGAGCTGAGCGTCCATAAGCAGCAGGCGCTGATCGCCCGGGGAGATCTGGATATCGGCTTCCAGACTCTCTCGGAGGATCAGAAAACCGATGACCAGTATATTGCTCTTGGCACAGAGGAATTATTCCTGGCCGTCCCCAGCGGCCACCCCCTGGCGGTCCAGACTGCCGGGGAGGGGGAACCCTTTGCTTCTATTGACCTTTCTTTGTTCCGGTATGAGCCATTTGTGCTTATGTACCGGGAGTCCACAGTCCGGTCTCTTGTGGATGAATTGTTTAACCAGGCCGGCTTCGCACCCCATATTCTATTTGAGACAGCCAACAATTCCACCATTGTATATATGGTCCAGTCCCGGCAGAGCTGCGGCATTATTCCCTATCATTACATCCGCAATTGCCCGGAAGGAGTCACCTGCTTCGCTTTAAGCACCCATCCTACCTGGCAGATCGTGGCCAGCTACCGGAAGCATTCTTACTTAAGTGACGCGGCGAAGGAATTCATCCGGCTGGCCGGAGAGTACTGGGGGAAGTGACCGGACGGAAAAACGGCCCGGTTTTCCAGTCAGTCGTCTGCCTGTCTGGTCAGTGATTTTGGATTTATGACGCCGTACCTGTCCACCATGGGGGTACCGCGATACAGATTGATCCGGAAATCACTGCCCATATCCAGAAGCTCGGGTTCCCGTAGTCCATAATCCTTCGCCTCCTGAAATATTTTTGGGATACCGGTTCCCCAGGCTTCGATCATGTTCATATAGGCGAATACTCTGGCGATTGCTGTGTTTCGGATCTTTGATATGCCTGCCTTCATCTTTTCAATGGTCAGATCTTTGTCCAGCATTCCTGGTGACGTTACCTCCAGCCTGTCATCAAAAAGTGCTACCTGTACTTTTCCAGGGCAGAGATACGAGCGGTGACACACGGCGTTGGTGATCATCTCGCGGATTGTACGAATTGGGAGTTCATAAATGTCCTGCCGCGCGAGGCCGTCGATGCGTGCGCCGAGATTGATGTGTTCCAGTACAAATGCGTATGCTGATTCGACCTGCTCATCAATATAGCCGGAGAATTCTTTCCGCGTGATGAATATGTTGCGGGTGGTCCCTTTGAACACTGCACACTGGATTGCCGCATCTGGATAGTCCTCCAGTCTGCCATCCAGCAGCTGGTAGCCATTGGCAGCGTAGTATCTGCCGTTTTCTTCATGGACAAGGCGGAAGGAAAGCAGCTGGCTGATGCTGATTTGTCTTATGGCGGACTTGGCTTCTTCGTTGACACACAATTCCCGGGCATGCTGGTATAACCGGTTGCAGAATGCCTGGATTTCATCGGTGGTGAGCTCCCGGGACGTCTTTTCTGTGTCATAGCTGCGGTTTCTGGCAGACAGCGTCATCTCCTGAATCTGATAGATCGCAGCCTTCCTCGTAGTGCCGGATACACGCAGATAGACTCCTTCGATTACTCCCTGGCTTTTGATACAATAGGGACGCTGCATGCCGGCAGGTACATCGACTACAATGATATACCGGCCGTCGAATTCCTGGACTTCTATATTGGGTGTTATTTTTGGTTCACAGCTGTCATAAATCGCATTGGTAACAGCATCCATTTTCTGAAAGACCTCTTCTTTAGAAAAACCAGTCACCTTCCAGGTATTATTCTCCACGCCAAAGACCAGCCGTCCACCGTTGGCATTTGCGTAGGCAACTACGGTACGCATATAATTTTCGCTTTTGGATGGGATATCAACCTTGTATTCCGTGTTGTCTTTTTCTCCAGTAAGAATTTCTGCGATGGTCATGTGGTCGCCTCCTCAGGAAATATAAAAATAAGGCGGGAACGCCTGATTTATTTTGACTTTGACTTTATCATGATAACACATACAACGGGGGAACGGCAAGGGGATCGTAACAGTAACCTGTTACGGTCCGATGCTTCTTGTCTGGCGTAGCCGGACAAAAAGACGCGTCCTGCCAACAGTAACGTATGATTTTTGTCCCAAAGGGGACTCGCGTTTTACCTGGATTTGTGATACAGTTGTAACAGTTCAGGGAGGTGTCTGAACTGTTGCAAAAAATACAAATGGGACAGAAATCTGGTTGCAGTTCACGGGGCAGACAGGAAGATGCACCCTATGAATAGTAACGAAATCTGGCCAGGGAGGATTAAGTATGTTAGCAGATTATCATGTACACACAGAATTCAGTGATGATTCTGTGTACCCCATGGAGCAGGTGGTGGAGGATGCAGTCCGGCTGGGTCTGGATGAGATATGTTTCACAGATCATGTGGATTATGGGGTGAAGGATGACTGGGGCTGTGGAAAAGAAGTGGTATACCGCCAGGGAGAACCTCTGGCCAACGTGGATTATCCGCGGTATGTGGAGAAGATCCAGAGGATGCAGGAGCTTTATGGAGACAGGATCGCCATAAAACTGGGTCTGGAATTCGGTATCCAGATGCACACGATTCCCCGGTTTGAGGCATTATACAAGAGGTATCCCTTTGATTTTATCATTCTGTCAGTCCACCAGGTGGAGGACAAGGAGTTCTGGACCCAGGATTTCCAGAGGGGGCGCACCCAGAAGGAGTACAACGAACGCTACTATGAGGAGATGCTGAATCTGGTGGACAGCTACCAGGATTACAGTGTGCTGGGCCATATGGATCTGATCGTGCGGTATGATAAGATGGGGGTCTATCCGTTTGAAAAGGTAAAGCCCTATGTGGAGAAGATACTGAAAAGGGTGATTCAGGACGGAAAAGGCATTGAGTTGAACACATCCCACCACCGGTACGGGCTGGCTGACACGACACCGTCAAGGGAGATCCTGCAGCTTTACCATGACCTGGGGGGCAGGATCATCACCCTGGGAAGCGACAGCCACAGGCCTGAGCATCTGGGAGCATATATAAAAGAGGCGAAGGAAGTGCTGAGGGCCATGGGATTTTGTGAATTCTGTACTTACGAAAAAATGCAGCCGGTATTTCATACCCTGTGAAAAGCGTGATTCCCATAAGCTATACATCGAAAAACAGCACATCTGATCAGGAGGAAAAAGCATGACACACAAAGAACGCAGAGATGCCCAGATGGCATACATTTCCGACGCCAGCATCATGGAAGAGCAGAAGGTATGCAGAAGAAAGCTTCAGAAACTGAATTTTATGGATCGTTCCGACTTTGACGGCATCGCGGAGGCGGTGAAGGATCTGCTGGGGAAATCCGAAGGAGCTTTCATCAATCCACCCTTTTACTGTGACTATGGGACACATATTGAAGCCGGGAAGAATCTGTTCATCAATTACAACTGCACGATCCTGGATGTAGCCAGAGTGAAGATCGGGGATAACTGCCAGATGGCCCCCAATGTGGCGATCTACACAGCCGGACACCCTATCCATCCTGTCAGCCGCAACTCTCTATATGAGTACGGCAAGGAAATCACCATTGGCGATAACGTCTGGATCGGCGGGAACACAGTCATTTGTCCAGGTGTTCATATCGGGGATAATGTGGTGATCGGCGCAGGCAGCGTGGTTACCAGGGACATCCCGTCCTGGTCCGTAGCAGCCGGAAATCCCTGCCGCGTGATCCGGCAGATCACAGATGATGATAAGAAGAAGCTGTTTGGGCAGGAGGAGATTGACGAGGAAGCCTGGGAGGATATTGTAAACAAAATGTAGTTGCCGGATGGGACTGACGGAAAATGATTCATAAACACAATATATCGCGGTTATCAGATATATTGTGGGACGAAGCCATTTCCTGACAGCCCCATTTTCAGTTTCTGAGCTGTTAGTTAATACAATTCATGGTTAATAAATATGACGTATTGACATCATAATGTTATAATGTTATGATGTTTAATGAAGACGAGAAAGGACGCAAAAGTATGAAATTATCGACAAAAGCCGGAGACAAGCCCTTGTGGAAGCAGCTTTATGAAATTTTTCAGGAGAGAATCGAGAATGGTACCTACAAGTCCGGTGAGGCGATCCCTTCTGAGCCGAAGATTGCTGATGAATTTGGCGTTTCCCGGATAACTGTCCGTCAGGCCATGGACAAGCTGTCGGCGGATGGACTGATTGAAAGGAGGAGAGGAAAGGGAACCATTGTGACCGGGGGGACGGTCAATCTGCTGACCATGGTTACCTCGTCTATGACAACCCTGGATGAGGTGAACAATACCCTGAACCGTTTGATCGAGAAGGTGGAGACTGTTATACCGCCCGCAAAGGTGGCCAGACTTTTTGAGATCGGGGAAGAGGATACGGTGATCCATGTCAGGCGTTACAGCAGGATGGACGGAGAGATCATCGCCATGTTTGAGCATTATCTGAATCCAAGGTACATAACCGAGCTGGATGATTCCTTCGATTCTTTGTATGAGAATATCAGAAAGCACAGCGGAAGAACCATTGACAATTTCACCGAGGAAATCCTGGCAGGTTCCGCTACCTTTGAAGAGCAGCAGTATCTGCAGGTTCCTAATGGTTCCGCCATACTGATCCGCCGGAGGAAGGGATACAGCAAGGATGACCTGATTGAATACACGATCTGCAAATATAATGGCAACCGCTACAAGATGGTGATCCAGACCAGATAGCAGGGGCCGCCATAAGGAGGATATATGGACAGATTTTCATTTTCACCCGGCTTTGACATTTATCCCAGGTATACACCTATGGGATTTGTCTATGGAGAAAACGCCTTTGGCCCGGTTCCGGAGATACGCAGACTGGATGATATCCGCCGGTCCTTGAAGAATCCCCGGGCTCAGGGGCCGGAGGAGCTGTACTGCATTGCCATGGATGTGGGAGACCGGTCATGGAAGGCGGAAACCTCAAAAAGGGATCTGCTTTTTGGCGCTGTCATTTACAATGCCGGAACCATCGGCCAGGAGCCAGTCCGCTCCCAGGGGCATATCCATGGGGTCAGCCCCTCCTGCGGCGCCAGCACCTGCGAGGTATATGAGATCTGGGAAGGGACAGCGGCTGTGTATATGCAGGAACGGGCCGAAGCAGATCCCGGACGGTGCTATGGGGTGGTGGCCCATCCGGGGGAGGTGGTGGTTGTCCCGCCCGGGTGGGTACATGCCACAGTCAATATGGATATTCACAAACCTATGGCGTTTGGCGCATGGTGTATCCGGGATTATGGATTTGAGTATGATTCTCTCCGGGCCATGCAGGGGATCGCCTTCTATCCGCTGTCAAAGGACGGGATAGAATGGGAGATGAATCCCAATTACCGCAACGCAAAGCTGCTGGTAAAGGCGCCGGGAAGCTATGAAGCGCTGGGACTGCGCAGAGGAATCCCCATTTACCGGCAGTTTCGGGAGAACCCGGATGTTTTCCGGTTTGTCTCCCGGCCAGGGGAGTATCAGCACATATGGGAAAGCTTTGAACCCTGACTATCAAAAGGAGGTGATGAGGAAGCCATGACAAGTTATGATAGAAAGCCGGCCAAAAGGGTGCCGGACTGCTCACGGCAGGTATGGCATGGTATAGCACAGATCCAGGACTGTCTGGGAAAGAGGCTGTCGGGGGACTCATGGAGGCTTGTGATAGAATGCTACCCCGGTGTGACGGAGGCTGTGGTGCAGACCATTGCCGCGGGTCTGTCCCCGGATGTGATTTTCTGCACAAGGGATATCCTGAAGGAAGGAGAGCAGCTTGAGACGCTGCTGGCTCCGGTTCTGACAGAGGACCGGGTCTTCGGGCGGATGTTCTATGGGGATCTGATGGATTTTGTGGACAGGGAGAAGCTGGCACAGATGCAGTGCAGGATCCGGACAGAGGGCGGGAAGCAGGTGATCTGTGGATTCGGAGCATCCCTGGTCTGTCAGGGCGATCTTCTGGTCTGTGTGGATATAAGCCGCTGGGAGATCCAGCTGCGCTACCGGAAGGGGATGCCCAATTATCTCACCGACAATCCCGGGGAGGATCTTCTGAAAAAGGTCAAGCAGGGATTTTTCCTGGAATGGCGGATCGGGGATAAGGTGAAGCTGTCTGCCTTAAAGCAGATGGACTATTATATTGACGCGAACCACGACCAGGGGCTGGTCATGACGGACAGGCCTCTGTTTGAGAGGCTGCTTCAGATAAATGCCGGTGAACCGTTCCGTACGGTCCCTTACTTTGATGTAGGTGTCTGGGGCGGACACTGGATGGAAGAGGTCTGCGGCCTGGAGCCCCGGAAGGACAATTACGCGTGGAATTTTGACGGTGTCCCGGAGGAGAACAGCCTTCTTTTCAATCTGGATGGGATTACCCTGGAGATGCCGGCCATGAACCTGGTGCTTCTGCATCCTAAAGAACTGCTGGGGCAGAAGGTCTACGCCAGATTCGGCGCCGAGTTCCCCATCCGGTTTGATTTCCTGGATACCATGGGCGGGCAGAATCTGTCACTCCAGGTACACCCCTCTGCCGAGTATATCAGGAAGCAGTTCGGGATGCCATACACCCAGGATGAGAGCTATTACATACTGGACGCCAGGGAGGATTCCTGCGTATATCTGGGGCTTAAGGAGGAGACGGATATCAGCCAGATGGTCGAAGCCCTGGAAATAGCCCAGAGAGACGGGACCGTCTTTGATGCGGAAAAATATATTAACAGGCTTCCGGCCAAAAAGCATGACCATTTCCTGATTCCCGCCGGAACCTGCCACTGTTCCGGGAAGAATACCATGGTTCTGGAGATCAGTGCCACGCCTTATATTTTTACCTTCAAGTTGTGGGACTGGGGACGGCTGGGGCTGGACGGAAAGCCGCGGCCGGTTCACATCCAGCACGGGAAGCATGTGATCGAAGACAGACGGAGCAGATGGGTGAAGGAGAATCTGGTGAACGCCAGAAGGACTATCCAGGATACGGAGGCCTTTACCGAAGAGCATACAGGTCTTCACGAGCTGGAATTTATTGAGACCCGGTGCTTTACCATCCGGGACAGGGCTGAGATCGACGGCCATGAAAGTGTCAACATGCTGAACCTGGTGGATGGAAAGGTATGTGTGGTGGAGAGCCTGGACGGCAGCTTTGAGGATTATGAAGTCCACTATGCGGAGACATTTATCGTTCCGGCCAGTGTGGGGCGGTACAGGGTCCGTGCCGTGGAGGGCGAGATCAAGGTTATACAGGCGTATGTGAGGGTGTGAACCTTTATGCGTCGGGCAGGGTGTGCGTAGATTTCCCTGGTAATCATGGCCTTATATGCGGTATTTCTTCTGTTCCCCTGCTCAATCTGTTCCGTTCCTCCGTCTGGATCGACGGCCAGTTCAGTCTTGCCAATTTCCGGAAATTTTTCGGCCGGAGCTACTACTATTCGACCATTTTCAACAGCTTTAAGATAGCCGTCTGCACTACGGCAATTACGCTGTTTCTGGGCTTCTGGCTGGCCTATATTTATACCATGTATGAGATCCGGGGAAAGACATTTCTGCAGATCCTGATCATCGCCCTGATCATACGCCGTATTCCCTATACGATCCGTTCCTCCATAGCGACCCTGCAGCAGATTCCGCTGTCAGTGGAGGAGGCATCCATCAGTCTGGGAACATCGAAAATGAAGACATTTTTTGTCATAACCGTTCCCATGATGGCCAACGGCATCCTATCCGGCGCGATCCTCAGCTGGATCACCATCATGACCGAGCTGTCCACCGGAATCATCCTCTATACCAACAAGACGATGACCATGACCATGGCAATTTATAATTTTGTTTCTAGAGCGTGTCTGAAAATTGCTTTCTGGCAAATGTGCGTCACAGTTTGTGGGAGATTTGGGCCAAATGAAGGGCGCATAGTGGGCTATGTAACCTGAATTTGGCCCAAATATACCGCGAAGTGGGACGTGCAGGTGCCGGGAATGAATTTTCAGACACACTCTAGGACATCCTACGGATATGCCGCCGCATTTTCTTCGATCCTGACGTTGACGACGATCTTGTCTTTGCTTCTGTTTCTGAAGATAAGCAGGAACAAGGAGATTACGTTCTGATGGGCAGAAAATGCCAGGATATATATTCTGGTATGAAATTTGTATTATGTTTTGGCAAGCTTCTGGTGACTATAAGAGCAACCGTTACTTTTCCAGAACGCCGGTTGCTCTTTATTTTCTTGTAATCTCCTGGTAAACCAAATCAATTCCTCTTCTAAGGACATCTGTTTTGGTCATCCCTGTTTTCGTCATACAAAAATTAAGTTTTTTATCTTCATCATCAGATAGCCTTATTCCTGTATAGTTTCCTTTGGGGCTCTCTGTTGGTCTGCCCATTTTTTTCTTTTCTATATTAAATCGCCCCTCTCTGATCTTTCTAAAGAGAAAGGGCGGTGGCAAGCCCGCCCTTTCTGTTAATCAATCTCCAAATGTTCTGTAACGATCCCAAGCGCTTCCAGTTTTGCTTTTGTAATTTTTAACTGGTAATTCAACTCGCTGTCCCTGTCCTGTGATTTTAAAATTCTCTGAAGCTTTGAGTATTCTTCAATTAACGCTGTCGCCTGTTCTTTTTCTGTCATCTCTAATACCTCCATGTTTTCTCCTTTCCGTTAAGCTCTTGTCTTTCTTAACTGTAACATAATTATATCATAAGTTTTGTTTAAACAAAAGTCAAGCATTATTTTCTAACCTTTCTTACCTTCTTGAGTGTTACTGTTCACGGGGGGCATCTTCTTGTCCGGCTACGGCAGACAAGAAGCATCGGGCGACCGCCCGATGTTGAAAACTGGACAAAAATAGTCCTACAAGCGAGCTTGACATCTGTTTTTGTCCAGTTTTCCCTGCCCCGTGAACTGTAATAAAGTTCTTGAAAGATAGTTCCTTTTCATCTACAATTATGAAAAAGGATCGCACAAGGAGTATATCTATGAACCAGAATGAAAAGCTTGCCCTGGCAGCCAGGATCCGCCAGGGCATGGTGGTTGACCCGGTGATCCCGGATGGATTTGGGCAGTATCCGGGCAGGGTGGAGCGGACGGAAGCGGTGGTGCCCACCAGCGTGGGAGATTCCCGGCTCTGGATCCTCCGGGAGAAAGGGAAGACGGGAGAGGGGGCACTGCCTCTGTATGTGAACATCCATGGCGGCGGCTTCGTCCGTCCCCACATGGAACGGGATCATCTCTTTGCCAGCATGGTCACCTGCGAGGCCGGGTGCGTGACCCTGGACTTGGATTACCGTCTGGCCCCGGAATATCCGTATCCGGCGGCTGTGGAGGAATGCTTTGAGGTAGTCCGGTGGGCAGTGGCCCATGCCGGAGAGCTGGGGGCAGATCCAGGCCGGGTAATGGTGGGCGGACACAGTTCCGGTGGGAATATTGCGGCAGCTGTCGCCATGAAGGCCGGACAGACCAGGGAATTTGCCATCCGTCTTCTGCTTCTGGACTATCCGCCTGTGGATCTCTGTACCGATCCGGCGGACAAGCCCCATGAAGGAGATACGGTCATTGACCCGGAGCGGGCCCGTGCTTATAACGCGCTGTATGTGGATCCGGAGGCAGCAGGGGAGCCTTACGCATCACCTCTGCTGGCTCCGCCGGAGATGCTGGCAGGCCTGCCCCAGACCCTGGTGATCACAGCCGGACAGGACACCCTGCGCTTTGAGGCAGAGCAGTTCGCGGCCAGACTGGCAGCCGCCGGGGTGCAGGTCACCATGCAGCGTTTTCTCCACAGTAAGCACGGGTTCATGACCCATTGCCGGGAGGAATATGAGAAGGGGCATGAACTGTATCTGGAGATGATGCGAAGAAGCAGCAGATGAAGAGTATCTGGAGCTGATACGAAGAAGCAGCGGCTGAAGAGTATCTGGAGCTGATGCGAAGAAACCGTGGCTGAAGATGAGAGCAGGAGTTTAAGCACGACACAAAAGAAATCGTAGTGTAGAAAAACAAGAGGGCCAGAGTGGAGGAGGGCAGGATGCTGATAAAAGAAATTGCCGGGAAATACCAGAATTATGTGATCGAAATGCGCAGGAAATTCCACCGTTGCCCGGAGGTGGCCCTGCAGGAGACAAGGACCTGCCGCATGATCTGTGAGGAGCTGCAGGCCATGGGGCTGACTCCCAGAGTGATACATGGAACTGGTGTCATGGTGGATATCGGGGACCGGTCCCGCAGCGGACGGACGGTGTGCATCCGGGCGGATATCGACGCCCTTCAGGTGGCGGAGGAGACTGGGGCGGAATACGCTTCGGAGAATCCAGGATATATGCACGCCTGCGGTCACGATGCCCACATTGCCATGAATCTGGGCTGTGCCAGGATGCTCTGTGACATAGAAAAACGACTCAACGGAAGTGTGCGGCTGATTTTTGAACCGGCTGAGGAGATCGCCAAAGGAGCCCTGGGCATGATCGCAGAGGGGGCTCTGGACCAGGTGGATACCGTTTATGGAACCCACGTCTGGGGCAATGTGCTTGCAGGCGTCTTTTCTGCGGAGGCCGGTCCCCGGATGGCATCGGCAGATTTCTTCACCATCCGGGTAAAGGGAAAGAGCGTCCATGGCTCCCTGCCCCACAAGGGGATTGACCCTATCGCCGCGGCAGCCGCCATCATAAACAATCTGCAGGTGGCATTCCAGAGGGAGATGGATGCTTCCGAGCCGACGGTGCTCAGTTTCTGTCAGATTCATGGAGGCAATACAGATAATGCCATTCCCGAGGAGGTCACGATCGGCGGCACTACCCGTGGGTTCTCTGGCGAAGTGCGCCGCTCCTTTCCGGAGATTATGGAGCGGGTGATCCGGGATACGGCCCATGCCTTCCGGGCGGAGGCATTTCTGGACTACCGGTTCGGCTCTTCTCCGGTATCCAATGATGAGGAGTGTTCCCGGCGGGCCGTGGAAGCCATCACAAAGAATTATGGCCCGGAGGCATTGACCCTCCAGAAACCTACTATGGGCGGGGAGAATTTTTCCGAATACCAGGCACTGGTTCCCGGTGTCTTCGTATTTCTGGGAATCGCAAATGAGGAACTGGGGGCCGTGTATCCTAACCACAGCAGCCATTTTTCCATGGACGAGAGCGTGCTGATCCGGGGATCGGTGGCGGCGGTGCAGTATGCGGTGGATTTTCTGGGAGAGCAGCAATGACAGGGGCCGGAAATCCGTAAGGACCTGCCGCCCGTCTGTACTGTTGCGGAAGATTTTGCCTGAAATTTGTAAAATCATAGACAGGAGGAAGTATACAATGAAGATTACAGACAGCATTTACCTTGTGGCAAGCGGAAAATGGGGCTTTGGCATCACCCAGGCCATTGACTGCAACGTGTTTCTCATTTCCACGGAGAATGGGTGTATTCTCATTGATTCCGGCACTGGCCTGGAGCCGGAGCGGATGGACAGGGTGATTGAGAGCCACGGCTTTTCCGTGAAGGATATCAGGGCTGTGGTTCTGACCCATTACCATGGGGACCACGCCTGCGGTGCTTCACGGATTCAGAAGCTTTCCGGCTGCTCCATCTATGCCCCGGAGCTGGAGGCAAAGGCCATTGAAGAAGGAGACGAGACAGCCACCAGCGTCGCCCTGGCAAAGGGCGGTCTGTATCCTGCGGATTTCACCTATCCCAGATCTGAGAAGGTCACCGGGGTCCGGGACGGGGAGAACATCACCGTGGGCAATATTACCCTGACTGCTTATATGTGTCCGGGACACAGTCTGCAGGACATGGTGATCTACGGCAGCATTGACGGAAAGAACTGCCTGTTTTCCGGGGATTGTGTATTTGCCCAGGGGCAGGTGCTGATCCAGTCCCTTCCCGATGTCTCCATTTTCCCTTATGCAGAAGCCATGCGCAGGATTGCCACTCTGCCCATTGAAGCCATCTTTCCGGGGCATGGGGTATTTTGTCTGGAGAATGGGGGAAGCTTTGTGCAGGCGGCTGTGGATAAGTTCAATGCGGGGCTGATTCCGCCGCAGCTGTATTATTTTGCATGAACTTAGGAGGAATTTCTATGGAAAACCACAGAACAGACACACGGATCACCCTGGACGCAGAACTGGTCATGACCCTGCGGGTAGACTGCCCGGAGGAGGACCGTCTGGTGGTAGGAGGAAATGACTGGGGATATTTAAGGGTCATCCAGATCAGGGGAGGACATTTTGAGGGAGAAAGGCTCCGGGGACGGGTGGTCCCCGGCGGCGCGGACTGGAATCTGGGAGTAGGCGGAGACAGTGAGGAGTCGGTAAACTCCCGCACCGTCTTTGCCAAGTACCTGCTGCAGACCGATGACGGGGTATATATTGCCATCGAGAATCTGGGCTACAAGCATGTGGACAACAGTCAGAATACCCGCATCCAGACCACGCCCTCCTTCCACGCACCCAGGGGGAAGTATGAGTGGCTCAACTATGGGGTGTATGTGGGAAGCCTCAGCAGTTCCGTGAAGGATGGAGTGCGTGGGGTGGATATTACGATTTATAAAATGTTATAGAGCATGTCTGGAACCGTAACCGTTCAGGTATTCCCTGAACGGTTACGTCAATCCTGCTCCAGCCACTCCCTGACCGGAACCGCCGGGATACCCTCAAGGTTCCCGCGGAAGGTTCCCTCCTGATACAGCACAATCTTGGGATAGTTGTCCCGGATTTCCAGGAGGGAACCGAACTCCCGCTGGATGGTGGAGGCATCACTCAGCAGATAGCATACCTGCACATACAGTTTGTCGCCTTGCTTTTCGCCGACAAAATCAATTTCCTTTGTACCCACACGGCCGATACAGACCTTGTAGCCTCTGCGGAGCAGCTCCAGGCCTACGATGTTTTCCAGGATGATCTCCACATTTTGCAGGTTGGCGCCAACGGCTGCCTCCCGCAGCCCGTGGTCTGCAGCATAGTATTTTTCATTGATTTTCAGAATTTTTTTGCCAGGGATGTCCTGGCTCTTGAAACGATACAGCAGATAGGCTTCCTCGCAGGTTTTCAGATAATTCAGGATGGTCTCCGGGGCCACGGTTCTGTTCTCGGCCTTGAAGAACCGGGAGATACTGGTGGCGGAAAAGCTCCTGCCCACATTTGCGAGAGCATAAGCAATAATGCGTTCCAGCAAATCCACATCCCGGATTCGGTTGCGTTTGACAATATCCTTTAGGACCACAGAATTGAAAACATCCTGAAGGTAATTTCTGCTGATCTCTGGTTCAAAGCCGATGCTGGACAAAAAGGGCATCCCTCCATACTGAATATAGTCATCAAATGTACCATTGGGGTTTGCCATCCGAAACTCTGCATAAGAGAAAGGATAGACCACAAAGGAGACATAACGTCCGGTGAGATAGGTAGCCAGTTTCCCGGACAGCAGCCGGGAGTTGGAACCGGTGATATAAATGTCCGCATGGTATCTGACCCGCAGGGAGTTGACTGCCTTCTCCCAGCCTTCTACTTCCTGGATCTCGTCAAAGAACAGATAGAACTGCTCCTTGCTGTCACCGATCTTCTCACAGATGTAATCGTGAAGAGCATGGTATTCACAGAGAGGCTGATTTCCCAGGTCTTCAAAATTCAGAAAAATCGTGTTTGGGCTGTTGATTTCATCCCGGATCTGCTTTAGCAGTACACTCTTGCCGCTGCGTCGAAGGCCGGTCAGGACTTTGATGATATCCTTGCCGATAAAGGGGCGGATTTTCGATAAATAATTCTTTCGGGTGATCATGACTTTCAACTCCTTTCTTTTATAGATTACTATTGGTTATACTGAATAGTCAACTAAAATTTATATTCATAGAAGATATAACGTAACAGTTCAGACAGGCGGCAAACCCCATGAAAGAGGGTGTCGCAAGCTCGCTTTTGCTTGTGTAAGCGCTTTTTCATGGGATTTGACATCGGGCGGACGCCCGAAGCCTCTTGTCCCCGACGCTTTTCGGGGGCAAGAAGATGACCTGGCTGAACTGTTACGATATACCTCATAAAAAGTTGCTGTTCATAGGGGTGTTCCCAGGGGTATGCTCTGGAAAAAGGTTCCCTCGGATTGCTGGTTTCACCATCCATCTCACCGATTGCCATCAAACACCGTCAGCAGCGTTTTCAGCAGACATTTCATAGGCTCGGACAGCACCGTGCTCTTGGGATAGGCTGCCACGATGTAGAAGGACAGAGGCGGGTCTAAAGGGAAGGTGACAAAGGCGTCCTCCGCCTGGATGCTGTATCCTGGGAGAAAGGCATTGCCCAGGTTCCTGCTGAGCATATAGCGCTTGGTCTCATTGTCCGAGATCTCGCAGAGGATCCGGGGCCGGATGCCCATGGATTTTAAGGCTCTGTCCTCCAGTTCCCGGGCGTAGGAGCCAGAGGGACTCAGGATGAAATAATCCTCCTCCAGACATCCGTAGCCTTCCCGGAACGGGTTGCCTTCACCGCCTTTTTTGGAAGCGGCAGGATGCTGGGGCGGGACGGCCACAAGCGCCTGACTGGAGGCGAGAGGCAGATATTCCAGCACGCTATGCTGGAGGGTGGGGGTCAGGAGCACAGCCATGTCCATCCGTCCCATGATCAGATCCTCCTTGGCGGTGGGGGTGGTGCATTGTCTGGTGGAAAGAAGCATATCCGGGTATTCTGCCCGGAACTGGGGGATGGCCTCCAGGGCGTGGGAGGTGGCACAGCCGAAGCGGATCACATCCGTCTGGCTCTGGTCCATGGAAGAAAGCTTTGCCATGGCCTCCTGCTTGATCTGAAGGATGGAACGTCCGCCATTGATATAGACACGTCCGGCGTCAGTGATGACCAGACCGCTGTTTTCCCGGCGGAACAGCTCCGTGCCCAGCTCGTCCTCCAGCTTTTTCAGGCGCTGGCTCAAGGCCGGCTGGGAAATAAACAGCTTTTCTGCCGCCTTGTTGAGGCTTCCTTCCTCAGCAATGGCGATCACATATTCTATAATTCTTGTATCTATCAGCATGATATAGAATTCCCCCAATTATGGTATTTGTACATCCGGAGATTTCCTGCCCAAAATCTGTTCAGGGCAGACGCTTTTGTCTGGACGTTCTCTACAGAAACAGATTTTTCGCCGCATCAGGAAAATGGAACTCTTTCAGAATCTCCTCTGCCAGCGGCGTGGGGTGGTACTGGTAATGGGGATTGCCGTATTCCGACGCAAAGATCAGGGCAATCAGGTACCGCTCTTCCTCGGTCAGCGTCTTATCCCTGGGCACCAGAACCGACAGGTGGGTGTAGTAGTTGGGGCGCAGGGAGAAATAGACCACCCGGCTGGAGGGTTCCATGTGGGAACGGGGCAGCAGGCAGACACCGGCGCCGCTCTCCGCCATATTCTTGAGAATCAGGTTGTTGTCCGCCCGGAAGACCACGGTAGGATTCATGTGGTTCTGCCGGAAGATACCCTGGGCCAGCTTGTAGATGGTGGAGCCGTCCCCACCCAGCAGAAAGGGGGTGTCCTGGAACTGGCGGATATCCACCGCGGTCAGATGGTCCGGATCTTTACTTGCCAGAGGCGCCAGAGGATGGAAGGAAGGCACGAACAAGACCAGATCCTCCTCATTAGCCGAGATGACAGTCAGGTCCGGCTCCTCCAGATCAATGGCCGTAGCCAGCGCCATATTGACCGTCTGATTCTTAACCGACTGGCGCAGCTGGGCATTGTACTGCTCCAGGAAGGCGATGCTGGTGTGGGGATACCGCTTGCGGAAGGCCGGGAAAATATGGGCGACCTTGACGGCACCCCGCAGAGGGGTAACACCAATGGTCAGGGTATGGGTATAGGTCTGCTCCTCGGTCAGGGAGGCAATAGCCTGGTAGGTCTGGTCCTTTACCAGGATGATGCGCCGTGCCGCATCCAGGCAGGTCTCGCCTACGGTGGTCGGGTAAAGTTTTTTCTTATAACGGAGAAATAACTCCGCGCCCAGCTCATCCTCCAGCTCTAGCAGATACTTACTGAGGGCGGGCTGGGAGATGCCAAGCTGGTGGGATGCAGCAGACAGGCTGCCATACTCTGCAATAGCTACGAGATAGGAAAGCTGGCGTGTGTTCATAGTATACCTCATGTCTGCCATACAGACGTCACCTTGAATGAAAGAGGGAGGACTGTGAGCCTCCAGCGGATGCACCCAGAAGTCCCTGATCCATGTGTTTGAGATGTATAACTTTCACTTATAAGATATATAATATTAAACTGTTTGTCAACCGGTTTTTCATGTACTACAATGAATACATCAGAGGGAACGGTACAAATACAAAACCCTCACTTATAGGAGGAAGAGAGAAATGAAGAAAAAAATCAGCGTCATCCTGGCAGCAGTTCTGGCAACCATGTCCCTGGCAGCATGCGGCGGAAGCAAACCGGCCGAGACTCAGGCTCCTGCAGCCGGCAATGAGCAGACAGGCGGACAGCAGGCGGCTTCCGGCGGCGGGAGCACAGACTGGCCCAAGTCAGCCATCACCGTCAATGTGGCGGCAAAGGCCGGCGGCGGCACAGATTTACATACCCGCTACATCACCACAGCATGGCAGAAGACCGTAGGCCAGGCCGTTGCCGTGGTCAACTTTGACAATGCCCAGGTAGCCATGGAAACCGGAAGAACCGCCAAGGCAGACGGCTACAACCTGCTGACCAACCACAGCGGCTGTATCTGCCAGTACTACACCGGCGCTTCCGAGATCAACCCGGTTACCGACTACCAGGTAGTGGCGGCCATGCAGTATATGGGCGACCAGGCAATCATCGTGGCTCCCGATGCACCCTACAACAATATGACTGAGTTCGTGGAATATGCCAAGGCCCATCCCGGTGAGGTGTCCTGCGCCATTGCCAACGGCAACTCCTCCCACTTTATCTGGGGCCAGATCGCCAAGTCCGCGGGAATCGACTTAAAGATGGTAGAAGCAGCCAATGAGACCGAGAAGCTGACCAACGTGGCAGGCGGTTTCATCACAGCCGGCAATGTGACCATCCAGAATGCCATCCAGTATGAGGACGGTGGTAAGGTCAAGGTTCTGGGCCTGATCAGCCGTGACGGCGTGGACAATGAGACACTGGTATCCGAGCGGGGTGACAACTGGAAGACCCTCCAGTCCCAGGGTGTGGATGCGGCATGGGGCGGCAACGTATACATCTGGGCTCCCAAGGATATTGACCCGGCCACCGCGGAGGCCATCAACGCTTCCTTAAAGCCGGTTCTGGACGACGAGGATTACCAGAAGGGCTGCGAGGCCATGGGTGCAGTAGCCGAGTGGCGTTCCGTGGAGGACAGTCAGAAGCTTCTGGAGGAGGAAGAGGCCAGAATCAAGGATGTTGCCGACGCCCTGGGAATCAATGTGAGATAATTGAGGTGAGAGAATGAAGCTGAGCAAAGATAAAATTGTCAGTCTTGTCTTTATGGCATTAAGCGTAGTCATTCTGATACTGACACAGAATGTACGTGTTCTGCCCAATCTTGCAGAGCCAGGGCCGCGCCTGTTTCCCCAGATTGCAGCCATCGGCATGATCTTGTGCGGGATCGGCATGTTCCTGGACAAAGGCTCCAGTCAGGCCAACGCCGAAGCGTATCTGACCGGGGAAGGCTGGAAACGGTTCGCCGTGGTATTTGCCGTGATTGCGGCCTATGTACTGGGACTGTTCCTGGTGGGCTTTCTGATCGCCACTCCCATCGCCATGCTGGGGTTTGTGGCAGTGCTGCGCAGCGGCAAGAAAGTATCCGTGCCCGCCACTGTGGTGATCGCAGTGGCCACTACCGTGGTTCTGTACTTTGTATTTGAGAAACTGTTCGCCATTCCACTGCCGCCAGGCAAATTATTCGGATAAGGGAGGGTATTGATTATGGCAGCTTATATGAGTGCGTTATTGACTGTGATGCAGCCCACCCACCTTCTGATTATTCTGGTGTGCAGTCTGGCCGGCATCGTGTTCGGCGCGATCCCCGGTCTGTCCGGCGGACTGGGCGTTTCCTTACTGCTTCCCCTGACCTTCGGCATGGAGCCTACCCTGGGCTTTGCCATGCTGATCGGTATGTGGGTGGGCGGTGTGTCTGGTTCCTTTATTGCAGCTACCCTGGTGGGTATCCCCGGTTCCCCGGCATCCATTGCCACCTGCTTTGACGCATATCCCATGAGCCAGAAGGGGGAGACGGTCCGTGCACTGAGCATCGGGATCATGGGTTCCTTTGCGGGAACATTTTTCTCCACCGTCATCGCCACGGTGCTGAGTCCGGTGATCGCGGATCTGGCCTTGAAGCTGGGGCCCTGGGAGTATTTCTCCTTGTGCTTCTGCGCCATCACCCTGGTGGCTTCCTTATCCAAGGGAAGTATCTTCAAGGGCCTGATGGGAGCATTTTTGGGAATCTTCATCGCCACCGTGGGTATGGATCCGGTGACCGCCCAACAGCGTTTTACCTTCGGAAATATCTGGCTCAGTGCCGGTATCAGCATGGTGCCCCTGATGCTGGGGGTGTTTGCCATCAAGCAGGTGGCGGTTGACTATGCCAAGGGGCAGCAGGAGATGCCGGATGTGGATACCAAAGGCATCAAGGGCATCGGAATCCGCATTTCTGATATTACCAGTAACCTGGTGAACATTTTCCGTTCCTTCATGATCGGTTTGTGGGTCGGCTTCCTGCCAGGTATGGGCTCCGGCCTTTCCAATATGGTAGCCTATGCCCAGGCAAAAAGCGGTTCCAGGACTCCCGAGGAGTTCGGTAAGGGGTGTCCGGACGGCATCTGGGCCTCGGAGGTTTCCAACAATGCGTCCGTGGGCGGCGCCCTGATCCCCATGATGGCCCTGGGAATCCCCGGGGACTCTACCACAGCCCTTCTGCTGTCCGGCCTGATGATTCACGGCCTGCAGCCGGGCCCCCTGATGATCCAGGCCAATCCCCAGATATCTTATGTGATCTTTGCGGCCACCCTGGTGGCGGCGGTTCTGGTACTGGTCATGCAGTTAGGCGGTATGCGGTGGTTCCCGTATCTTTTAAAGATTCCGTACCACTATCTGTACGGTGTGATTCTGGTCATGTGTTTCGTAGGCGGCTACACCAGCAGCAATACTATGTTCAATGTAGTGATGATGCTGGTATTTGCAGGGCTTAGTATCCTGATGGATATGGCCAAGATTCCCAGCAGCCCGTTCATCCTGGCCTTTATCCTGGGGCCCAATCTGGAGCAGTACTTCCGGAAGGGCATGAGCTACGGCACCCACGGTCTGATGGATTTTGTGTACCGCCCGGTGTCTTTGATCTTCCTGCTGATCGCGGTGGTCAGTGTGGCATGGCCTTATATTAAGGAGGCTGTGGGGAAGAAAAAGGCGGCAGCGTAGAAGCGGCCGCCGTGCAACAAAAGGGGGTTTTGTATGAGATATTATATAAATCCGGAACGGAGAAAAAAGACAGTTAATTTTACAGACCACATCGTGTATTCAAGGGTGAAGGATCTGGAGGGAAATGCCCTGAACCTGGAGCTGTCCATCATGTCCATGAGCGGCAACAGTGAGCTGAAGGCCGCGGCGGCGGATGCGAAGGAGACGGATAAGGTCTCAGCCCAGCCGGTGATTGTATGGCTGTCCGGCGGCGGCTACCGGGGGGTAGACAAGAACCAGATGATCGGGGAGCTGGAACACCTGGCGGAAGCAGGCTATGCGGTGGTCATGGTCTATTACCGCAGCAGTGCCCAGGGCCACTGGCCGGACCAGCTGGTAGATGTAAAGACCGCCATACGCTTTCTGCGGGCCCACGCAGCGCAGTATCTTCTGGATGCAGATCATATCGGGATCATGGGACGGAGCGCGGGCGGACACATTTCCGCCATGGCGGGCATGAATCTGGAAGGGTATGACTCAGCAGAGTGGGCCGGCTATTCTTCCAAAGTCCAGGCAGTGGTCGACATGTTCGGACCGGTGAATACCTACGCCCTTCTGGAGCATGAGAAGGAGAACATGGCCCAGGATCCGGATTACCGGTGGAAGACACTGGAGGAGACCCACGGCGGTGCCCTGATCGGCGGGGATCCGGAGACCATAATGGAGCGGGCCAGGGCTTCATCAGCTATTTACCTGATGGATCAGATGAAGGAACCGGCGCCGCTTCTGATCCTCCACGGAGATGGGGACTGGCTGGTGCCGCCGCAGATCAGTGAGGAGTATTACAATGCCCTGGTGGCAGCCGGTTATGAGGATCAGACAGAGCTGTACCTCCTGAAAGGCGCGGGCCATGGGACGCCGGAGTTCTTCCAGCCCCAGGTGCGGGAGATCACGAGAAATTTCTTTGCCCGGTATCTGGGAGAGGGGCAGGCGTAGATCGCTCTAGAGCAGTATTTCCGGCAGCGTTGTCGGCTGGATTGCAAAATATATGAGTGGAAAGATGAAAGCTCCGGCGGCTGCACAGGATGTGTAAGGCCGGGGCTTTTTGCGACCTGCATGCAGGAAGTACAGTGAAAGGAGAGTCAGGACAATGATGACAGTTCAGGTACCTATGTGGTCTGATGCTTCGGACGCAGAATTACAGTTTTACCGGGAGATGGGGATTGAGGCGGTGTCGGTCATGTTCCGGGAGAATGACTGGGATTATGACAGTGTGTGCAGGCTCCAGGAGCGGATGGCGCGGTATGATCTGAGGATCACGGACGGCGGAAGCTTTTCCGTGTTCAAGAATCCGGTGATCCACCTGGGACTGGAGGGAAGGGATGAAGGGATTGCCCGGTATAACCGGTTCACTACAGTGATGGGACGGTGTGGGATCCCGGTTTGTTCCCTGGCGTGGCAGCCGGATGGAGCGGTGCGTTCCTATAAGAGGGTGGGGCAGCACACCAGGGGTTCTGTCAGCGGGATCGTGGATATGGAAGAGATCGCCGCCCGGAAACCTTCCCACGGGAGGGTGTTCAGTGAGGAAGAAATATGGTATAATTTTAAATACTTTCTGGACCGGACCCTTCCGGTCTGTGAGAAGGCCGGAGTGAAGATGGCCCTGCATCCCAATGATCCGCCTGCGGCCTGCGTGATGGGGATTCCCAGCCTTATATACAACCGCCAGGGCTTTGAGCGGGCTTTTGAGCTGGCAGGAGACAGCCCTTATCTGGGCATGAAGCTGTGTGTGGGCTGCTGGCTGGAGGCCGGGGATGCATTCGGCAATCTTATGGAGGATATTGCCTGGTTTGTAGGAAGGGGCAAGGTGCTGGCAGTGCATTTTAGGAATTTAAGTGGGCCTATGCCGTATTTTGAGGAGGTGCTGCTGGAGGACGGATACGGGGATATGTACGGGATCATGAAGCAGCTGGTGCGCTGCGGCTGCGATGCCCTGATCTCTGTGGATCATGCCTCCCATGGGATGCCGGAGTTTGGCGGAATGGCCGGGGCCTATGGATATTCTACCGGATATATGAAAGGGATGCTGCTGGCGGCGGAACGGGAAGTGGCTGCGGAGCGGGAAGCAGCTGCAGAATGAGAAGCGGCTGTGGAATGTGAAGTTGCCGCAGAACGGGAAGCAGCAGAATGTCAAGTCAGGAATAGCAGGAGGACTGTAAGATGTCAATGAGAAGTGAATATGAAGAATACATAGCAAGGCAGGAAAAGCTCAAGCCCCATCCCATGGCAAAATACTGGATCAACCAGGAATCACGGTATGTGAAGCCCTTCCGGATGTATGGGAATCTGTATTATGTAGGCGACGACTGGGTGTGCGCGCATCTGGTGGATACGGGAGACGGCCTGCTTCTGTTTGATGCAGGCAACTGCGGCGGAGGCGCTACCGCCATGCTGGTTCAGGCCATCTGGGAGGCAGGCTTCAATCCGGCGGATGTGAAGTGGCTGGTTCTTTCCCACGGACATGTGGATCATATCGGCGCGGTGAACTTTTTCCGTCGGATGTTTGGCACAAAGATCTATCTGGGAGCGCCGGATGCGGAAATGTTCCGGACAAAACCAGAGTATTCCATCATCCAGGAGAGCACCGACTACATGGATGAGCTGTTTGAGCCGGATGTGGAGATCCAGGACGGGGATGTGATCCGTTTTGGAGGTACAGAGGTTCGGTTCCGCCTGGTTCCGGGCCATACGGAAGGGGTAATCGCCTGTTTCTTTGATGTGACGAACGGCAAGGAGACGAAGCGGGTGGGCTACTATGGCGGCTTTGGGTTCAATACGCTTCAGAAGGATTTCCTCATGGAATTCGGTGATCCCACATTTAAGATGCGCGATATTTATCTGGAGTCTGTCCGGAAGGTGAGGGACGAGAAGGTAGACATCTTCATGCCCAACCATACCAATAATGTGGATCTTCTAAACAAGCGCCAGTACATGCTGGATCATCCCGGCGAGAATCCCTTTGTGGACGGGGAGGCCTGGAAGAAGTATCTGGATGGGAAGTGTGAGGAGCTTAAGAAGCTGATGGCGGATCCGGCCCAGAATTAGTATTGCCTTGCTCTGCTATTGCCCCTTTTTGTACCAGACAAAAAGGGGCAATAGTTATCCTGTAAGATGGTGCACGGTAGTGTAAAATAGTTTGTGTCTTTGGAAAAAAATAGCTCCTTTTTGGTAAGAA
>CAJTOW010000061.1:2930-24752 GCA_910577655.1 uncultured Lachnospiraceae bacterium | reverse complement strand
AGCGATTCTCATGGGCAGATGCCGTAACAGTTCAGGGGGTATCTGAACTGTTACGAACAGTTATGATTTTTGATATAAATGCAAGAATTTTATATTGTTTTCAGTGGCCTTTACAGCTATAATAAAAATGATACCCAGAGCGTGTTGAAAATTCACTCCCGGCATCTCCACAAGGGGCGCCTGCGGTGTTCCACAAAGTGGAACGGGAAGCTACCGGAAAGCAATTTTCAAACACGCTCTAGATGTCCAAAAGACGTGGACAAGAAGGAGGGAACGTTATGTCTACTATCTTAGTTACAGGTGGTGCAGGGTATATCGGAAGCCATACTTGTGTGGAGCTTCTGAATGTTGGCCATGATGTGGTGGTTGTGGATAATCTGTGCAATTCCAGCAAGGAGTCTTTAAAGCGGGTGGAGGAGATCACGGGGAAGCCGGTGTCCTTCTACGAGGTGGATCTTCTGGATAAGAAAGGGCTCAGCCAGGTCTTTGACAATGAGAAGATTGATGCGGTCATCCATTTCGCCGGTCTGAAGGCGGTGGGTGAGTCGGTCTACAAGCCGCTGGAATACTACCATAATAATGTTACCGGCACCCTGATCCTGTGCGACGTCATGAGGAAGCATGGGGTGAAGAGTATTGTGTTCAGTTCCTCCGCTACAGTGTATGGGGATCCGGCTTTTATTCCGATCACCGAGGAATGCCCCAAGGGCAATATCACCAATCCCTACGGAAGAACCAAGGGAATGCTGGAGCAGATTCTTACAGACCTGCACACGGCAGATCCCGAGTGGAAGGTTATGCTGCTGCGGTATTTCAATCCCATCGGCGCCCACAAGAGCGGCAGGATCGGCGAGAATCCCAAGGGAATCCCCAACAATCTGCTGCCTTACATTACCCAGGTGGCAGTTGGCAAGCTGGTGTGTCTGGGTGTCTTTGGCAATGACTATGACACACCCGACGGAACCTGCATCCGCGATTATATCCATGTGGTGGATCTGGCTGACGGCCATGTCAAGGCCCTGGATAAGATGGCAGGGGAAGATGGCGGTGTCTGGATCTACAACCTGGGAACCGGAACCGGCTACAGCGTCCTGGATGTGATCAATGCCTTTGAGGAAGCCAATGACCTAAAGATCAACTATGTCTTCAAGGAACGCCGCGCCGGAGATATCCCCTCCTGCTACGCGGATCCGGCCAAAGCTGAGAAGGAGCTGGGCTGGAAGGCTGCCCGGGGGATCCGGGAGATGTGCGAGGATTCCTGGAGATGGCAGAAGAACAATCCCAATGGATACATGGAATAAAACTTAGAATACAGAAATCGCGCCGCAGGCACGTTTTCTGCATACTTAAAGCATGTAAAAAGGTAACAGCTCAATGGGTGTCTGAACTGTTACATAAAAAGGGCTGCCTGGAAGTGGCCCTTTTTGCGTTATTGCAGATAGGGGTTATCCTTACTAAGTTTTTTTAGCTCCCTGGGGGTACAGTGAAAGGTCTCCTTAAACTGCTTATAGAAGCGTTTGCCGTTGAGGATCCCGTTCTGCTCTAAGATCTCCTGGATGCTGTTATCCTTATATAGAAGATCCTGGTAGACATGGTTCAGACGCACATGGCTGACATACTCCAAAAAGGACATTCCTGTATTTTTCTTGAAAAAACGGCAGAAATACTCCTTATTGAGGCCAAGCTCACCGGCTGCATCCTGAAGCTCCACAGGCTCCCTGTAGTGCTGTTCCACATACTGGAAGATCTGTTCGATGCGGCTTAGCTGGCTGTTCCCTGCCGTGGTGACGGTATCAGGGACCGGGATACTGAATTCATCCACCAGCACCGCCATGACAGCCAGGATCAGGGCACTGCTGCTGAAAGGATAGCTGGTTTTCTGGACAAAGTAAAGCTCTGTCAGATCCTTCAGATATCCGCACAGCCGGTTGTATGCATCCTGCTGCTTTGGCAGAAGCTTCTCTGCGCAGCAGATGATCTGCAGCAGTTCGATGTCAGACAGATACCGTCTCAGGGCAGTCTTGGAAATATGGATACAGATTCCCATAGTCTGGGGAAGCTCGTAGATCACCTCATGGATCACAGAGGAATCCACGACAATCAGGTCCAGGGGATGGATGTGCCAGGTTTCTCCTTCCATGGTAAGCAGGGCACTTCCGTTAAGTATGTAGAGGATCTCCAGGTCCTGATGCCAGTGGGGCGGTGAGTTGTATTTCATGGTTACAAAATCAATCCGGAATCCCAGCTCCGGCGATACATTGGTCTCTCTAAAAATCGTTTCCATAGGGTCCATCATACGACATTTTCCCGGAACAATCAAGGGGAAAAGTCAATATTGACCAGATTTTGGATAAGATCATGCCTTATATCTTCCTTGTTTTTCTAGTATCATAAGCATATCAGTTGAATGGCTGATACAAAATGATAGTCAAAAAGGAGGAAGTTATCATGATGAAAAATATAAATAGATTTTGGACAGAGCAGAGAGAGGGAATCCAGGCAGCTGCCTTCACCACGATCATGGCCCTGGTTATTATGACCGTGCGTTATATGGCTTACTTTTCATAAGCTTCGGAGGTCTGGCTGTGAATATGGATATCCAGCTTCCCCTGCAAAAGTAAAAACGTAAAAGGCAGCAGAAGGCCGAAGGAATGGCCCTCTGCTGCTTTCTTTTGCTTTATGGGAAATTACGTCTTGCAAAGAAGAAGCTCTCCGGATAGGAATTGTATCGCTGAAGCGGTCTGCCGCGGGCGGAGAATCCTGGGCAGCAGGAGTCTTTGTAAACCGTTTATAGTGCAAAACGTAGAAATACGCTGTGTTTTTTTGGAAGTGCTGCGCATTGACATAGAGAGGTCGGCGTGATAAATTATAATTATTCAATATAAACACGTGTAGATACTGGAGGTAAGTAATTGGGAGCAAAGGTTACGCGGAATGACGTGGCAAAGCTGGCAGGTGTTTCACCGGCAGTCGTGTCCTATGTTTTGAATAATTCCAATTATGTCAGCGATGAGAAGAGAAAAGCGGTACTGGAGGCTGCCAGGGTGCTGAATTACTCGCCGAACCGTTTTGCCCAGGGGCTGCGTACCAATCGTTCTTTTTCTATCGCCCTGATTGGTGATTCCCTGCAGAGTGAGTTGTTTGCAACTCTTGCTGTGCGTCTTTTCAATATGGATTACTATTCTTCCCTTTTTTACGCACAGCGGAGTGATTCCTTTATCCGGCGGATCATGAGCGGACGTTTCGACGCGGTCTTTATGACCAGCAACGGATTTTCTTCCCAGCAGCTGAATAGGATTGTAGATGGCGGGACACCGGTGATCCTTTACAAGAGCCGTGATTATGAGGGATTGTCTGCCCGGATCGTATCCATGGCCCCGGATTTCTATGATGGAGTATGTCAGGCTATGAGGCATCTGGTAAAACGGGGACATAAAAAGATTGCTTACATACCGCCCCTTCACTACCAGACCCAGGGACTGGGGGGCAATGATTTCCGCATCAGGGCCTATGAAGATATGCTGCGGGCCAACGGACTTCCTGAGAATCCGGCCTATGTGTGTACCAGTACGGAGAGTATGTCTGCTATTGAGACGGAGGTCACCTGGATGATGCGTGTGCTGCCGGCGGATCAGAGACCGACTGCGTTTCTGGTGGGAGAGGACGATATAGCGGCACAGCTGATGCAGCATCTGAGACTGCTGGATGTGCGGATTCCGGAGGAGGTCAGTGTGGTAGGCTGGGGTAATGTCTCCAGTGCACGGATCACCACACCCCAGATTACAACCATTGATGCAGGTGTGGAGGATTTTGCAGTGAACATTGCAGATGCCCTGAGGCTGATCGCAAGCGGCGGCCAGCCGCAGGCCAGAACATTCCCGGTGCGTCTGGTGGTGCGGGGCAGCGCATAGCACAAGGGGTGGAACCTTGTGAGGCAGAACATGGAATTTTATAATTGGACAGGTATCTTTTTATGTCTGCTGCCGGAGCATATTTGAAAATTCATTCCCGTTATTTGCGCGTCCCATCTGGCGGTATATCTGGCCCCAATTCAGTCAACGCAGCCCGCTGCGTCTCCTTCTTCTGGGCCGGATTTCCCACAAACAGTGACGCACATCTGGCGGAATATGATTACAGTTCATGGGGCAGCAGCATTTTTCTTATCCAATATCTACACGTGTTTATACCAGGGGCTGGCAGGCTTTCTGTAACAGCCCGGATAGTGTAACAGTTCAGAACGGGATTTGACAGGTTAGCAATCCGGCCAGACCGGTTGTGATAGAAGATATGACCGTCAGATACTAAAGCGGTCATGAAAAAACATTTTCTATTAAAAGGAGGAACGAAATGAAAAAGAAAATTTTTTCAGCACTCACACTGACCATGGGATTATCTCTGACAGCCTGCTCCGGCGGCGCGTCTTCCGCTCCCACCACAGCAGCAGGCAGCGCACCGGCCCAGGAAGCAGCCCCTGCCGCAGGCAGTGAGAAAAGTGAAGGCGGGGCAGAGGCCCAGGAGGGAGGCGAGCTGGTGCTGGGCTTTGCCGTACCGCTGACTGGTACTTCCGCGGCAGGCGGCGAGATCGTCCGCAATGGTGTCCAGATGGCTGTGGATGAGATCAACGAGGCAGGCGGAATTGACGGCAAATGGACCATCCGCCTGATCACAGAAGACAATCAGAATGATCCTTCCACATCTGTCAATGTTATGGAGAAGCTCTGCAACCAGGACAATGCCAATGTGGTGATCTCCTCCACGGCAAGCTCCTGCTGTCTGGCAGATATGGAAGTAACCAGGGCCGCCAGATGTCCGGAGCTGGCTCCCGCATCCACGGCAGCTTCCCTTACAGAGCAGGGCAATGAATATTTCTTCCGTACAGCCGTCACCGACAGCAGCAATGTGGTCTGCCTGTATGACTACTTCACCGGGGCCATGAATGGTTCCAGAATCGCAGTGCTCTATGAGTCCAATGACTTCGGAAACGGCGGCTACCAGCTGCTGCAGGACTATGCGGGCCAGTACAATGTGGAGATCATCGACGCCCAGGCTTACAATGTAGGGGATGTGGACTTCAGCGTCCAGCTGACCCAGTTCAAGGAGGAGGCTCCGGATGCCATCTTTGTGTGGGGCCATTATGAGGAAGTCACCATTATGTGCAAGCAGATGGCCCAGTATGAGGTGGAGATCCCGGTCATGGGAACCGGCTACAACAGCCCCTACTTAACCGAGATGGGGGGCGAGTTCGTGGAAGGGATCATGCTCTCTACCTGCTATACCACCGCGGACCCGGATGAGAAGGTTCAGGCCTTTGATGCCAAATATACCGAGCTTTACAAGGCTTCCTATGACCAGAACGCGCCCCAGGCCTATGACACGGTCTACATGATCGCAGATGCAGTGACCCGGGCCCAGAGTATTGACCGGGAGGCTATCCAGAAGGCTCTGACAGAGATGAAGGATTTTGACGGCCTGACCGGCGTGATGAATTTTGACAACACCAACAATGTCAGCAAGACCTGCAAGATGATAAAAATCGAGAACGGACAGCAGGTTCTGTGCGACTGACGGTGAAAGAGGAGGAAACGGATCCATGTTTATTCAACAGTTGCTTAATGGCCTGACTATGGGAAGTATCTACGCCCTGTTGGCCGTAGGCGTCTCCATGATCTACAAAGCAATGGGCATGATGAATTTCGCACACGGCGATACGATCATGCTGTCGGCATTTTTCTGCCTCACGATCTACAGCGCAGGGCTTCCCCTCTGGGCAGCCATCCTGATTGCACCCTTTATTTCGGCAGCGCTGGGCCTTTGCCTGGAACGCTTCGTCTACCGCAAGCTGGAATATGGATCCTTTTCCAATCTGCTGATTGCCACGGTGGGAGTGTCCTTTATCATGAAGAATTCGGCGGTGGGCATCTGGGGCGCCCAGAAGCACAACTTCCCTGCATTGTTCAGTATGAAGCCCATCCATATCGGAAGCTTCACCATCCTGCCCCAGTGTATCGGAATGCTTGCCATTGCCGCTTTCTTCGTGGGAGTGCTCCAGCTGTTTTTCTACAAGACAAAGATCGGTAAATGTATGCGTGCCGCGGCCTCCAACGCTGAGGGTGCTACCATGATGGGCATCAACGTGTCCTTCACCCGTTTCCTGACCTTCGGGATCAGCGCTGCCTTTGCGGCGGTAGCGGGGATTCTCATGTCGCCGATCTTCTATGTAAGTACCACCATGGCGACCAATGTGGCCACCAAGGGCTTTGCCGCCGCGATCCTGGGGGGCTTTGGCAGTATCACAGGAGGCTTTGTGGGCGGCCTGATACTGGGGATCATCGAAGCTATCGGCGGCGCATACATCGCCACAGCCTACAAGGACGTGATATCCTTTGTGGTGCTGATCCTGGTGCTTTATTTCTGCCCCAACGGTCTGTTGGGCAAGAAGACAGAGCAGAAGATGTAAGGAGGGAACCCTTATGAAAACAAATATGAAATCCGGCGCTCTGCTGAAATGGGCAGTGGTGGCCGCAGTGGTGATCCTGCTTCCCCTTGTTCTGCCCAACAGCTATTTTATCCGTGTACTGGATCTGGTGGGCGTGTATATCCTTCTGTCCACCGGCTCCAATATCCTGACCGGGTTTGCCGGCCAGCTGTCCATGGGTCAGGCGGCCTTCTATGGAGTGGGCGCCTACACCACCGGCCTGATCGGCATGTATCTGGGGTGGGGCTTCTGGCAGACTCTGCCCTGCGCCATCCTGGTGGCCTGCATCTTCGGCCTGGTGCTGGCTATCCCGGCCCTGCGTCTTAAAGGCGGGTATCTGACTCTGCTTACCATCGGATTCGGCGAGATATTCCGTCTGGTCATGAACAACTGGGTCAGCTTTACCAGGGGGCCCTCGGGGATCACCGGCATAAAGACCGTGAGCATCCTGGGCTTTGAGCTGGCCACCAAGACCCAGTGGTATTATTTTATCTTTGCTATTGCCACTCTGGGGCTTATCTACCAGCGGATCCTGATGCAGAGCCGTGTGGGCCGCGCCTTCATCGCTATCCGGGAGGATGATCAGGCGGCGGAGCTGACCGGCATTGACATTACCCGCTACAAGATCATGGCCTTTATTACCAGTGCCGTGTATTCTGCCGTCGCGGGCGTCCTGTACGCTCACTTAACCGGTTACATAAGTCCCGATTCTTTCACTGCCAATGAGTCGAACTTTATCCTATGGGCAGCCATCATCGGCGGTCTGGGTACCTATCTGGGGCCGGTGGTAGGCGGATTTGTAATGGTAGTGTTTCCTGAGGCCCTCCGTGCTCTTGGCTCCCTGCGTCTTGTGATCTTCGGAGTGATCCTGATGCTGGTAATCATCTACTATCCCAAGGGAATGGTGCCCTTCTTCCAACAGGTGTGCGCCCGGATACGGACCGGATTCCCAAACGGCCCGTCAAAACAGGAACAGAAGGGAGGCGACTGATATGGCACTTTTAAAGCTTGACCATATATCCAAAACCTTTGGAGGACTCAATGCGGTTTCCGATTTCTCCATGGAGATACAGCAGGGGCAGGTCTGTGCCCTGATCGGTCCCAATGGGGCAGGCAAAACCACGGTGTTCAATATGATCACCGGTGTGTATCAGCTGTCTGGCGGTTCCATTTCCTTTGACGGAAAGGATTTGAAGGGAGTAGCGCCCCATGATATTGTGAAGCTGGGGATCGCCCGTACCTACCAGAATATCCGTCTTTTCAAGAAGGCCACGGCCCTGGAGAATGTTATGACCGGCTTTCACTGCCGGACAAAGGCCAATATGTTCAGCATCGTATTCCAACGCAAAAAGACTCTGGAGGAGGATGCCCGTATCCGGGCAGAAAGCGAGCGGATCCTGGATTATCTGGGCATGTTGGACAAAAAGGACGAGCAGGCGGGGAGTCTGCCTTACGGCCACCAGCGGCTTCTGGAGATTGCCAGGGCCCTGGCTACCCAGCCGAAGCTCCTTTTGCTGGATGAGCCGGCCGCAGGTATGAACAGCGACGAGAAGAAGGAGCTGATTGCCATTATCCAGAAGATCCGGAAGGATTTTGACCTGACGGTACTGCTGGTGGAGCATGACATGGAACTGGTCATGAATATTTCCGAGTTTATTACAGTGCTTAACTATGGCGCCAGGATAGCCCATGGCACCCCGTCTGAGGTACAGAAAAATGAACTGGTGATCGAAGCCTATTTGGGAAAGGGGAAGGGTAAATGATTCTGAAAATAGAAGATCTGGTATCCTCCTATGGAGTCATCAAAGCCTTGAAAGGCGTATCCTTAGAGGTGAGGGAGGGGGAGCTGGTGTCCCTTCTGGGAGCCAATGGAGCCGGGAAATCCACGCTGCTTAAATCCATCATCGGTATGGTAAAGATCAACAGCGGCCATATCCGGTATGAGGACAGTGAGATCACCGGTCTCCACCCTTCAAAGATAATCAACAATGGAATATCCATTGTTCCGGAAGGCCGGAAGATATTTGCCGATATGTCTGTGGCAGACAATCTGGAGCTTGGCAGCTTTTCCAGAAAGAAGGATAAGGAGCTGGATAAGCGGATCCTGGAGACGGTCTATGAGTTCTTTCCCAGGCTCTATGAGCGCCGCGGTCAGATGGGCGGACTCCTGTCCGGCGGAGAGCAGCAGATGCTGGCCATCGGCCGTGCCATGATGAGCAATCCCCGGCTGCTTCTGATGGATGAGCCTTCCATGGGTCTGGCGCCCCTGGTAGTTGAGGAGGTATTTGCCGTGATCAGGAAGCTGAAGGAGACAGGCGTGACCATCCTCCTGGTGGAGCAGAATGCCAGTATGGCCCTGGAGGTCAGTGACCGGGCCTATGTGCTGAACACAGGCAATATCGTTGATGAGGATACCAGCGAGAATATGATGAAGAAGAGTTCCCTGGTTGAGGCGTACCTCGGCGGTGGGAATAAGGAGGAATAGCAGACAGTGGAACTGAATAATCTTAAACTGAATATTGATACCGGGCTGGTACTCAATATAGGATTTCCCATGAAGAACAGCAATGCGCCCATTGCTTATAACAGCTTATTTGCATCCAGGAATATGAATATGCTGATGCTGCCCCTGGAGGTGCCAAAGGGCCGTCTGCCGGATCTGCTTTCGGCCTGCCGCACCATGAATATACACTATCTGTGTCCGACCATGCCCCACAAGGGGGATATCATTCCGTTTCTGGATGATGTGGATGAGCTGTCACGGGTATTCCATTCGGTCAACGCGGTGAAGATTGATCCGGACGGTACCAGCCACGGCGTGGGCATGGACGGACGGGGCACAGTCAACGCGCTGCTGGAGGCCGGTGTGAAGCTGGATGGGGCCAGGGTTCTCCTGGCAGGGGCAGGAGCCATCTGCGGCGTCATTGGAGTGGAGCTTTCCCGCCAGGGGGTCAGGAACCTTCAGATCCTGAACCGGACCAGGGAGAATGCCCAGATGATTGCAGATAAGCTGAATACCCACACATCCATGCGGGCCACGGCAGATACCATGGATGCTTCCACTCTGGCCCGGGGAGCAGAACAGGCGGATGTGCTGATCCAGGCCACGCCCCTGGGGATGAAGGGATATGGGGCGGACTATGAGGATCTTTCTTTTATTGACCGTCTTCCCTCCCATGCGGCGGTGATGGATGTGGTGCTGAATCCTTCCGTGACATCCATCCGCAGAAGAGCCATGGAGCGGGGACTTAAAACTGTACCGGGGATGGAGATGCTTCTGGGGCAGATGGATGCCATCTTCGGGTATCTGTGGGACGTGAAGCTGACGGATAAGGATAAGACGGCCTGCACCCGGGCGCTGTGCGCCCATCTGGGGGTAGAGAGTCCCCGATAGGGATAGAGGGATTTAAGGCAGGATTTATACTGGGTTCCCAGAGAAACGGCAGCCGTCCAGGAAGGATCTGGGGGTCTGCGGTGAATGGGAAAAAGAAAGCTTCCGGCTGCAGCAGAGGATGCTGCGGCGCGGAAGCTTTTGGCTGTTGTTTAGTCTGTGCTCATTAAGGTCTTCATGACAAATGCGTAGATCTCCTGGCTGCTGTCCTTCCAGCGGGCGCACATGAGTTCGGCCTGCTCCTTGTCGGGGACGGAGAGATCCAGGTCAATGAGGGTGCTGCGGCCTTCACGGACTTCGCAGTGGACGATGTAGTCCTGATTGGTGGACTTATAGTAGTCTGCCAGGGTGCCTACTTCGTTGCGCATACGGAAACGGTTGTCCTTAAGGTATTTGTCCATGTCCTCCACGATGGCGGGGGAAATGTTCTTGCCGAAGAAGCTAAGGGTATCCTCGCCTTCCCGGGTGATCTCGTAGCGGGTGCTGTTGTGGGTAGACTCGGTGCGGATCAGCCCGGATTCCTGCAGCTCGTTAAGTGCCTGCTGGAGGGTAAAGTAGCTGGCATATTCATGCTGGAGAAAAAATTCCGTCAGCTGGGCATTGGTCAAAGGGAAATTGACCTGCTTGAGCATGTACAGATTCATCAGTTTATAAAGTGTCATTGGGTCCGATAGCATAGTTTCATCACTTTCTTTGATTGGTTACCCGGTGGAAAAGGTGTCATGGGCAATATCTTTTTTTAATCATACCAATTTAATTCTTTTAAATCAAGAGAAAATATGCTAAGATAGATAGATATTGAGCATTTATTGTTGTATTTTGCGCTCCGGAGATCCAAAAAGGGGGATTTTCCTGGGCAGAGTGGGAGAATCCGGTCATGGTTTCTGGAAAAAACAGGGGACGGTGGGGATTTTCCGGGAGTGCTGCAGCTGTCCGGACATAAAGGGGCGCGGCAGAGTATCCGATTACTTCCTACAGGTGATACCATATGAAAGAAAGAATTAACCGTCTGGCGAAAGGGATTGTGGACGCGGAGGTTCTGGAGACTGTGATGCAGCCGGAACAGATATCCGCCACGATCCTGGCAGGGGAACTGGTAGATTACGAATTGTATATTGCAGACACGGCAGGCCGTTACATCAAAGGGCTGGTTTATTCTTCCAATATCCGTGTCCGGCTTAAGAATCATGCATTTGGCGGCATCCGCAACCGGATCTCCTATGAGGTGGATACGACGTATCTGACCCAGGGAGATGTGATTGAGGGGGCCTTTTATCTGGTAACCAGTGGAGGGGAGCGTAAGGTTCCCTATTCCTTTGGTGTAGAGCTGGGGGCTTCGGGGAAGCTTCTGGACGCGTTGAAGACACCGGCGGACTATGCCCAGGTAGCCCGTATGGATCTGGAGATGGCGCTGCGCATCTATGATTACCAGGATTTTGTGGAAGCGCCTTTTATGCAGGATATTCATGTCCGTGCCATGTACGACGGCCTGCGCACCGGGCCGAACCGGCAGAACCAGCTGGAGGAGTTTCTGGTAGGGATAGAGGCCAAGGAGCCGGTGGAGCTGGCCTGTGAGGACGAGTCTCTTCTGTTTGAGAATGTCCAGGAGATTCAGGCGGAGAAGCTAAAGATCCGGCGCAGCGGCTGGGGATATATCCAGTTTACCGTGTCGGTGGAGGGGGATTTTCTGGAGCTTCCCAGGAATACCTTTACATCCCAGGACTTCCAGGAGCAGGTATGCGGGATCTCTTACCAGATCAATCCGGCCTATCTGCACAGAGGGAAGAACCTGGGAGGGATCCGGATCGACACGGTACGGCAGCATTTTTTTATTCCAATGGAGGTCTGGGGGGCCGGGGACAATGGACGGAAGAAGCGGCGGGTGGATTACAGCCGCTATCTGGCGCTGCGGCTTTTGTATGAGCTGGGCGACTGTCAGGAGAAGGATCTGGAGAACCAGATGCGCCAGGAGGCAGAGCATCTGCGCAGGGAGTATGGAGAGAATGCCTGGAATCTTCTGATCCAGGCGGAGCTGGCTATGCTGGACGGCCAGGAGGAGCTGGCCCTGTCAAGCCTGGACGGCAGCCGGAAAGATGTTCTGGACCAGCGCCAGGAGCAGGTGGAGCTTTTCTGCTTCTACCAGTATCTGACCATGAGGATCCGCAGGAAGGAGGGGATGCGGGATGCCCTGATCCGGCAGGTGAAGAAATATGTCCTGGAGGAACAGAAGTATCCTTATCTCTACCTTCTGTGGCTGAAGCTGGAACCGGAAAAGGCGGCCAATCCGGCAGAGATGCTGGGGCAGATGCGGCTCCTCTTTAAGAACGGCTGCCGGAGTCCATTCCTCTATGCCATAGCCTTTAAGCTGCTCCGGCAGAACCCGGGGATGATGGTCTCCATGGAGGCCTTTGAGCTGCAGGTGATGGTATTTGCCGCCAGGAAGGGGATACTGGATATAGAGCTGGCCAGACGTACGGCGGAGCTGGCCGGTGTGACCAGGCATTATCACCAGCTCTATGAGCGGCTGCTGATCTATCTGTACCAGCATTTTCAGGATAAGGAGTTCTTAAGTCCTGTCTGCGGGATGATGATCCGGGGGGACTGCCGCCAGGAGAAGCATTTCCCCTGGTATCAGAAGGCTCTGGAGGAAGGGATCAGCCTGACCCGGCTCTATGAATATTTTCTGTACTCCCTTCCGGAGGATTATCCGTGCCTGCTGCCCCAGGAGGTACTGATGTACTTCTCCTATGAGAAATCCATGGATGATTACAGCCGTTCGGTTCTCTACGCCAATATACTCCGGTATATGGATCCGGACAAGCCCCTTTATAAGCAGTATGAGCGGGATATTGAGCAGTTCACCATGGAACAGCTTCTGAAATCCCGGGTGGATGAGCGGCTGGTGGTCTTGTACCAGCACATGATCTACAAGGAGATGATCGACAGCAAGGTGGCCAGGGTGCTGCCCTCCATCCTGCGTTCCTGCCGCCTGACGGTAGAGGATTCCAGGATCCGCAGTGTCATCATCTGCTATGAGGAGCTGGAGACAGAGGATGTCTGTCCGGTCAGGGACAATGTGGTCTATGTACCCTTGTTCCTGGAGCGGTCAGTGCTCTTGTTCCAGGACGGATCCGGCAACCGTTATGCCAATATCCCCTGTGAGAAGCAGGCGGCCCTGGACAAGGTGGATGTCCGGGAGCTGGAGGAGAAATGCTACGAGATCTGTCCGGACCATCCCATGCTGCGGCTTGAGGAGTGTGAATTGATCCTCCGGGAGGGGATCCAGGGACCGGCGGACGAGACGGCGTTAAAGCGGACCAATGCCACCATGAAGCTGCATCCCCTTTACCGCAGGCGGATTCTGGCCCAGATGATCGCCTACCATCAGCGGAGAGTGGAACAGGATGGGGCGGCCGCCCAGGATGTGGAGTATCTCCTGAACCTGAATCTGGAGCAGCTTAACCAGGAGGAGCGGGCAGGTGTCTGCGAGACACTGGTGGACCAGGGCTATATGCGGGAGGCCTATAGGATCCTGATCCGGTATGGCTGGGAGCGGATCCGCAGCGGACGTCTGCTGAAGCTGTGCGGCTATCTGGCGGGACAGAGACGTTCCGGGGAGGATGAGATTCTTTTGGCCACCGGCTGCCGTCTCTTCTCTGAGGGAAGGTATGACGGGGTTCTGCTGGATTATCTGTGTGCCCATTTCAACGGCTCAGCAAAGCAGATGTTCAAGATCCTGAACCAGGCGGTCCGGGACCGTGTGGATGTCCACGACATGCCGGAGCGTCTCCTGGCCCAGATGGTATTTACCGGCAGCACGGACTGGATGGACCAGGTGTTTGACTGGTACACCTCCGGCAAGAAGATCAATGACAGTCTGGTGAAGGCTTATTTTACCCTGAAGTCTTCGGATTATTTCCTGAAGGAGAAGCCTACGGACGGCAGGGTGTTTGCCTATCTGGAGGGGGCTGTCCAGACAAGCGGGGACAAGTCCAGGATCCCTACCATCTATCTGCTGGCCCTGGGGCGTTATTATGCTTCCTGCCAGGAGCTGGATGAGGAGCAGACCGCTCTGTGCCAGACCATCATGGATATCCTGATCGGTGAAGGACGTGTGTTTGCCTGGATGAAGGATCTGGGAGGCCGGGTCCGGCTGCCGGATTCTGTCCTGGACCAGGTGATCGTGGAGTATCACAGCAGCCGGGATGCCAGACCGGAGCTGCAGATCCGGATCCTGCCGGAGGAGGAGGAGTTCCATCCCGATGAGCTGAGACGGGTGTATCCGGGGATATTCATCCGGCAGAAGGTGTTGTTTGAAGGGGAACTTCTGGAGTACCAGATTTTTGAACTCCAGGAGGAGGAGCGCGTCCTGGTAAAGGAAGGCGGTCTGTCGTGCAACCCGGACCACAAGGGCCCGGAGGGAAGCCGTTATGCGGCGCTGAATGAGATGGGGCTTTGTCTATCCCTGAGGGAGGAGACTAAGCTGAAAGAGAAGATGATAAAATATCTGACAGATACGGCAGCCATGGAGGAACTGTTCTCCCTGCTTTAGGGTCCTGTCAGGTGAAAGGGACGAGGTATGGAAGGACTTGTAGTGGGAATTGATTTGTGTGATGCTTACACACAGGTGAATTGTGCAGATGAGAGAAAGACCTGGACGATCCCTACGGTGATCTGCCGGAGCAAAAGCGCAGACGAATGGTATGTGGGAAAGGAGGCCTATGCCCACAACCTGCAGGGAGACGGGGTCATCGTGGATAAGCTGGTGAAGCTGGCGAAAAAGGACGGGACAGCTACAATCTGTGATGTCCGTTACCCTGCCAGGGAGCTTTTGACACGGTTCCTGGAGCATGTGCTGAGGCTTCCGGCAGATGAGTATGGAAAAAAGCCCATCCTCCAGCTGGTGATCGCCGTGCCCAAGCTTGAGGCGGGGCTGATCCGGCTTTTGAAGGAATGCGCGGGGCAGCTGGGATTTGAAGACCAGCAGGTACATATCATCAGTCACCCTGAAAGTTTTACCTACTATATTCTGAGCCAGAAAAAGGATATATGGAATGGTGTGGTCGGCATGTTCGAACTGTCTGACGAGCGGCTGCGGTACTATGAGATGAAGGTACAGCGGGGTATGAAGAAGACCATCGTCCTGACGGAATATGAGGATATGGAGGAGGGATTCTCCCTGGAGATCCTTTCCACGTCTTCCGGATGCCGTCTGGCAGATATGATCCTTTCCTCCTGCGCGGAGCGTATGATGCAGAAGAAATCCTACTCCTCCGTGTTTCTCATGGGAAAGGGTTTTGAGAAGCGGGAGTGGGCAGAGGAATTCATGAAACGGATCAGCAGCAGCCGGCGTATCTATCTGGAGGATGCGCTCTTCGCCAAGGGCGCGGCCTACAAGGCGTTGGATCATCTGCAGGAGAAAACCCAGTATCCCTACACCTATATCTGTGAGGGGCGTTTGAAATCAACGGTTTCCATGAACGTGATCCATAAAGGGCAGGAGACCTCCGTGGTACTGGCAGCTGCCGGGGACCAGTGGTATGAGAGGGTAGCGGCCCTGGATGTGATACCGGACAATCAGAAGAGTGTTGACTTTGTGGTGACACCCCTGGATGCCAAGAAGAGGAAGCTGGTTTCCATTCCCCTGGAGGGCTTTCCGGAGCGTCCGGAGAGAACCACGCGGGTTCATATCCAGGTGAAGTTTCTGGATGAGCGGACTATGGATGTCCATGTGAAGGACCAGGGCTTTGGGGATCTGTTCCCGTCCTCGGGAGTACAGCTGAGACAAGAGGTTATGCTATGAGTTTATTGTTGTGCAGTCAGGAGTACGCCAGACGGCCTTATCATGTGGAGATGCTGGGAATCCATCTCTTCACGGCCCAGGAGCTGGCCTATGTGATCTATCATTATCCCCTTCTGGTGCTGGATGGTTTTATCAATGACGATCTGCTGGAGTTTCTGAAGGAGGAGCTGAATCTGGGGATGCTGGCCGTGAAGCTGGAGCGGTGGCTGAAGCGCCAGGAGAAGCTGGATGAAGCCCTGGTTCTGATTCTCCAGGAATGCGGCTATTATAACGGGGTGGAGATCAACCGGTTCCGCCACCGGCTTATGGATCTGCGCAAGAAACATCCTGCGGAGTTCTCCAAGCTAAAGGCTGACGAGCTGTTCTCCATGCACCAGTATACCAGGGCGGCCAGACTTTATGAGGAGCTTCTGGACCGTCCGGCTGACAAGCACGTGGATGATACATTTCTGGTAAAGGTTCTTAACAATCTGGGAGCCTGCCATGCCCAGACCTTTCATTTTGACAAGGCTTATGAGGCTTATGAGAAGGCTTACCTGCGGAACGGAAAGGAAGAGCTTCTGCAGCGGATGTACATCCTGACCTTGCTGGATGAGAAGGTGCGGCTGGGAGAGCATATCCAGGCGGTCATCTCAGAGGAACAAAAAGAAGCCTGGGCGAAACGGCTTAAGGATGTCCGGGACCGTGCGGCCCGGTCCGATGCAGTGGCCCAGCTGGAGGCCCTGTTTAAGAAGGATTCTATCCGGCGGCAGGCAGGGCAGACAGAGCTGGTGCACAGGTGGAAGCAGGAATTCCGGAGACAATTCAAGTAACAGTTCAGACGGGCGGCAAATCGGATGAGAAAGTGTGTTGCAAACACGTTTTTGTTTGCATAAGCGCTTTCTTATCCGATTTGACATCGGGCTGACGCCGGTCGCTTCTTGTCCCCGATGCTTTTCGGGGGCAAGAAGATGGCCCGTCTGAACTGTTACGAATTGTTACCAATTCAAGTGAGGTTTTGTGGTTTCTGCTTGACAAATTTTCCGGAAGACACTATGATTAACACTATACAAAAAGGCTGGGAAGAAGAGGAGTACGGCGTGGTACCTGACAGAGAGGACTGTTCGGCGGCTGGGAGACGGTCTCAGGGAATGCGCACGGAAGGTAGCTTTGGAGCCGGGATTCTGAATATGTGCGGGAGGGCCGGAACTGTTTGCCGGTTCACGCAAGAGCTGATGCAGGAGTAGGAATCCACGTCCGGTCCGCGTTAAGGACAAAGAGCCGGCAGGCCGGGATCGCGTTTATCCATGCCAGCTGCCGGGAATAAAGGTGGTACCGCGGAGAAAGTTCGCCCTTTATACAGCTGTGGCTGTATGGAGGGTGTTTTTGTTTTCCGACAAAAATTAAGGAGAGAATGACAGATGAAAGAACTGGAGAAAACCTACAATCCTTCGGCTATTGAAGGGAAGCTGTACCAGAAATGGCTGGACAATAAGTATTTCCGGGCAGATGCGGCCCGTGGAAAGCGGGAGGGAAAGAAGCCCTTTACCATCGTCATGCCGCCGCCCAATATCACCGGGCAGCTCCACATGGGCCATGGCCTGGACAATACCCTGCAGGATATCCTGACCCGGTACAAACGGATGCAGGGCTATGAGGCCCTCTGGCAGCCAGGGACAGACCATGCAGCCATCGCCACAGAGGTCAAGGTCATCGACAAGTTAAAGAGCCAGGGCATTGACAAGCAGGACCTGGGCCGGGACAAATTCCTGGAGGCCTGCTGGGACTGGAAGAAGGAGTACAACACCCGGATCATCAGCCAGCTTTACAAGCTGGGGTCCTCCGCAGACTGGGACAAGGAACGGTTCACCATGGATGAGGGGTGTTCCGACGCGGTGCTGGAGGTATTTACCAGGCTTTACGACAAGGGCTATATCTATAAAGGTTCCAGGATCATCAACTGGTGCCCGGTGTGCCAGACCTCCATCTCCGATGCGGAGGTGGAGCACGAAGAGCAGGACGGCTTCTTCTGGCATATCAATTATCCCATTGTCGGGGAAAAAGGGCGGTTTGTGGAGATCGCTACCACCCGTCCGGAGACTTTGCTTGGGGATACGGCAGTGGCTGTGAACCCCGAAGACGAGCGGTACCAGGATCTGGTGGGCAAGATGCTTGAGCTTCCCCTGACGGGGCGTCAGATCCCGGTAGTGGCGGATTCCTATGTGGATAAGGAATTCGGTACGGGCTGTGTGAAGATCACACCGGCCCATGACCCCAATGATTTTGAGGTGGGAAGACGCCATGATCTTCCCGAGATCTGCATTATGCACGATGACGCCACCATTGACTGTCCGGGCAGTCCTTACGACGGCATGGAGCGCTATGAAGCCCGGAAGGCGATTGTAAAGGATCTGGAGGCCCAGGGACTTCTGGTGAAAGTGGTTCCCCATTCCCACAACGTGGGAATCCATGACCGCTGCAAGACTACGGTGGAGCCTATGGTGAAGCAGCAGTGGTTTGTTCGGATGCATGAGATGGCCCAGCCGGCGATCCAGGCATTAAAGACCGGCGAGCTGAAGTTCGTTCCTGAAAGCTTCGGCAAGACCTATCTTCACTGGCTGGAGGGCATTCGTGACTGGTGCATATCCAGACAGCTCTGGTGGGGGCACCGGATCCCGGCCTATTATTGTCAGGACTGCGGCGAAATCGTGGTGGCCAAGGCCATGCCGGAGAAATGCCCTAAGTGCGGGTGCACCCATTTTGAGCAGGACGAGGATACCCTGGATACCTGGTTTTCCTCGGCGCTGTGGCCATTTTCCACCCTGGGCTGGCCGGAGGAGACAGAGGAATATAAGTATTTCTACCCCACGGATGTGCTGGTGACCGGCTATGACATCATCTTCTTCTGGGTCATCCGCATGGTGTTCTCCGGGATCGAGCAGACGGGCAAATGTCCCTTCCATACGGTGCTGATCCACGGTCTGGTGCGGGACAGCCAGGGGCGCAAGATGAGCAAGTCCCTGGGCAATGGCATCGACCCCCTGGAGGTGGTGGACAAGTACGGCGCGGACGCCCTGCGCATGACCCTGGTCACAGGCAATGCACCGGGCAACGACATGCGGTTCTACTGGGAGCGTGTGGAGAACAGCCGCAACTTTGCCAACAAGGTGTGGAACGCGTCACGGTTCATTATGATGAATATGGAGAAGGCGACCGTGGAGGAGGTTCCTCTGTCAGCCCTTACCATGGCAGATAAATGGATCCTCAGTAAGGGCAATACCCTGGCAAAGGATGTGACGGAGAATCTGGACAAATATGAGCTTGGCATTGCCCTCCAGAAGGTGTATGATTTTATCTGGGAGGAGTTCTGTGACTGGTATATTGAGATGGTAAAGCCACGTCTCTGGAATGAGGAGGATACCACCCGGGCGGCGGCGATCTGGACGCTGCGGACGGTGCTGATCCAGTCCCTGAAGCTTCTGCATCCCTACATGCCTTTCATTACGGAGGAGATCTTCTGCAACCTCCAGGACGTAGAGCCGTCCATTATGATCTCTTCCTGGCCGGAGTACCGAAAGGACTGGAGCTTCACAAAAGAGGAGCATGCGGTTGAGACCATCAAGGAGGCAGTGCGGGGTATCCGCAATGTGCGTACCTCCATGAATGTTCCCCCAAGCCGCAAGGCCAGGGTGTACGTGGTGTCCACGAACCAGGAGGTTCTGGATATCTTTGAGCACAGCCGGGTATTCTTCGCCACTCTGGGCGGCGCCAGCGAGGTGTGCATCCAGACCGACAAGACCGGAATCGGTGAGGACGCGGTGTCTGCCATGATCCACCAGGCTGCCATCTACATGCCCTTCGCAGAGCTGGTGGATGTGGCAAAGGAGAAGGAACGGCTGATGAAGGAAAAGGAGCGTCTCACAAAGGAGCTGGCCCGGGTCAACGGTATGCTGTCCAATGAGCGGTTCGTCAGCAAGGCGCCGGAGGCCAAGATCCAGGAGGAGAAGGCCAAACAGGAGAAATATACCCAGATGATGGCTCAGGTAGAAGAGCGGCTGGCGCATCTGGAAGGATAAAGGGCTTTCAGAAAATATGCAAGTGTTACATTTTTTATGTCATAATCTGGAATCACCAGGCATATAATGAAGTGATATGCGGAGAACATGCCAGTGAGGTTTTCCGTATGCCTGAGTATGTGGGAGAAGGGTGTCGGCGGCACGTTTCTCCCAAGAACAAGGAGTCAGCTTGAAAAGGGAAAATGCGAGGGAATATCTCCTGGGTATTCCTATGTGGACAAAGAAGAAAAATACTTTGAGCCAGGTAAGGGAGTTCCTTACAGAGCTGGGGAACCCGGACAGCCGTTTGAAGATCATCCATGTGGCCGGAACCAATGGCAAGGGATCTGTATGCGCGGATCTGACGGCTATTCTCGTCAGGGCCGGATTCCGGGTGGGAACCTTCATATCCCCCCATCTGGAGGATATCCGGGAGCGTTTCCTTCTGGATGGAGAGATGGTTTCAGAGGAAGAGTTCCAGGGCATATTTGATCAGGTGCTGCCGGTTGTCCGGCAAAAGGCCAAAGAGGGATGCTGCCATCCTGCTTTTTTCGAGTTTCTGTTTCTCATGGCCATGGTGCTGTTTGAAAAGGAGCAGGTGGACTATGTGGTGCTGGAGACAGGACTTGGAGGGCTTTTGGATACTACCAATGTGATCCGGCATCCTGCAGCCTGTGTGATCACTTCTATCAGCCTGGATCATACCCAGTATCTGGGGGACACGATCCCCCAGATCGCAGCCCAGAAGGCGGGGATCATCAAGGCAGGGGTTCCGGTTATCTATGACGACAATCTGCCGGAAGCGTCGGCAGTGATCCGGGAAAGGCTCCTGGCTCTGGGGTGTGTCGGCAGTCCGGTGGACGAGCAGTCATTAACCCGGAAGGGGACATGGACAGAGATTCTGGATAAAGTCTCCTTCATGGCCCCGTACCAGAGGATGAACGGGGCTCTGGCCCTTAAAACTGTGGAGGTTTTGAAAATTCCGGGAATTACAGAAAGTCTCTGCCAGGAAGCATTAAGGGCGGTACACTGGCCTGGCCGGATGGAGGAGGCGGCCCCGGGCATCTGGCTGGACGGCGCCCACAATCCGGGAGGCATCCGGGCCTTTGTCCGGGCGGTAAAAGCGCGGGAGGGAGACAGTCCGGTCCGCCTTCTGTTTGCAGCCGTCTCGGACAAGGATTATGGAGAGATGATCCGGATTTTGCGGGATGGACTGAATATTGCCCAGGTTACGGTGGCCCGGCTGGATAGCGGGCGGGCCGCAGACCAGGGGCTTCTGGCAGCCCGGTTTCGTGAGGCGGGATGCAGCCGGGTGACAGAAGCCGGGACAGTAAGAGAAGCATTTGCCCAGGCGGTGAAGGGCAGGAAGGAGCAGGAAAGACTCTATGTGGTGGGATCCCTCTATCTCATAGGGGAGATCCGGAAATGCTGCAGGCAACAGGCTCTCGAATGCATTTGAAGGTTATGAAGGAGGTATGGGATGCTGGATTTTGAGGAGGAGCTTAAACGTTTCCGTCCCAGTCTGGAGATCGGTGAGGTGGAGGATGCCATAGGCAGAGAGGATCTTACGGATATGACAGACCTGATGGTGGAGCTTTTAAGGGAGAGCAGGGAATAAGTTATAGCCGGGACAGGCTGTCTGCGGGGATCTGGATGTGGCGGTAGCCTTTTGGCAAATCCGGGAGTCACGGCAGGATTCTGCAGGACAGCGGCCGGTTACAGGAGAGTCGTACAATGGATGCAGGAATGAGAAACCGCAGAATATCCAATGGATATTACAATAGAGGGCTGGAGAAGGCGGCGAACCGGGACATGACCGGAGCCGTGGAAGTGCTGAAGAAAAGTCTTCGTTTTAACAAATACAATACAGACGCCCGCAATCTTCTTGGACTGATCTACAATGAGATCGGTGAGGTGGCGGCGGCTCTGGCCCAGTGGATCATCAGCCTGAATTTTCAGGAAAGGGACAATCTGGCAGAGGAATACCTGAGGAAGCTTTATGACGCCCGGGGGTATCTGGAGACAGCAGACCAGGCAGCGAAAAAATACAACCAGGCCCTGGGGTATGCCAAAAGCGACAATGAGGATCTGGCTATACTGCTTTTGATGCGGCTTGTGG
>CAJTOW010000061.1:0-2911 GCA_910577655.1 uncultured Lachnospiraceae bacterium | reverse complement strand
AGGTGCCCAATTATCTGAAAGCACAGAAGCTTCTGGCCCTTCTGTATATCCGGCATGAGGATTATACAAAGGCAGGCAGAAGCCTTTACCAGGCACTCAAGGTGGACCAGTACAACCCGGACTGTCAGCGGTTCATGACCATTGTCAAACACAATACGGGACGGGCAGAGGTCGAGAGGCGGAAGCTGAAAAATGCATTTTCCCATAGGCAGATGCAGGATGACGATATTATCATGCCGCCTACCTACAAGGAGAATACAGGCTGGCAGTCAGTACTCAATATTCTGGCAGGTCTGGTTCTGGGGGCGGCGGTCATCTTTTTCCTGGTGATGCCGGCCAGCAGGGAGACTCTGGGCCAGACTCACAATGTGGAGATCCGCAAGTATCTGGAGCAGATCAACAGCCTGAATCTGACTATTGACAGTATGAAGCAGGAGGTGGAGGATGCCAGACAGGCCAAGGCGGATGCGGAGAACAGTCTGAATCTTGTGGTCAACGACAACAATGGTATCTTAAGCCAGTACCAGAGGCTGGTTCAGATTCTGGATGCATACCGGAATGAGGATATGAATACAGCGGCCAGAATCTATGTGGAGACGGATTTTTCCGTGCTGACGGACGGGGTACTGGATAGTACGGTGAGCTGGCTGCGGCAGGATATGGCGGATAAGGCCTATGTGCTGCTGGCCCAGATGGGGGACGCTGCCGCTGCTACGGCTGGCGGCGCTGCCCAGGCTATTGATCTTTACCAGAAGAGTCTGACCCTTAAAGGAGACAACCCGGAGGTGATTTACAAGCTGGGGATGGTCTACCAGGGGCAGGAGGATACGGCTTCGGCTAACCAGTATTTCGGGGATGTGATCATGAATTATCCGGATTCGGAGTATGCGGCGCTGGCCAAGGAGCAGAGGGGATATTGAAGGATGTTCTGTTCTGGTTTATCAGGGGCAGATTATGCCGCGGCCAGAGCTGTGAGAAAAGGAGTATAAGGTACGTTCGGAATCAAATAAAAAGTACGAAAGAAGAGATACGATGGAAATAGTCTGTCGTATCTTTTTTTCGTGGAAAAAATGAACCGTGCCTATCTGCTGCTTTAGACATACTTTCGTGCAGCTGTTGGATATCTGGAGGGCTGTGAATCTGCAGATGGGGCATATTAGTCAGAAAGGGAAAACAATGGCGCAGAAAACATTTTCATATGAAGCATGCGGGCAGATTCTGATCATCCATCTGCCCAGGGAGTTTGATCATCATAATTGCAGGAATCTGAAATACGAGACGGATCTTCTTCTGGCGGAGAATTATATCAATAAGATTGTTTTTGATTTCAGCAGGACCCAGTTCATGGATTCTTCGGGAATTGGGATACTGTTAAACCGCTACAAGCAGATGAAGGCCAATGGAGGAAAGACGACTCTTTATGGGGTGAATAACCAGGTAAGCAGGGTTCTGACAGTAGGCGGAATCACCAGGATTATGGAACACTTTGATACCAGGGACGAGGCAGTGGCCGGATGAGAGGAGGGGCAGGCAATTATGGCACATTTTCGTATGGAGATAGAGAGTTTGTCGGAGAATGAGGAATTTGCGCGGGTGGTGACGGCTGTGTTCATGAGCCGGATGAATCCCACACTGGAGCAGGTGGAGGATGTAAAGACCGCGGTGTCGGAAGCAGTCACCAATGCGGTGATCCATGGCTACCAGAACGGGGAGGGAGTCATCGTTCTGGAGGGCAGGATCCAGGGGGACTGGCTGACGGTGACCGTGGAGGACAGGGGATCCGGGATCCGGGATGTGAAGCGGGCCATGGAGCCGCTTTATACCACAGACAAGACGGGGGAAAGGTCCGGTATGGGCTTTTCCTTCATGGAGGCATTTATGGATCAGGTGCAGGTGGAGTCGGAACCGGGGAAGGGGACCATCGTGCAGATGAAAAAGGAGATCCGGCAGGAGCAGGATGGAGGGATCCCGAACGCTGCCAGTATCCCGAAGCCTGTCAGTATCCCGGAGTCTGTAAATACTTCGAAGGCTGTAAGTACTTCGAAGGCTGCCAGTACCTCGAAAGCTGCCAGTACCTCGAAAGCTGCCAGTATCTCCAGATCTGTCAGTATCCTGGAGTCCAGGCTTGTATCTGCCTGTGGGCGTTCCAGCCGTACTGCCGGGGTGATCCAGTCCATTTTGTCTATTCAACCATAGGAGAGGATACATATGGATGAGACAATGCGGTTGATCAGGCTTGCACAGGAAGGGGATAAAGATGCGCGGGAAAAGGTAGTTGCAGGAAACGTGGGGCTGGTCTGGAGTGTGGTGCGGCATTTTGCCAACCGGGGATATGAGCTGGAGGATCTGTACCAGATCGGCTGTATCGGCCTTTTGAAAGCCATTGACAAATTCAATATGGATTATGAGGTCCGCTTTTCAACTTATGCTGTTCCTATGGTTACCGGCGAGATCAAGCGGTTTCTGCGGGATGACGGGATGATCAAGGTCAGCCGGTCTGTGAAGGAGCTGGCGATCCGGGCCCGCAGTATCCGGGAGCGTCTGACCTGGGAGCTGGGCCGGGAACCGGGGATCGAGGAGATCGCCCGGGAGGCCGGAGCCAGCAAGGAGGAGGTGGCGGCGTCCCTGGAGGCAGCGGCGGATGTGGAATCTCTGTACCGTCCGGTAGGAGCCGGGGATGACCAGAATCTCTGCCTTATGGACAAGCTGCCGGATGAACGTCAGGAGCAGGAGCAGCTTTTAAACAAGCTTGTGTTAAAGCAGCTTCTGGAGCAGCTGGATGAGCGGGAGCGGGATATCATTGTGCGGAGATATTTTGATAATCAGACCCAGACCCAGATCGCGGAGCAGTTCCATATCTCCCAGGTCCAGGTTTCCCGGCTGGAAAAAAAGATTCTCAGGCAAATGCGGG